>NZ_QQXK01000029.1 GCF_003575975.1 Galactobacter valiniphilus | reverse complement strand
TCAGAGATCACATCACGCGACACACATCCAAGACTCGCTCACAAGGCCCCCGAACGTGTTTAGCAACACGCCCTAGGCCATCTGGCCCCGCTGAGCGCTTTCGCGGCCGACCTTCGATGGCCCCGAGGGCCCGTGGGACGGCGGCGCGCGGGAGGAACCCGCATAAAAACAACACCTCCGGCTACCAAAGTCGGTAACCGGAGGTGTACTCCGCGGAGGATGGGGGATTTGAACCCCCGAGGGCGTTAACCCAACACGCGTTCCAGGCGTGCGCCATAGGCCGCTAGGCGAATCCTCCTTGGCTTGCCCGCGTGAAGCAGGCTAGACAAGCTTAGCCCACACCGGGGGTGGATCCGAAATCGGACCGGCCCAAGGGCGCTCTTCCGCGCCATCCCACGGATCTCGAGGCTTCGCGCGGCCGGTCGGCCCGCCCGTGGGGCCGCCGATTCGGCCCCAGCCACACAAGCGCCTATACTGAATGACGGCCCCTCATGTGGTGCTATCTCGTCGAACTCCCCCAGGGCAGGAATGCAGCAAGGGTAGATGGGCTCTGGCAGGTGCATGAGGGGCCTTTAACGTCCCCAGACGACGTCCCCAGCCGCTTTTCGCGAAGGAAGTGCGTGACCATGGGTGCCGGCCGCTACGCCCCCAGCCCCTCCGGCGAACTCCACGTCGGCAATCTGCGCACGGCCATGCTGGCCTGGCTCTTCGCCCGCTCCACCGGCCGCGAGTTCATCCTGCGCGTCGAGGATCTGGACACGGCCCGCACGGCCGCCGGCGCCGAGGAGGCGCAGATCCGCGACCTCGCGGCCATCGGCCTGACGTTTGACACCGTCTCCCCGCGCCAGTCCGAGCGCCTGCCCGTCTATGCCGAGGCCCTCTCCTCCCTGAGGGACCGCGGCCTGCTCTACGAGTGCTTCTGCACGCGCCGCGACATCCTCGACGCACCGCGCGCGCCGCACACCCCGCCCGGCGCCTACCCGGGCACGTGCCGCCACCTGAGCGAGGCCGAGCGCGCCGAGCGCCGCCAGCACCGCCCCGCCGCCTGGCGCCTCGCCACCGAGCACGAGACCGTCACCGTCCAGGACACCCTCCTGGGCCCCGTCACGGGGCAGGTGGACGACGTCGTGGTGCAGCGCAACGACGGCACGCCGGCCTACAACCTCGCGGTGGTCGTGGACGATCACCTCTCCGGCGTGGACCAGGTGGTCCGCGCGGACGACCTCGCGTTCTCCTCGCCGCGCCAGGCGCACCTGCGCGGGCTGCTCTACGGCCCCGAGGCGGCCGCCGAGGTCCAGTACGCCCACGTCCCGCTCGTCATCAACGGCGAGAGCCAGCGCCTCGCCAAGCGCGACGGGGCCGTCACGCTCTCCCGGCTGCACGACGTCGGGCTCTCCAGCGAGCGGGTCCGTGACCTGCTGCTCGACTCGCTCCGGCTGCCCGCCGGCCCCCTCGCGGGGGCCGTGGACGGCTTCGACCCGGCGGCGTTGCCGCGCGAGCCGTGGGTGTTCGAGCCGCCGGCCGGCGCCTGAGCTCACGCTCCTCCACGAAACTGCCGGATCGCTTCAGAACGGCCCGCATCTTTCGGCAGTTCTGAAGCGATCCGGCAGTCGGCGGGAAGGGCGTCAGAGGATCGGCGCGGCCGTCGCGGCCCGCACCTCCTCCGGCGACACCCCCGGCGCGCACTCCACGAGCGCCAGCCCCAGCGGCGTCACGTCCAGCACCGCGAGGTCCGTGATGATCCGGTTCACCACGCCGCGGCCCGTGAGCGGCAGCGTGCACTCCGGCACCACCTTGGACGTCCCGTCCTTGGCCACGTGCTCCATCAGCACGATCACGCGCTTGGCCCCGTGCACCAAATCCATGGCGCCGCCCGGGCCCTTGACCATCTTTCCGGGGATCATCCAGTTCGCCAGGTCGCCGTTGACGGAGACCTGCATGGCGCCGAGAATCGCGGCGTCGATCTTGCCGCCGCGGATCATGCCGAAGCTCAGCGCTGAGTCGAAGAAGCTCGCGCCGGGCAGCACCGTGACGGTCTCCTTGCCGGCGTTGATGAGGTCCGGATCCACCTGGTCCTCCGTGGGGTACGGCCCCACACCGAGGATCCCGTTCTCCGATTGCAGGACCACGGTGCGGCCCTCGGGCAGGTAGTTCGGGACGAGAGTCGGCAGCCCGATCCCCAGGTTCACGTACTGCCCGTCCTGCAGCTCCTGCGCGGCCCGCGCCGCCATCTGCTCGCGTGTCAGCGCCATGATCAGGCCCCCGTTCCGGTCGCGTCGGTTCCGGTGCCCGACGGCGAGGGGCCGGCTTCCGTGGTTCCCCCGCCTTCCGGCGGGGTGGGGGTCGCGGCCCCGGGTTCGGTGCCGGCCGCGGGCGGCTCGGCCTGCGCGGGCGCCGGCTCGGCTGCCCGCACGGTGCGCTTCTCGATGCGCTTCTCGATCTGGCCGACCTCCACGACGCTGTGCACAAACACGCCGGGCAGGTGCACGGCGTCCGGGTGGATCTGGCCGGGCTGGACCAGCTTCTCCACCTGAGCGATGCAGATCTTGCCCGCCATCGCGGCGACCGGGGAGAACTGCCGCGCCGCCTCGTGGAACACGAGGTTGCCGTGGGTGTCGCCGACGGCCGCGTGGATCAGGGCGTAGTCGGTGACGATCGATTCCTCCAGGACGTACTCGCCCTCCTGCCCGCCGGGGGCAAAGGTACGCACCTCCTTGGGCGCGGACGCGATGAGGACGTTCCCTGCGTCGTCGTACCTTTGGGGCAGCCCACCCTCGGCGACCTGCGTGCCCGTGCCCGTGCGCGTGAAGAAGGCGGCGATGCCGGCCCCGCCGGCGCGCAGCTTCTCGGCGAGGGTTCCCTGGGGCATGAGCTCGAGCTCGAGCTCGCCCGAGAGGTACTGCCGCGCGAACTCCTTGTTCTCGCCCACATAGGAGGCGTGGACGCGGCGGATGCGACCGGCGGAAAGCAACACGCCCAGGCCCCAGCCGTCCACGCCGCAGTTGTTGGAGGTGATGTCCAGGTCCGTGGTGCCCTGCGCCAGGAGCGCCTCGATGAGCTGGATCGGGTTGCCGGAGAGGCCAAAGCCTCCCACGGCCAGCGACGCCCCGTCCGGGATGTCGGCCACCGCCTCGGCCGGGGTGGCCACCGTCTTGTCCATCGCCATCGAATGCCTCCACAGGTTTGTGTCTGGGGTCTTTCCTTGGGGTGCTGCGGGCGTCGCCCCGGGTTGCGGTGGCGTACCTCACACATGCAACACCACGGCGCCGCCCCTGTCACGGCCCGCACGCGCTTTCCCTCACCGGGGCCGCTGGTCCACGCGATATGCGCCGGCGGGGCATCCGCCCCGGCGAGCCGTCGGCAGACTCGGTAGGCTGGGCGGGTGACTACTGCCCTATACCGCCGCTACCGTCCGGACACCTTCGAGGACGTCATTGGGCAGGACCATGTCACGGTGCCCTTGCGCACCGCGCTGGCGAAGAACCGCGTGAACCACGCCTACCTCTTCTCCGGCCCGCGCGGTTGCGGCAAGACCACCTCGGCGCGCATCCTGGCGCGCGGCCTGAACTGCGAGCAGGGCCCGACGCCCACGCCGTGCGGCGTGTGCGCCTCCTGCGTCGACCTCGCCACGGGCGGCGCCGGCAGCCTCGACGTCATCGAGATCGACGCGGCGAGCCACGGCGGCGTGGACGACGCCCGCGATCTGCGCGAGCGCGCCACCTTCGCCCCCGCGCGCGATCGCTACAAGATCTTCATCATCGACGAGGCCCACATGGTGACCTCGGCCGGCTTCAACGCCCTGCTCAAGATCGTGGAAGAGCCGCCGGAGCACATCAAGTTCATCTTCGCGACGACGGAGCCGGAGAAGGTCATCGGGACCATCCGCTCCCGCACGCACCACTACCCGTTCCGGCTCATCGCGCCCGAGCCCATGCTGGAGTACGTGGAGCAGCTCTGCGCCGCCGAGGGCATCGGCGTGGCGCCCGGCGTGCTGCCCCTCGTCATCCGCGCCGGCGGCGGTTCCGGCCGCGACACGCTCTCCGTGCTGGATCAGCTCATGGCCGGCGCCACGGCCGAGGGCATCTCCTACGACCTCGCGGTCTCCCTGCTCGGCTACACGCACGCCGAGCTCCTGGACGACGTCGTCGACGCCCTGGGTGCGCGCGACGCCGGCACCGTGTTCGGGGCCGTCGACCGCGTCATTCAGTCCGGTCTGGACCCCCGCCGCTTCGTGGAGGACCTCCTCGAGCGCTTCCGAGACCTCATCGTGGTGCGCGCGCTGGGCCCCGAGGCAGCGAGCGTGCTGCACGGTGTCCCCGCCGATCAGCTCGAGCGCATGGCCGCGCAGGCCACGGGCCTGGGCGGCTCCGAGCTCTCCCGCTGGGGCGACGTCACCAACCAGGCCCTCACCGAGATGACGGGCGCCACGAGCCCGCGCCTGCACCTCGAGCTGCTGTGCGCGCGCCTGTTGCTGCCCTCCGCCGACGATTCCGAGCGCGGCCTCGCCGCGCGCGTTGACCGCCTCGAGCGCAATCTGCACTTCTCGGGCACGCCCGTGGAGTCCGGTTCGGTGCCCGACGGCGCCCAGGCGCCTTCCGCCGCCGGCGCACCCGCCGAGTGGGCCGGGCAGGGCGGCGGCGCCGCCGCGGTCCGCCGCGCCCTGCGCGCCGCCCAGGGCGACGAGGCACCGGCGGCAGCGCCGGTTCCGACGCAGTCAACGCCCGCCCAGCAGGACGCCTCCGGGGCTCCCGCGAGCCCGGCTCCGGCCGAGCCCGCCGCCGGGCCCGCTCCCGCGGCTCCCGCTCCCGCCGAGCCGGCCGCCGCGCCGCTTCCGCGCGGCGCCCAGCCCGCCGCGCCTGCCCCGCAGTCCGCGGCCCCCGCGCCTCAGACCGAGGCGCCCGCCGCGCCGATTCCCGCCGGCTTTGCCCCGGCAGAGGACGAGCGTGTGGCGGCGCCGATGCCTCCCACCCCCGCGCCCCAGGAGGCCCCCGCGGAGGACTTCGGCGGCGTCTCCGACTTCCAACCCACGGCCGAGGAGCTCGCCGAAGCCGAGGACGATTCCGACGGCGAGTTTGAGCCCATCGAGTACCCCGAGGATCAGCCGGGTGAGGCCGCCGGTGGCCTCCCGGCCGCCGACCCGCAGGCGGGAATCGCGACGCAGGCCCCGGCTCAGACGTCGGCCCCGGTGGCTCCCGCTCCCGCGCAGCAGGCACCGCGTCAAGCGGCACCCTCGCGCGGCGAGGGGCCGCTCGTTGATCCGAACTTCAAGGGCGCCCCCTTGGATGCCTCCCCCATCGAGGGCGGCGAGGACCACGTGGCCAAGGCCCGCGAGTTCGCCCAGCGCGCCATGGCGGCCGCCGCGGCCAAGAACGCGCAGCCGTCGGAGCCCAGCTTCACGCAGCGCAACGCCCCGCGCGCGGCAGCGCAGGCCCCCGCGCCGGCTCGGCCCGTGGACCAGGCGCCTGCCCAGACCCCGAGCGAGCCCCAGGCTCCCTCGGAGCAGCAGTCCGCGCCCGTCCACGCCGAGCAGTCCCGCCAGCAGGCCCCGCAGCGTGCGCAGGCGCCGCAGGCTCACACCCAGGCGCCGGCAACCGAACAGCGCGCCGACGCCCCCGTTGCCCCGCAGCAGCGGCCCGAGGCCATGCGGGCCCCGCAGGCGCAGCAGGCGCCCCCAGCGGAGCAGCACGGCGCCCCCGCCCAGGGCGGCGACGTGCCGCACCCGGCCGGCGGTGCGGGCTCAGTGGAGATGTTCCGCCGCGCCTGGCCGCAGATCATGGATCACCTCAAGGACTCGCGAAAGTTCGTGTGGTCCATGGTGCAGCCGCACGTTTCGCTCGCCGGCTTCGACGGCCGCACGCTCGTGTTGGCCTTCGCTCACCCGGGTCCGCTCACGGCCTTCCGCTCGCGCCCCGAGGCCGTTGATCTCGTCCGCGCCAGCATCCGCGAGGTGCTCGGTGTGGATCCCGAGATCGACGTCACCCAGGGTGGTGAGGGCGGCCCAAAAGCTGATGGCCGGCCCGCGCCGGCCGCCCCGGTCGCTCCCAGCAACGCCCCCGCCAGCACTCCCGCTGCGCCCCAGCCCGCCGCACCCGCGGTAGCGGACCAGGACATCGCGCCTCTCGACCCCGCCCTCGGCGCCGGCGAGTCCGCGCCTCAGGGTCAGTACCCGGAGCCCGCCGTCGCGGCCGCACCGGCCCTTCAGGCGCCGGAGGCCGGCCCGAGCCAGCCCACCGCGCAGGATCGCGGCGCACCCGCGCCCGCCGAGGTGAGCACCCCCGCTCCCGTCGGTGAGCCCGCCGCTGCCCCCGTCCCTGCCCGGCCCGCCGTAGCCGAGGCCGTTCAGGCATCCCGCCCCGGGCCTGCTCGGCCGGAGGCCCCGGTCGCACCGGCACCCACGCGCCCCGCCGCCGAAGCGCCGGCCGCTCCGGTTCCGGCCCAGGTGCCCGCCGCACCGCAGGCCGATCGGGCCGCCTCCCCGCGGAACGATGGACCCTCCGCACCGGAACGACAGCAGGCTGTCACTCCCCCCACGGCACCGGCGGCCCCGTCGCAAGCGGGCCGCCCGGCCATCGACCCGCGCCTCCTGACGGATCAGGAGGAACCGTGGGATCCCTACGGCGAGGACGCCCCGCCGATCGACGCCGCATGGGAACTGGCCCCGAGCCGCTCCGCGCGCGCCCCGCAGACCGCGTCCCAGCAGCGCGCCCAGCAGGCGCCGCCGCGCCAGCAGCCCGCACGATCCGAGGCCCCGGCCCCCTCGCCCACCAGCGCCACCGGCGAGGCACCGGCGGCACCGATCCCGACCGCGGCGCTGAGCCGCGCCGAGAGCCCCAGCGCCCCGACCCCCGAGCCCTCCGCGGCTCCGGCACCGGCCAACCGCCCGACCGGGAACCGCTCGGAGGAGGCCCCCGCGGCCCCCGCCCCGCGTGCCCAGGCCGAGGCGCCCGCCGCCCCGGCACCGGCCGCACCGCGCCCGGCCGTCCCGACGGAGGCCCCCGCGGCACCCGCCCCGCGCAACGCCGGCACCAACGAGGCCCCCGCGGCCCAGCTCCCCGGTGCGGCACCGAGCACGGCGCCCACCGCCTCCCCGAGCGGCACCCACGGTGCCTCTGGCGCCCCGGCCGCCCCCGCGCCGTCGGGCCTTGGCTGGGGCCAGGCCCCCAGCACCAGCTGGGGCACCGCGCCGTCGAGCACACCGGAGGAGGCCCCCGCCCCGGCCAAGGAGGCCAGGAGCGGGCGGAAGTCCAAGTACCAGGAGCTCATGGCGCGTGCCCAGGCGAGTGCGCCTGCGGCGGAATGGGGTGCGCCGCGCGGAGGTCGTCAGGCCCCGCCGGTAGACTCCGAACCGGTCGATTTCATTCCCAGCGACGATGACGAGGAGCTGGAGAACTCGACCACCTTTGGCCGGGCGGCGTTGGAGCGCCTCCTGGACGCCACGCTGATCGTGGAGCTTGACCCGCAGGGGCAGCCCATCGAGCAGCGCAGACGCTAAGAGCTGGTTTGTCGCGAGGAGATTGAGCCGTGTACGAGGGTGCCGTTCAGGACCTCATCGACGAATTGGGCCGCCTGCCCGGCATCGGTCCCAAGTCGGCGCAGCGCATCGCCTTCCACATCCTGGAGGCCGACAAGGACGACATGCTGCGCCTCGCGGAGAACATCCGCACGGTGAAGGACAAAGTCCACTTCTGCGAGGTCTGCTTCAACGTGACCGAGGCGGAGCGCTGCAACATCTGCCTCGACGTCCGCCGCGATCCCAGCGTGCTGTGCGTCGTGGAGGAATCCAAGGACGTCATGGTCGTGGAGCGCACGCGTAGCTACCGCGGCCGCTATCACGTGCTTGGCGGCTCCATTAACCCCATGGCCGGCATCGGCCCGGACCAGCTGCACATCCGCGAGCTCCTCACGCGCCTCTCCGACGACACGATCCAGGAGATCATCGTCGCGACCGACCCGAACCTCGAGGGCGAGGCCACGGCCACCTACCTCGCGCGCACGCTCAAGACGCTCGGCATCAAGGTCACGCGCCTGGCCTCCGGCCTGCCCGTGGGCGGCGACCTCGAGTACGCCGACGAGGTCACACTCGGCCGCGCGTTCGAGGGGCGCCGCAGCCTCATCGGCTGAGCCACCGCGGGTCCACGCCCGTTTGGCGTGCCCGACGGCGCCCGCTCACCGCGGGCGGCGGGCCTGAAGTCCCAGCGCCCTCCGCGCGCCGCGCGGCAGGGTGCCGGGCGAGTGGGCGAGGCGGCCCAGCCAGCGCGAGCCGAGCCGCACGGGCGCCACGACCGGCCAGCGCCGGCGCGCATAGCGGCCCACCGCGCCGTCCACCCCGCGCTCGAGCGCGCTGACCAACGACTCCGCGTCCCCGATCGCCATGGCGGCACCCATCCCGAGGTTGGGCGTCATGGCGTGCGCCGCATCCCCCAGCAGTGCCGCGCCCTCGACGCCAAAGGCCGGTCGGTCCAGCTCCTCCAGGCGGTGGCGCAGGACCTCGCCCGCCGGCAGGGCCCGCACGGCGTCAAGCGCCCACTGCGACTCGCGCGAGGGGGAGCGCTCCGGCAGCTCCGGCGCGCTCCCCACGGGCGCCGAGGCGACCACAAACACGTACGCGCGGCCCTCCGTCAGCGGCACCACGCCCACCCGCGTCTGCCCGTCCCACGTCTCGGTTGCCGCGGAAGATCCGGATGCTCCCCCGGCTCCAGCCGGCACGGCCTCCCGCGGCAGGATCGCCCGCCAGCTCAGCTGTCCAGCGTCGATCACCCTGCGGCCCGGTGCCACCCAGGAGCGCACCATGGACCGCAGGCCGTCGGCACCCACGACGAGGTCCGCTTCCAGCACGCGCCCGTCGGCGAGCGCCACCTCGGCGCGTCGCTCACCGCCGTCGCTGCCCGCCGCTACGGGAGGCCCCTCGGGGCTGAGGCCGAGCATGACCTCCACGCCGAGCTCGCGCGGATCGAGCAGCGCCGCGAGCGCCGGCCGAGCGATCGCCACCGCCTTGCCCCGCCCCTCGATCCGCCTCCCCGAGGGCCCTCGCAACAGCATCCCGGCGATCGGCTGGGCCACGTCCCCGAGCCCCACACCGGCACGGGCCACAGCCCGCACCGCGGCGCCCGAGAGCACCAATCCGGCCCCCACGGACTCCAGCGACTCCCGTCGCTCCACCACCGTGACCCGGTGCCCGGCGCGGCTCGCACACCGCGCGAACGCGAGCCCGCCGATCCCGCCGCCCACCACCACGATCTCTGCCATGCCGCGGACCCTACCGCGCTCACCCCTAGCCCCGGACCTCTCGCGCCCCTAGGCTCGGCTGAGATCTTTCCGCCGCCGGCCCACCCAGCCGGCGCCCTCCGCCCCCAGGAGCCTTCGTGTCCAAGCACGAGACCCCCGCCCAGCCAACGCGGCGCGACCCGCGCCGCCGTCGTGCCCTCACCACGGTGAGCCTCGGGACGGCCGCCGCCCTGCTGCTGCTCCTGGCCCTCGGCGACTTCCTCCCGCCGGGCGGGCACTGGTGGTCAGAGCGCCCCATGACGGTCGCGGCGCTCTCCACCGTGGTGGGCACCATCCTCATCGGCGTCATGCTCCAGCGCTGGATGCGCGAGAGCGAGGCGGCGCAGCTCGAGCGCCTGTCCACGGTCGCGTACCGCGGCCTGGCCCAGCAGGTGAACGACGCCGGGCGGAACCTGGTGGCGCCCGTCATCGGCGCCGATCTGGGCGCCTTGGCGGTGCCGAGCAGCTGGGGCGAGGACCTCGCCTCGCTGCGCGGGCGGCTGCGCCGCCTGGGGCACGCGGAAACGCACACGCCGGCCTCGGGCTGGTGGCAGCACGTCACCTCCGGCAGCCACGGCGCGGTGCTCGAGGACCTGCTCACCGACCCAGAGTTCGTTGGCTTGCTCTTCCGTAGCGCCGCGAGCGAGCGTCGCGCGCTGCAACAGGCGACCGCCGCGTGGGCCCCCGTCATGCTCATCTCCTCCGCGAGCACCACCGACCTGGGCCGGCTGCGCTTCCTCACCGACTCGCTCGAGTACCTCGAGGAGACGGTGCGCCCGGCGCACGTGCGGATCCTGGAGGCGTCGGCCGGCGCGGAGGCCGCAGCGGAGCCCGTCGAGGTCACGTCGGCCGAGCGGCAGGGCATCGCCGCCGCGTACTGGGCAGTGATCCGCCACTACGAGCGTCTGGGCGACGAGTTCGCCTCCTCCGCCGCGCTGCCGAGCGACGAGCTGCTGGCGCGGCATGTGCGCGGCGGGCGCTGGTTGGGCAGACTGCGACGGGGGTGAGCTGGGAACGTCCGCGCATGACGCGACACACCAGCATCGCCGACACCCTGCTCGCCCGCGCCCAGGAGGCACCTCCGGTGGTGGCCAAGGAGCTGGAGGCCGCTGCGAAGAAGCTCGAGTCCTACTCGCATGCGCCGGGCGACCGGAAGGCTGCGGCGCGCATCACGCCCGTCCTCACCCCGACCGTCGTGGACGCCCTCGGGGAGGCCTTCATCGCGTTGCGCCGGGCCGAACTCGAGGGCACCGACCCCATCTGGGACAATGAGTTCAAGCAGGCCGATTACGCCTTCGCTGCGCTCCTGCTGGCCTCCGAGGACCCCGCCCTGGCCGCGGCGGCAGCGCCGCACCTGGACGCGCTCGTCGAGCTCGTCCCCCGGCTCCACAGCGACCACATCGAACACCTCAATTACCTCGCGAGCGCCGACACCGAGCAAGACGGCCGCATCAAGGCGGCCGCCGCCGCGGTCATCGAGGCCCAGCCGGCCACGCTCGCGGAGCAATGGGCCGAGGCCCTGGGGCTGGCCCTGCCGCGCGAGTACTGGACCCTGACCCTCATCCTCAAGCTCGTGGAGCCGGACAAGGAGGACTTCACGACCCCGCGCATCGACGCCGCGCTCCTCGCCGACATCAAGAACTATCCGGGGGATTCCACCGACTGGAACATCCGCATCGGGCTCGTCAGCAGGAATACCCTCGGCGGTAGCCGCGCTCCCGCGAGCGACAGGGGCATCCCGCTCGGGTCCTACCACCGCGAGGATCGCAAGGGTGAGGCGATCGTGGAGGGTGCCCTCGAGCCCGCGCAGACGCCCTTCGACTTCCCGCGGATCCTCGCCGATCTGCGCGCCGCGCACCCCGAGCTGAACTACGACCTTGGCAAGCTCTCGGTCTCCGGCGGACCGGGGCGGCTGGGCTCGGCGGCGCGCAAGAAGCGCCTGCGCGAGTGGCTCGCCGGTGACTGGACGCCCGAGGCGTAGCAGGCCGAGCGCGCCCGCCCGCCCGCCCGGCCCGGCGCCCGGCTCAGCCCCCGCCAAACAGGGCGGGGAACAGCTGACCCAGCCCCACGCCGTCGGGCCCTGAGGAGGCCCAGCGCACGATGAGAATGCCGCCGATGGCGGCGATCCACTTGGCCGATTCGCTCACGTAGCCGCCGAGCCTCTCGGCAACCCGCCCGAACCACGCATCCGCGCGGTCGCCGAGCAACACCCGCGCGCCCAACAGCACCAGCGCCGGCACGACCATGACCACGCAGTACAGCGCCAGCACACCCAGCTGCACGGGGAAGGCCGCCCCGCTGGCCACGATCAACCCGGACGCGGCGAGATACGGGAGCATGGTCGGCACCTCCAGCAGCCCGGCCACGACACCGAGCCCCACGAGCGCCCACGGCGTGCGCAGGGCCCGGTCGATGCGCGCGCCCCAGCCGCCCTCGGGACCCCGACGGGCCGCCTTCTCGGCCGCCGCCTTCTCGCGCTCGGCCTTGCTCCACGGCCCGGAGAAGCCGTAGACGATCAGCCCCACGCCGGCGGCGAGCGCGACCCACCGGAGGCCGGGGGCCTCGAGCGCCGCACCCACCGCGTCGCCGCAGCGCTCAACGATCACCCGGCCGCCGCTGATCAGCAGCACGCCGAGGGCCAGGTAGAAGGCCGCCACGACGCCCAGGTACAGCAGCACCTTGCCCGCCAGCGCCCGACTCCCCCGGCGCAGGAGGAGCCACAGCGGGATGACGAGCGTGCCGATGCTCGTGGAGTCGATGAGGGCCAGGACGGCCAGCTGGAGAAGGGTCTCGGTGCTCATACACCTCAGCCTCGGCGGTTGGGGCCGACTGCGCCCCGGCCGGGCGGAGGAGGCGCGCCTCCTCCTTTGGTACCGGGCGGCTCGGAGGCTGGCTCGGTTGAATGGGAGCCATGAAGGCTCCTTGGTGGTCGACGACGCGCGGCGACGTGACGCTCGCGTGCGCCTACCTCGCGCTGCTCGCGGCGTGCGCCACCGGCGCCGTGGGCCTGGCGAAGCTCCCGTGGCTGGACCCTGCCAACCCGGCGCTGCCGTGGTGGGGCTTCGCCGCGGCCCTGCCAGGCCTCGCCGGCGCGGCCCTGCGCCACCGCTCCACGCCCGCCGCGCTCATTCTCGTCGCCGCCTCGACGCTCGGCAGCGCCGCCCTCGGTTTCAGCGTTGGGGTCTTCGTGTTCCTGTTTGAGCTGCTCTTCAGCCTTGTGTTGGTGGCCGGGCCCCGCGGGCCCCGCTGGGCGCGCACCCTCGCCGCTGGACTGAGCGCGGCCGCCGTGGGCGGGACGGCCCTGAGCGGCGCGGGCCTGGGCGCGGCCCTCAGCTCGGCACTGCTCGCCGCTGTGGCCCTCTGGCTTCCAGTGCTCTGGGCCGGTGACCTGCGCCTCGCCGACCGGCTCCGTGCGGCCGAGGCCGAGCGGGCCGACGCCGTGACCGCGGCCGCCAGCGCGCGCGAGCAGCTGGCCGTGGAGCGGGAGCGTCAGCACATGGCGGGCGAGCTGCACGACACGGTCTCCGGACACCTCAGCGCCATCGCCCTGCAGGCCCAGGCCGCCGCGCTCACGAGCGACGAGGCGGCACGTTCGCGGGCCCTCGCGCAGATGCGGGCCGGCTCCGTCGAGGCCCTCGAGCAGATGCGCGCGCTCATCGAGGTGCTCCAGGCCGGGCGCCCGCAGCCCGAGGCCACCGGCACGCTCGCCAACCTCCCGGCCCTCGCCGGTCGGGCCCGCGCGGCGGGCCACGCCGTCTTTCTCGAGGAGGGGCACGACGGCGCTGGGCTGGCACCCGCCGCCGAGGCGGCGGTGTTCAGGGCGGCCTCGGAGGCCGTCACCAACGCGCTCAAGCACGCGCCCGGGTCGGCCCTGAGCCTGCGGTTCACGGCGGGCCCGGGGGTGGGCGCGCCGGGTGGGGAGGATGCGTCGCGCGGTGCTGCTGCGCCGGGCCGACAGCGCCCCCTCGGCAACGACGCCCTCGTGCTCGAGGTCGAGAACGGCTCGACCGCCACGCCCCCGGCGCCGCACGCGCCGGCTGGCAATGGGCTGGGCCTGGCCCAGCTGCGTTCCCGCTTCGAGGCCCTGGGCGGCTCGCTCGCGGCCGGCCCCACCCGTCCGGCGGCTGGCTCCTGCGCGCGAGCCTGCCGCTCGCCGGCGCGGCGGCGCCCGCCGCTCCCCACACCTCACTGGCCGGCCTCGACTCCCCGACCACGCAGACCCTCCCGACCGAAGGACCCGCCGCATGAGAACCGTCCTGCTCGTCGACGACTACGGAGCCGTCCGCGCGGGCCTGCGACTGCTCCTGGAGGCCTCGGGCCTTTCGGTGCTCGGCGAGGCGTCCGACGGCGCCACGGGCGCCACGATGGCGCGTGCCCTGCGCCCGGACGTGGTGCTCATGGACGTGCGCATGCCGGGCACGGACGGGATCGAGGGCACGCGCCTCATCGCGGAGCAGGCGGGACCGCCCGTGCTGATGCTGACGACCTTCGACCTGGAGGAGAGCGTCGCCGCCGCCATCCGTGCCGGGGCCGCCGGCTACGTCCTGAAGACGGCCGAGGCCGAGCGCATCCTCGAGGCGATCGAGGAGGTGGGGGCCGGCCGCGGCTTCGTGGATCCAGCGGTGGTGCCCGCCCTCTTTCGCACGGCCGCCCAGGCCACCCGGCCGCCCGCCGTCGTGCCCTCCCCCTGGCCGCCCGCGGACCTGACGCCGCGCGAGCTGGACGTGTTCGCCCTCTTCGCCGACGGGCTGAGCAACCGGGCCGTGGCCCGGGAGCTCGGCCTCGCCGAGACGACCGTCAAGTCGCACGTCTCCAGCGCGCTGGCGAAGCTGGGCCTTGACTCCCGCGTCCAGGCGGCGCTGTGGTTCGCCGAGCACGCGCCCCGGGAGGAGCGGCCCTAGCGGTGCTTCGGCCCGCCGGGCTTCTGTCCCCAGCCGTACGCGATGCCGAGCGTGGGGTGTTGCCCGATCAGCTCGGTGAGTGTGACGAGGTGGTAGCCCTTGGCCCGCAGGTTCTTCAGGATCTGTGGGACGGCCGCAGCGGTGCTCGCGTGGATGTCGTGCATCAGCACGATGTCGCCGGGCTTGGCAGCCGAGGCCGCCTTGATCGTCTGCGCCGTATTGCGCGTGCGCCAGTCCTCGGTGTCCACGCTCCAATCGGCGATGGGGCGCTTGAGCGCCACCTTCTCCGCCTTGTCCAACGCGCCTCCCGGCGGGCGCAGGAACACGGGCGTGACGCCCACGAGCCCCGCGAGTTCGCGGTCCACCTTGGTGAGCTCGGCGAGCTGCTGGGCGCGCGTGAGCTTGGTCAGATTGGCGTGGTCCCACGTGTGGTTGCCGAGCTGCATGCCGGCCGCCGCCTCGGCCTTGACGAGCTGCGGGTAGGCGCGGATCTGTGTGCCGATGAGGAAGAACGTCGCCTTGGCGTCGGCCGCCTCGAGGGCATCGAGGATCCGCTGGGTGTACCGGCCCGGGCCGTCGTCGAAGGTCAGCGCCACGCACGGGACCTTGGAGCAATCGACGGGGTCCGCGATCGTCTGGGGCGGCGCCGTGGGCGCCACCGTGTCCTGCGTGGCGACGGGTGGCGCCGTGGTCGGGGTGGTGGGAAGCGCCGGGCCTTCGCTGCCCGACGGCGTTGGCTCGCCGGAGGCGCTCGCCCCGCCCTCGCCGGTGGTCGGGAGGGCGCCCTCGGTGTGCTCGGTTGGTCCGGTTGGCTCGGTTGGATTGCTGGGGCTTGGCGTCGGGGAGGCTGAGGGGTCGGCGGCGGAACTCGGCGCGCCGCCCGCCCTGGCTCCGGTGCTCGTGGTGCCGGTGCTGCCGCAGCCGCTCAAGACCAGGGAGGCGGCGAGCGCGGTGGCCGCCAGCGCGGCCGGTCGGGGGGATCGTGACGAGGAGGAACGGGAGAAGAGCAACACCCTGACATGCTAGGCCGGGGGCGCAGGGGGAAACGCCGAGAACGGCTCCCCGCAACCCAACGGTGACCCAATGCCTAGCTCCCGGTCAGGGAACGCCGAGGTGCCTCCGTGGCGCTTTCCCCACTTCCCGACAGGGCGTCGATTTCCTTGCGACACTATCCCGGGTGCATACTCGACATGATGCCGACGTGGTGTCGATAACCCACCCCCAGGTCATTCAATGTTTCTTGCGCTGCGCGAACTCTTCTTCGCGCGAGGCCGCTTCGCCCTCATGGGCGTGGTCGTCGGCCTCATCTCCGTCCTTGTTGTCATCCTCTCCGGGCTCGCCTCCGGCCTCGTCAACGACGGCGTCTCCGGCTTGAAGTCGCTGCACGTCACCTCGTTCGCGTTCAACGCGGGCACCATGAAGGACAACGCCTTCTCCCGTTCCACGGTGGACGCCAAGCAGGTCTCCGCGTGGCAGGGCGTGGACGGCGTTGAGCAGGCCGAGCCGATGGGCGTCTCCATCGTCAACGGCACTACCCAGAGCGATCACCAGATCGACCTCACGCTCTTTGGCGTGCAGCCCGGCGGCTTCCTCAGCCCGTCTGCCGAGGCCGCGCTCAGCGCCGGCGCCCCGGGCGACATCGTCGTCTCCGAGACCGCCGAGCAGAACGGCGTGAAGGTAGGCGACACCATCACCCTCGAGCGCAGCGAGGTGCAGCTGCGCGTCGCCGGGTTTACGAAGGACCAGGCAACCTTCGGCCACGTCGACGTCGCCTACCTCCCACTCGAGACCTGGCGCTACCTCGCCGGCGGCGAGACCCAGGCTGGCGCCGTCACGCCGGAGCGCGTGAACGCGGCGAGCTACGAGCTCGCCTCCGTCGTGGCCGTCAAGGCCGCCGAGGGTGCCGCGATCGACACCGCCGCGGCCGACGAGGCGGCCTCCACCATGACCATGGCCAAGAAGGACTCCTTCAACGCCTCCCCCGGCTACCAGGCCGAGACGATGACCCTCAGCATGATCCAGGTCTTCCTCTACGCGATCTGTGCGCTCGTGGTCGGCGCCTTCTTCACGGTGTGGACCATCCAGCGGTCAAAGGAACTCGCCGTGCTGCGCGCCATGGGTGCCTCCACGGGCTTCCTCCTGCGCGACGCGTTGGCCCAGTCCGTCATCGTCATGGTCGTCTTCACGGGCCTCGGCGTCCTGGTGGGCCTCGGCCTCGGCGCACTCATGCCCGACGCCATGCCCTTCTCCCTCGAGGCCGGGCCCGTCGCGAGCGCGACCGTCCTGACCATCGTCCTCGGCCTGATCGGAGCGGCCGTCTCGGTCCTCCGCGTCACCCGCATCAGCCCCCTGCGCGCCTTCGGAGGTGCCCGATGAACAACGCCCCAGCCCTGCTCCTCGAAAACGTCCAGCTCGCCCTGGGCGACGGCGACGCCCGCGTCACCGCCCTCGACCACGTGAACCTGTGCGTGAACGCCGGCGAGTTCGTGGCGATCGTTGGCCCCTCCGGCTCCGGCAAGTCCTCGCTCCTGGCGATCGCCGGCGCGCTCTCCGCCCCGGACGCCGGCCGCGTGGAGATCGCAGGCCAGGACGTCACGCGCCTTTCGGCATCCAAGGCCGCGCGCTTCCGCCGCGAGAACCTGGGCTTCGTCTTCCAGGCGGACAACCTCACGCCCTCCCTCACGAGCGCGGAGCAGCTCCAGCTCGCCGGGCGCATCGCCGGGCGCAAGGACGTCCCGGTGGACGCGCTGCTCGCGGCCGTGGACATGAGCCACCGCGCCGGCCACCGCCCGGGCCAGCTCTCCGGCGGCGAGCGCCAGCGCGTGGGCATCGCCCGCGCCCTGGCCCTGGTTCCCCGCCTCCTGCTCGTGGACGAGCCCACCGCCGCACTGGATCGCGCGCGCTCGCACGAGGTCGTCGAGCTGCTCGCCGAGCGCGCCAAGGTGGGCGGGACGGCCGTGGTCATGGTGACGCACGACCGCGACGTCCTGGGCCACTGCGACCGCGTCCTCGAGATGGTGGACGGCCGCCTGAGCGAGCTCGAGGCCTCCGCGCTCTGAGCGGCAGCACAGCACGACGGCGCTGGGGCGCCGGGGTGTGCCAGGCCCACCCCGGCGCCCCTCGCCTGTGTCGCGGCGAGGACTTACGCTGATCCAGCGCGCCGCGCGGCGCGCGCCGCGCGGCGCGCGCCCGGGGTGGGCACCCGGGGTGGGCACCCGTCGTCGGGCCCTTCTGGGGCGCCCACCCGCACGGTGAGCGCGGACGAAAGGTCAGGCTCATGGCACGCAAGGTCACGGCGGGGCTGTTCATGTCGGTGGACGGCGTCGCGGAGGCGCCCGACACCTTCCAGTTCGATTCCTTCGACGACGAGCTCGGCGCCGGCCTGGGGGCCTTCATGTCCTCCACCACCGACGCCGTCCTGGGCCGCGTCGGCTACACCGAGTGGAGCGGCTACTTCCCCGGCGCCGGGGCCGGCGATCCGTTCGCCGGCTTCATCAACTCGATCCGCAAGCACGTCGCCTCCAGCACGCTCGAGGAGCCGCTGGCCTGGGACAACACCACGCTCATCTGCGGCGATTTGGGCGAGTACCTGCGCGAGCTGAAGAACAATGGAGCCGAGGGAAACATCGCGGTCATGGGCGGCGTGGAGATCGTGCGCAGCGCGTTTGCCACGGGCGAGCTGGACGAGATCCAGCTCATGATCCATCCCGTGCTCTCCGGCCGCGGCCGCCACCTCTTCCAGGACGGTGACCCGCTCCAGCGCCTCACTCTGGTGGACTCCGTCATCACCTCCAAGGGCAACGCTCTGCTCACCTACACCCGACGACAGGACTAAGACGTGGAGCTCTCCGAGCTGCCGATCTCCGAATACGCCTTCCCCGGCCCGCTGCGCGACACGCTCATCGCGGCGGTCCGCTCCGGCGCCAAAACCACCACCTCGTCGCTGCGCGAGGCCTATCCCGTGTGGGACGAGCCGCTGCCCGTGGCGGGCACGATCCAGGCCGTCATCGACTCCGAGGGCGTGCCCCGCTTTGCCACCGAGATCGTCTCCGTCGAGGTGAAGCGCATGGCCGACGTGGACGACGCGTTTGCGATCGCCGAGGGCGAGGGCTTCGCCGGCGCTGCCGGGTGGCGCGCCGCCCACGAGGCGTACTGGCTCTCGGCGCCGAGCGTCGGGGACCTCGGCTACACGCCGGAGCTCACCGACGACACCCTCGTGGTCTGCGAGACCGTGCGCGTGGTGCCCGCCGAGGAGCTCGCGGCGCTCTGAGCGTCGGCCTCCTGAAGAGTTTGCGTGCCGTGTGCCGTTAAGACCCGCGTCTTGACGGCACACGGCACGCATTCTTTGTTGTCGGAACGTGACCGGGTTTCATGCCGAGGGCTGATGGGCCCGGCGCCGCCCGACCGTAGCCTTGCGCACATGATCACTCCTTCCTCGGGCGGCATCGTGGGGCACGGCCTGCGACGCTCCTTCGGTGATGTGCAGGCCGTGCGCAACATGGAGGTGAGCGCCCCGGCGGGGCAGGTCACCGCCCTCGTAGGGCCCAACGGCTCGGGCAAGACCACGCTCCTGCTCATGCTCGCCACCCTGCTCAAGCCGGACGCCGGCACCATCACGGTGGACGGCATCGACCTGGCCGCCGACCCGCGCGGTGCCCGCTCCCGCCTGGGCTGGATGCCCGACACGCTCGGCGTGTGGGAGTCGCTGACCACCACGGAGATCCTGAGCTCGGTGGGCCGGCTCTACGGGCTCGGCAAGGCCGAGTCGCTCACCCGAGCGGCGCAGCTACTGGAGCTCGTGCGGTTGCCCGAGTTCGCCCAACGACCGGCGCGCGTGCTCTCGCGCGGCCAGCAGCAGCGCCTCTCCCTGGCCCGCGCCCTGGTGCACGACCCCTCCGTCCTGCTGCTCGACGAGCCCGCCTCCGGCCTGGATCCCGACTCCCGCCTGGAGCTACGCGACATCCTGCGCGGCCTGGCCCGTGAGGGCCGCGCCATCCTCGTCTCGAGCCACGACCTGGGCGAGCTCGACGAGTTCTCCGACCGGGCCGTGTTCGTCGCGGCCGGCGAGACCGTCCAGACGCAGTCCCTCCTCGAGGCCGACGCGCAGGAGCGCGCCTACTCCATCCGCTCGCTCGACCCCGCGGCCCTCGAGTCGGCGCTGGACCGCCACGGCGTCCCCCATGAGGCGGCCCGCGACGACCGCCGCGCCGCCAGCACCGTCCACCTCGCCTCCGAGGCCGCCGCAGCACAGTTGCTCGCCCTTCTCGTGGGCGACGGCGTGCCCGTGGTGGGCTTCGCCCCGAGCGCCGGCGCCCTCGAGGAGACCTACCGCCGCACGGTGGGCCGTCTCGCCTCGCCACCCACCAGCCCGCCAGCACCGCCCGCCGCGCACACCCAGGAGGTGGCCCCGTGAGCACGCCAACCCAGACCCCCACACGCCCGCACGCACCGACCCCGTCCGCCCCGCGCCTCGGCCACCTCGACGGCGTTGGCACGATCTTCTCGCTCGAGCTGCGCCAGCGCCTGCGCAGCCGCGGCTGGTACGTCATGCTCGGCCTGTGGTTCGTGGTGGTCCTCGGCGTGACCCTCGCCGTGGGCGCGGCCGTCAGGAGCTCCTACACCTCCTCCGTCGATCCGGAGACGGGCCTGAGCCTGATGCCCCCGGGCAGCGTGGGCGCCGGCCAGATCCAGTTCGAGCTCGCGATCGCCTTTGTCCTCGGCTTCGGCTCGCTCATCGCCCCGGTCTTTGCCGCCAATGCGATCAGCGGGGACCGCGCCGGCGGCACCCTCGCGATCGTCCAGGCCACGCTCGTGACGCCGGGGCAGATCCTGTGGGGCAAGTGGCTCGCGGCCTGGGTCGCCTCGCTCGCCTTCCTCGTCGCGGCGCTTCCGTCCCTCGCCGTGGCGGCCTTCAGCGGGGAGCTGCGCTGGGGTTCCTGCCTCCTCATGCTCCTGGTCGTGGCGGTGGAGCTCGGCGTGCTCTGCGCCATCGGCGTGGGCATCTCGGCCGGCACGTCACGTCCGCTGTTCTCGATCCTCGCGACCTATCTCGTGGTCGCGGCGCTGGGCCTGGGAACGCTCATCGTCACGGGTGTCGCCGCCATGACCGTCCACGAGAACGTCCGTTCCTCGCAGATGGAGCCCACCCCCGAGGCCAGCAAGGCCATGCTGGAGTGGGACGAGAAGATGTCGGCCGACCCAGAGAAGTACGCAGACCTCCCCTACCCGCCGGAGGCCGACGACGTGCGGTGCGGCACCGAGGTGACGGAGTGGGAGGCGCCCGCCACCGAGCGTTTCACGTGGCTACTCGCCGCCAACCCCTTCGTGGTGTTGGCGGATGCCGCCGCGCCCCCGCTGGATCCGGTGTTGCAGGACGGCAGCGGCTACGCCTACTTCGCCTCGCCGCAGGCGGGCATCCTCGGTTCCGTGCGGATGGGCGTGCGACAGATGCAGGCCGGCCCGCAGTCCCAGGTCACGTGCCTGGAGGGCAAGGTCCTCACACCGCCCAAGCTCTCGGAGCAGGCGCCCGTGTGGCCCGTGGGCCTCGGCGTGCAGCTGCTGCTCACGGCCGCGATCGTGGGCTGGGGCCGCCGCCGGCTCGTCACCCCCGCCGGCCATTTGGCCAGCGGGACCCGCGTGGCATAGCCCCGGCTCTTCCCCGCCCGACGGCGTGTGGCCCGGTCCCAGCGGACCGGGCCACACGCCGTCGTTCACCGGGAAAAGCAAGCCGGGCGACGCACGCCCGTCACAGACCACGGCCCCCGGCGCGGCCCGACCTAGACTCGCACCACCGGGCGAGGGAGCCCCTCCCCCTGTTGACACCCGTATGGAGTTTGACCGTTCATGAGCCTCATCGTGCAGAAATTCGGCGGGTCCTCTGTGGCCGACGCCGAAGGGATCAACCGCGTCGCGCGCCGCGTCATCGAGACCAAGAACGCCGGCCATGACGTGGTCGTCGTCGTCTCCGCCATGGGCGACACCACCGACGACCTGCTTGACCTTGCAAACCAGGTGACCCCCGAGGGCCCGGCCCGCGAGATGGACATGCTTCTCTCCTCCGGCGAGCGCATCTCCATGGCCCTCCTGGCCATGGCGATCGACGCGCAGGGCGGTTCCGCGGTGTCCTTCACCGGCTCCCAGGCCGGCATGATCACCGACGCCCTGCACGGCCGCGCCCGCATCGTTGAGGTCTCCCCGGCCCGCGTGCGCCGCGCCATCGACCGCGGCATGGTCGCGATCGTCGCCGGCTTCCAGGGCATGTCCAAGGACTCCAACAACATCACGACCATGGGCCGCGGCGGCTCCGACACCACGGCCGTGGCCCTCGCCGCCGCCCTGGGCGCCGATGTCTGCGAGATCTACACCGACGTGGACGGCGTCTACTCCGCCGACCCGCGCGTGGTGCCCAGCGCCCACAAGCTGGCCCAGGTCTCCTCCGAGGAGATGCTCGAGCTCGCCGCCAACGGCGCCAAGATTCTGCACCTGCGCTGCGTGGAGTACGCGCGCCGCTTCGGTGTTCCGCTGCACGTGCGCAGCTCCTTTAGCCACCATGAGGGGACCTGGATTGTGCCCAGCCCCGATGACAAGATCCACCTGCAGGAGGGTGAACCCTTGGAACAGCCCATCGTCGCCGGCGTTGCCCACGACCTCTCCGAGGCCAAGGTCACCATCATTGGCGTGCCGGATATCCCGGGTAAGGCGGCCGAGATCTTCGGCGTCATCGCCGGGGCCAACGCCAACATCGACATGATCGTGCAGAACGTGTCCACGGCCGGTTCCGGCCGCACGGACATCTCCTTCACCGTGCCGATCTCCGAGGGCCAGGCCGCCCTCGAGGCCCTGCACGCGGCGCAGGAGAGCATCGGTTTTGCCGACATCGATTACAACGAGGAGATCGGCAAGCTCTCCCTGGTCGGCGCCGGCATGCGCTCCAACCCGGGCGTCTCGCACACCTTCTTCAAGGCGCTCTCCGACAACGGCGTGAACGTGGACATGATCTCCACCTCGGAGATTCGCATCTCCGTCGTCACGCACGCCGATCGCCTCGCGAAGGCCGTCGAGGCCGTGCACACGGCCTTCGGCCTGGACTCCTCCGAGTCCGCCACGGTGTACGGCGGCACGGGCCGCTGACCCGGGTTTTTTCAGAGCACGACGGCGCCGCCGCCCCTGTGAGGGGCGGCGGCGCTTTCGCTTTGTTGTCCCGATGGACGGGCCTTTTCTGAACGAACTATGCAGAACATTGTTGCGTATTGAACAATGCGCATTGGGCCTTCTTGGTCCGCCTCCCACCCCCCGCACCCGGAGGTCCCTCCATGGACCGCCTTCCCGCGACCGGCCTGCCTGGCAGCGCCCTGTTCGCCCTCTTTGCCATCGCCGCCGTGGCCCTGACGCTCGGCGTGCTGCTGGTTCGCCGTTCCAAGGCCGCGGCCCTGGGCGCCGCGCTCGCGCTGGCCCTGACCCTCGGGGCGGGCGGCGCCGTGCTGTCGGCCCCCACCACCCAGGCCTCGGCCGTCGCCGAGAGCTGCTCGGCCGACTCCCAGGACCCGGACTCCGAACCGGAGGTGGGCGGCGTCTCGAAGTCGAGCGATCCCGCCGCGCCGAGCACCTCGGCCGAGGCCACGGAGGGCAGTGATCCGGCCACGTCGGGGCAGCCGTCAACGGACGAGCCGGACGGCTCAGCCTCACCGACCCCCAGCGAAAGCGACGGCGGCGGTGAGGAACCCGAGCAGTGCACGCCGTCGGAGACGCTGATCGACGGCACGCTCCCGAGTGAGACCACCCTGAACCGCGCCATCTTCTTCAGCAACACCTCGGAGTCCCTGCCGACGTACGACGAGGACGGCAATCAGCTCACGCCCGGCGCGCCGGCCGTGGTGCACGCCGACTTCCAGATCGGGGGCGAGGGCGGGCAGGAGGTCATCGACGCCATCGAGGTCACCGCCGGATGGAGCAACGGAAAGGCGGCCATTCCCACGACGATGGCCAACACCCGGATGGTGGCCGCCGACGGCGCGGCACTCAGCCTCCCGGCAGGCACCACGTGGACGGTGGTGGCCAAGCGAGCCATGACCGGCGACCCCTTCGTCATGCTGCGCGTCGAGATCACCAACCCCGACTGGACCATCCCCTACGGCGACGGCAACTACGGCACGCAGTCCTGCGCTATGCCCGCATCGTGTCCGCGGCCTTTGCCGAGGCGAAGGTCGTCGACCTCACCATCCCGAAGTCCTTGTACGACGACTGCACGAAGGGCCTCGTCGACCGCGTCCTGGCCCTGCCGGTGGCTGGCTCCGACGAGCCGGAGCAGTGCACCCCGGCCAGCCCGCTGATCGACGGCATGGTGCCAGGCACCGAGAACATGCCCCGCTGGGTGAGCTTCACGCACACCGACGCCGGAGGCCCCGGCGCCCCGGCCCGGGTGGAGGCTAGCTTCACCATCTCGGGCCCCGAGGCGCAGGAGGTCATCGGCTCGCTCTCCACCATCCAGCGCTGGGACGGGGACAAGGTCCCGCTCGTGACCGTCATGGAGAACACCCGGATGGTGGGCATGGACGGATCCGACCTCGGGGTGCCCGCGGGCACCCCGTGGACGGTGCACGCCAAGCGGTGGGAGTCCACGGTGCCGGCCGTGCTCCTCGAGGTCAGCATCACGAATCCCGAGTGGACCGACCCGACCCGCGGCGCCGAATACCACGAGCTCGTGGCAGACCCCGCACGTGAGGCGGAGGCCCTGGACCTGACCATCCCGAAGTCCTTCTTCGACGGTTGCTCGGTTGATCTCGTGGACCGCGTCCTCCGCCTGCCGACCGTTCCTGTATCCGTGGCCGTGTCCAAGTAGGCTGCCCCGACCCCAGCGGCGCCCCGCCTTCCGTCCGGAAGGCGGGGCGCCGTCGTCGTACAGAAAACCCACAAGCCCACCCAGCTTGTTCACAGACTTTTACCAGCCCACAGTCAGGACACAGCGGAGGCCAGCGGTGTGCACACGCGCGCTCCCTAATTTTTTGGGGTAGATGGGCGGCATGGTGCCGCCCACGAAGGGACCCCCTATGTTCTTCCGCTACCTGCGGCGCGAGCTCTCCGGCCGCCGCAAGCAGACCGCGATCATCGCCGTCGCCATGGCCCTGGCCATCGCGCTGGTCATCATCGTCAACTCGCTCTCCTCCGGCGTGAAGAGCGCGCAGGAGCAGGCGCTCTCCTCCGTGTACGGCGTGGGCACCGACCTCACCGTCACGAGCGACCCCGCCGCCCCGACCGAGGGCGGCGGCGGCCGCCAGAACTTCGACTTCGGCGAGGACGACGGCACCACCGACGACGAGGGCACGCAGTCCCTCTCGCAGAGCCGCCTCACCACGAGCCGCGGCACGGGCACCTTCGAGTCCGCGGCGCTGAGCACCATCACCGGCACCGACGGCGTCGAGGCCGCCTCCGCGGTCCTCTCGCTGAACAACATCGAGTTCTCCGGCGAGATCCCCCAGCGCCCCGACTCCAGCTCCGGCGGCTCTTCAGACGGCGCCGCCCAGGGCCAGCAGCCGCCGAGCGGCGAGGGCCAGGGCGGCGGCCCCGGCGGCAGCTTCGACGTCAACCAGATGACCGTCATGGGTGTGGACGAGAACGCCGCGACCGTGGGCCCGCTCTCCTCGGTTGAGGTTACCGACGGCCGCGCGCTGGCCGCCTCCGACGCCGGCGAGTACAACGCCGTGGTGGACTCCTCCTACGCCACAAGCGAGGACATCGCCGTGGGCGACAAGGTCAACCTGGGCGGCAAGGACTTCACCGTGGTGGGCCTCGTGAAGGCCACGGGCTCCGACGGCGAGACCGCCTCCAACGTCTTCATCCCGCTGGACCTCTCCCAGACGCTCTCCGGCTCCGAGGACACCATCTCGACGGTGTACGTGAAGGCCGCGTCCTCCAACAACATCACGGCGCTGAAGACCTCGCTCACCGAGGCCCTGCCCGATCAGGAGATCAACTCGCAGGAGGACCTCGCCTCCACCGTCTCCGGTTCGCTCTCCACGGCCTCCAACCTCGTGTCCTCGCTCGGCACCTGGCTCTCCATCGCCGTCCTCGGCGTGGCCTTCCTGCTCGCCGTGCTGCTGACCATCTCCGGCGTCTCCCGCCGCACGCGCGAGTTCGGCACGCTCAAGGCGATCGGCTGGCGCAACGGCTCCATCGTGAAGCAGGTGGCCGGCGAGTCCCTCGTGCAGGCACTCATCGGCGGCGTCATCGGCATCGCCGTGGGCCTCGTGGGCATCTGGATCATCAACCTGGTGGGCCCGACCCTCACGGCCTCGGCCTCCACGGGGTCCGGGATGGGCTTCCCGGACGGTGGCATGGGCGGCCAGGGCGGCCCCGGCGGCGCCGGGGGCTCCGGCACGACGACGGGCGGCGGCCCCGGCGCCGAGGGCGCCTCGAGCGCGGCCTCCTCCGCGGCCGACATCGTCCTCAACGCCCCGTTCACCCCCATGGTCATGGCGATCGCCGCGGGCATCGCCGTGATCGGCGGCCTGCTGGCCGGCCTGCTCGGCGGCTGGCGAGCTGCACGCCTGCGCCCCGCCGAGGCCCTCCGCTCCGTGGCCTGAGCCGCGGCACCACCTCTTTCTAAGGACAAGACATGACCGAGACCACCACGGTGGAACTGGCACAACCGGCCGCGCAGCCCGCGGGTCCCATGTTCGCCCTCACCGACGTCAAGAAGACCTACCAGCAGAAGGGCCGCACCGTGCACGCCCTCGCCGGCGTGACCCTAGAAATCCCCCGCGGCCAGCTGGTCGCCATCCAGGGCAGCACGGGCGGCGGCAAGACCACCCTGCTGCAGATGCTCGGGGCGCTGGACCGCCCCACCTCGGGGACGGTGATCCTGGACGGCCAGGAGATCTCCAAGCTGGGCGACCGCAAGCTCGCCGACGTCCGCGCCAAGCAGCTCGGCTTCGTCTTCCAGCACTACAACCTGATCCCCACTCTCACCGCCCAGGAGAACGTGGAGATGGGCCTGGCTCCGCTGGGCCCGAAGCCCGAAGAGCGCAAGCAGCGCGCCGCCGAGGCCCTGGCCTCCGTGGGCCTCGCCGACCGCGGCGATCACCTGCCCGGCGAGCTCTCCGGCGGCCAGCAGCAGCGCGTGTCCATCGCCCGCGCACTGGCCAAGCGCCCGCAGGTCCTCCTCGCCGACGAGCCGACCGGCAACCTCGACGAGGCAACGCGGGACGACATCATGGGCCTCTTCGAGTCGCTGTGGCGCGAGGGCCTGACCATCGTCATGGTCACGCACGACTCCGCCGTGGCCCGCCGCGCGGAGCGCCGGCTGCACATCTCCGGGGGCAAGCTCACGGAGAAGTAGCCGGGGCGCCGAGGTGAGGGGCGTGGGGCCGGCGAGGTGCGTCGTCGGCCCCACGCCCCTTGCCCCTTCGGGGTGCCGGGCGACGCCGCCAACTGGCAGGATCGGGCGCATGAGCGAGAAGAACCCCGGCCTGAGCGCCGAAGAGAAGGCAGCCGCCAAGGCCCGCGCCGCCGAGCTGCGCGCCGAGGCGCGGTCCAAGAAGGCCGAGGACAAGCTCGCGGCGGAGGCCGCGGCGTACGACGACGCGCTGGCCGCCACCGAGGGCCCGGACCGCAAGCTGTTGCTCGCCTTGGGCGAGATCGTGGCCGCCGAGGCACCCCACCTCACCCGCAAGACGATGTACGGGATGCCGGCGTGGGCCCGCGACGGCAAGACGGTGTTCTTCTTCCAGCCGGCCCTGAAGTTCAAGACCCGCTACCCCACCCTGGGCTTCGATCCGGCCGCCCCGCTGGACGACGGCGAGTTCTGGCCCACCTCCTTCGCCCTCACCGGGATGGGCCCCAACACGCGCCAGCGCATCGCCGAGCTGGTGCGCCAGGCAGCCGAGCCGCTTCCCGCGTCGTGAGCGCGCGCGTGCGGTGGGCATCGGTGGCAGGATTCCCCGCATGAGCGAGAAGAATCCCGGCCTGAGCGCCGAAGAGAAGGCAGCAGCCAAGGCCCGCGCCGCCGAGCTGCGCGCCGAGGCCAAGCGCGCCAAGGACGCCGACAAAGCGGCGGCCGAGGCGCAGGACAACCGCGACGCGATCGAGTCCATGTAGGGCAAGGATCGCGAGCTTGCCGAGCGCATCGCACAGATCGTCGCCGAGGTCGCCCCCGAGCTGGCGCCGAAGACCTGGTACGGCATGCCCACGTGGGCCCGCGACGGCAAGGCCGCCGTGTTCTTCAAGCCGGCCGCCAAGTTCAAGGCCCGCTACGCGACCCTCGGCTTCGAGCAGGGCGCCCTGCTGGACGAGGGCAAGATGTGGGCCACGGACCGCGCGCTCTTGGACATCGACGACGAGGTCGCCGCGGAGATCGCCGCCCTCGTGCGCAAGGCGGCCGGCCAGGCCAGCTAGGCTCCCTGGGCGCTCCGGTACCCAGCCCGCTCGGCACCCAGCCCGCCCGGCACCCTGACCCGACGCCGGCCGCTCACGTGAGCAGGCGGCGTCGGGCACTTTTCCGGGTCCCCGGGCCCAGGGGGTGAAGCGCGATATGCGCTGTGGTCTGACCCCGGGCTAGGGTGGTGGCGTGGGCCGTTCGCGAGCGCGAAACCCACCGCGTCAATGGCGACGCGCCGCCCCCTCCATGACGCCCCGGGCGGACACGAATCACGGACATCAACAGGAGCAACGATGACCACCCCTGCCACCGCAGGAACCCGTGTCGAAAAGGATTCTCTGGGCAGCCGCGAGGTGCCCAACGACGTGCTGTGGGGCATTAGCACCCTGCGCGCCATGGAGAACTTCCCCATCACCGGCCGCCCCATCGGCGGCGTGCGCCACCTCGTGTGGGCGCTCGGAGCGATCAAGCTGGCCGCGGCCCGCGCCAACAATCAGCTCGGCGAGCTGGACGACGAGCGCGCAGGCGCCATCGAGGCGGCCGCCGTCGAGGTCATGGACGGCAAGTGGGACGATCAGTTCCCCATCGACCGCGTCCAGGGCGGCGCCGGCACGTCCACCAACATGAACGCCAACGAGGTCATCGCGCACCGCGCCGCCCAGATCCTGGGCCAGCCCATGGGCTACGTGGACCCGATCGACCACGTGAACCGCGCGCAGTCCACCAACGACGTGTACCCCTCGGCCCTCAAGCTGGCCCTGTACAAGTCCATGGAGCCGCTGCTCACCTCGCATGTCTCCCTCCAGCAGGCCTTCCGTGTCAAGGCGCAGGACTTCGCGCAGATCACCAAGATCGGCCGCACGCAGCTGCAGGACGCCGTGCCGATGACCCTGGGCCAGGAGTTCGGCGCGTTTGCCGACACCCTCTCCGAGGACTCCCTGCTCCTGGAGACGCTCTCCCCGAACCTGCTTGAGCTCAACCTGGGCGCCACGGCCATCGGCACCGGCATCACGGCGCTGCCCGAGTACCGCCCGCTGGTCCTGAAGGCCCTCGCCGACATCACCGGCATCCACATCATCGGCGCCGCCAACCTCATCGAGGCGACCTCCGACACCGGCGTCTTCGTGCTGATCTCCGGCGCCCTGAAGCGCGCGGCGATCAAGCTCTCCAAGATCTGCAACGACCTGCGCCTGCTCTCCTCCGGCCCGCAGGCCGGCTTCGGCGAGATCAACCTGCCCGCCGTCCAGGCCGGCTCGTCGATCATGCCCGGCAAGGTCAACCCCGTGATCCCCGAGGTCGTCAACCAGGTCGCCTTCCGCATCGTCGGCGCCGACAACACCGTGGCGTTTGCCGTGGAGGCCGGCCAGCTGCAGCTCAACGCCTTCGAGCCCGTCATGGCCGATGTCCTCTTCGACGCCGTCGAGTCGCTGACCAACGCGTGCGCCACGCTGGAGACCAAGTGCGTCGTGGGCATCACGGCCAACGAGGAGCTGCTCGCGCGCCGCGTCGCCGAGTCCGTCTCCGTGGTCACGGCGCTCTCGCCGCTCATCGGCTACGCCAAGTCGGCCGAGCTGATGCACCGCGCGCTGGACGAGAAGCGCGGCCTGCTGGAGCTCGCGATCGAGGACGGCGTCCTCGACGCCGAGACGATCAAGCAGGCCCTCGCCGCCGCGACGGGCCACACGGTCGCCGGCGAGTAATCCCCGCCGCGCCCCGCGCGCCCCGCGCGCCCCGCGCTGAAACGGCGCGATCGCTTCAGAACTGCCGCAGTCTTCGGGCCGTTCTGAAGCGATCGCGCCGTTTGGCGTTGGTGGGCTCGGGAGGGCCCGACGGCGCGGGGCCGGGTTCGCGCACTCGGCGCGTGGTGGGATGGGGTTCCCGACAGCTTCCAGGAGGCGCCGTGACCGAGGAGTTCCGCTACGAAGAGGTGGATCCGGAGGCGGCCTATGCCGCCAACCGGGCCAATTGGGACGACCGCGTCCCGCTGCACCTGGAGCACTACGGCCTCGCGGCCTTCGAGGACCCGGCCCACCTCTCCACCGTGGTGGCGCAGGACGCGCCGGTGCTGGAGCGCTTCGCCGGGCCGCTGACGGGGCAAAGCCTGGTTCACCTGCAGTGCCACATCGGCACCGATTCGGTGTCCCTGGCCCGGCGCGGCGCCAGCGTGATCGGCGTGGACTTCTCCGCGCGGGCCGTCGCGGCGGCCACCGAGCTGGCCCGCGCCGCGGGCGCGGACGCCCGCTTCGTGCAGGCGAGCGTGTACGACGCCGCGGCGGCCGTGGGAGGGCAGGTTGACGTGGTCTACACCTCCATCGGCACCATCGGTTGGCTCGACGACCTCGAGGCGTGGGCCCGCGAGATCCACGCCCTCCTCCGCCCGGGCGGGGTCTTCTACTTCCGCGACTCGCACCCCTTCGCGCTGACCTTCGACCCGGATCAGCCCGAGCGGCTCACCCCGCGCTTCAGGTACTTCCGCGGCCCCGAGGCCGAACGCTGGGACGATTCGACGACCTACGCGGGCCCCGGCGAGGTGAACCACTCCGTCACCTACGAGTGGTCCCACCCGATCTCCGAGACGGTCAACGCGCTGATCGGCGCTGGGCTGCGCCTCGAGTTCATGGACGAGGGACGCTCGATCCCGTGGGAGATCTTCCCCGGCATGCCGCGGGACGCGGCCGGCGACTACGTGCTGGAAGGCGACGCCGCGGCGTCGCTCCCCCTCACGCTCACGCTCGTTGCGCGCAGGCCCGAGTGAACCGGAGCGGGCGCTGGCGCGCCGCCGGCTCAGCCCGCTCAGCCCGCTCAGCCCGCTCAGCACGCTCAGCGCTGCTTGAACGAGCCGCCCTTCGCGTCCGCCGTGAAGAAGGCGCTGCCGTAGTCGTTGCGCAGGACGATCGTGATCTTGACGGGCCCCACCTGGCGCCCAAACGACTCGGTCTCGATATCGGTATTCGCGTTCCGTCGCACGGAGACGAGGGCGCTCTCGATCGGCAGGCCCGACTCGCGGGCGGCCCGCTCCACGAGCGGCTCCAGCTTGTCCCACGCCACCGCATCGAGCCTGAACTGCTCCTGGGCGCGCTCGGGTTGGATGGTGGAGGCGCCGCGGTGATCCACGCTGCCGCGGGCGTAGGCCCAGTCGTCGCTTGCCTTCTGCCCGGGCACGAGAGGGATCTCGGCGTCGATGCGTTCGGCCCGCACCACCACCTCGCTCGCGACGGGCGAGCCCGAGCGGTTCGCGAGCTCCCGGATCCCCTGGCTCAGATGGGGCTCGTGGAGCAGATTGGGGTGCAGACCGTCGCCGGCCCGCAGTGACTGCGCACTCTGCACCACCGCCGCCCGGTACGGGTAGATCACCGCCACCGCGCCGGCTGCAAAGGCCAGCAGATACAACGGGGCGCGCCACCACAGCCCGCCGCCCGATCCGCTCAGCAGCGGGCGCCGGACGGTCCCGTCCGGGCGGATCTTGCCCCGGCGTGGGGCGACCGGCGCACCCACGCCGCTCGCCTCGGGCACCCGCATGCGGGCCCACGGCGGCTGGGACGGGTCGTCGTCCAGGAAGGCCAGCTCGGCGCCGTCGGGCGTGAGGAGCGCGACGACGTGAAGCGAGCCGGGTGCATACCGCCCGGCGAGCAGCGGGGAGACGAGGGGCCTGGCCGTGGTGCGGAACGGGGCGCGGCTGCGGGGCAGGACCGTGACCTCGAGCTTCAGGAGCGGGCGGCCGTTCACCTCGATGCCGCTCGTGTGGAACACGTCGACGCGAGCGAGGCCCAGGCGGTCGGCGCGGCGGGCGGCGGCGATGAGTTCGGGATCAGGGCCGCCCAGCCCTCCGGAGCCGGCGCTGCGCGAGATGCCGCCCAGCACGGCAGCGAGGATCGCCACCGTGAGCCCGGTCGGGAAGGCCCAGATGCCGGCGCCGCTCGGCCCAGCGAGCGTTGCCACGCCGGCCCCCGCCAGCAGGCCGAGCGCGGCGAAGAAGACGATGCGGAGCATGCCGCCCCCTCCCCCCTGCGGCCCGGTGCGGGCCGTCCCCCACCCACATGGGATCATGATGCCATGCCCTCCGCCACCCTCACCCTGCTCGCGCCCGAGCAGTGGCGTGCCGCCGAGGCCGCCCACGCGGAGCGGATGGCCGTGTTCACGCAGCCGTATCGCGAGCGCCGCAGCGCCGCGAAGCCGCACCCGGTCCACGACTTCCTCTTCACGTACTACTCGCTAACACCCGGCCAGCTTGAACGCTGGCACCCGGGCGCCGGCGTGGTGCTGCTGGGCGCCGAGGCCGTGGCCGAGCGCGGCGCCTGGAAGCACTACCGGGTCATCGAGGACGCCGACGGCGCCGGGACGCCCGGCGTGTGCGCCGATGTGGAGGCGTTCGCGCGCGACCGTGCTTCGATGGTGAGCTTCGCCGGCGCGATCCTCGTGGGGACGGCCGCTCGGCCGGGCAACTTCGCGTGCTTCGGCCTGCACGAGTGGGCCATGACCTATCGCTCCGACGTTCACGGCGTGCGTCACGCCTACCTGCCGCTGCGCCTCGGGGCGGCCGGGACGGACGAGGTCGTGGAGGCGCACCAGATCCGCTGCACGCACTTCGACGCCTTCCGCTTCTACTCCCCCGAAGCCGTGCCGCTGAACCAGCTGAAACCGACGCGCGAGACGCAGCGGGACCTCGAGCAGCCCGGCTGCCTGCACGCCAACATGGACCTCTACAAGTGGGCGTACAAGCTACTTCCGGCGGTCAGCTCCGAACTCGTCGCCGAGTGCTTCGAGCTCTCCTGGCGCGTGCGGGCCATGGACATGCAGGCCTCCCCTTACGACCTCGCCGACTGGGGCTACGAGCCCATCCGCATCGAGGAGCCGGAGGGCAAGGCAGCGTACGTGGCGGCGCAGCGCGGCTTCGCCGAGGAGGCCGCCGAGCTGCGGGCCCGGCTGCTCGGTGAGCTGCGCACTGCGGGGCTGCTGCCCTGACCACGTGTCACCCCCTCCGCGTCTTCTCACCGAGCCGATCCCGGTGAGAAAGCGCCGACGGGGTGAGGAAGTCGCGGAGGCAGTGAGAAAGCGAGCACGCCCCTGGGCGGCCGCCGCGTTCAGGCTTCGGTGGCAGACTGGAGGGCATGCGTTTCGCCGTGCCCCGTTCCACCGTTGCCGCCCGTTCCCTGGCCGTCCTTGGCGCCTCCGCCGCGCTGCTCGCCGGCCTGGCCGCCTGCTCCGAGCCGGCCTCCGACGCCCCGGCGCAGGCCGTCACGTACAAGATCGTGGCGACGGGCGAGAACCTGAGCCAGATCAGCGCGGTGGCCTACTACACGACGCCCGCCCCGGGGAAGTCCAGCGTGCGCGCGAACATGGGCACGGTCCCGCTCACCCCGGTCGAGGGCAAGGACGCGGCGATGTGGCAGACCGAGACCACGGTGACGAAGGGCTCGCGCATCGACGTCACGGCCGCCCCCGCCAGCAGCAAGACCTCACTCTCCTGCGTGGTGCGCGTGGACGGCAACGAGTTCCTCAGCGCCGCGGCGGGGCCCGGTCAGCCCGTCACCTGCAGCACGCAGAAGCAGGGGAACTAGCCCCGCGCGCGGCCGGCGCCCGCGCGCCCCAGGCGAGCGCGCGCCGTCGTGCATCGGGCCTGCCACGCACTACGCCAGCTGCCTTATTTATTGCGCCGAGCGCGTGAAAGCGCGTCACGAAACTGAGGCGAAACCCCCACCTGGAAGAATGGACCCAAGGGTAGAAGGGGTCGATAACTGATGGAATTCATGGTCCTCCTGATCGCGCTGCTGTTCGGCACGGTCCTCATGGTGGGGGTGGGCGAGCGACTTCGCTTGCCGTATCCCGTGCTGATGCTGCTGTTTTCGGCAGCGCTGGCGCTGGTCCCCGGCCTGCCCGAAATCCACATCGAACCCGAACTGATCCTCCCGATCTTCCTTCCCCCGCTGCTCTTCGCGGCCGCCCAGCGCTCCAGCTGGTCAGTGTTCCGCGTGCGCTGGAAGTCGCTCATCCTGCTCGCCGTGGCCCTCGTGGCCGTCACCGCGTTTGCGGTGGCCGGCGTGGCGAACTGGATCGTCCCGACCCTGACCTTCACGGGCGCCCTCGCCCTCGGCGCGCTCGTGGCGCCGCCGGATCCGGTCGCCGTGGAATCCGTGGCCGGCAAGGTCTCCATGCCGCGGCGCCTGCTGGCCCTGCTGCAGACCGAGGGCCTCTTCAACGACGCGATCGCGATCGTCATCTACACCGTCGCCGTGCAGGCCACCGTCAAGGGCACGGGCGTGGACGCGTGGCTCGTGCTGCAGTTCATCATGAGCGCCGCGATCGCCGTGGTGCTCGGCTTCGTGGTCGCGTGGCTGGTCGGCTGGCTCAACCGCTTCGTGCCAAACATGGTGGCCCGCTCCGCCGTGACCATCGTGGCGCCGTACGCCGTCTACATCCTGGCCGAGGAGGTGCACGCCTCCGGCGTCGTGGCCGTGGTCGTCACCGCCCTGGAGATGGGCCGCCGCGCCCGCGCCCAGGACTCGCAGGAACGCCTCACGCGACAGTCCTTCTGGGCCGTCGTGGAGCTGCTCACCACGGGCGCCGCGTTCGGCCTGGTCGGCATGGAGATGCGGTACGTGCTGCAGGACGAGGGGCGCGACATCCTGCGCTTCATCCCCGGCGTGATCGCCGTCTGCGTCGTGGTGGTGCTGGTGCGCTTCGCGTGGTTCTGGCTCATCTACAAGTTCGGGGGCACGGAGTCCAAGGCGCGCACGCCCGGCTCCATGAAGGACGTGCTGGTCCTGACGTGGTGCGGCATGCGCGGCCTGGCCACGCTGGCCCTCGCGCTCGCCCTCCCGCTCACGACCAACGCCGGGGACGCGTTCCCCGACCGCAACTTCATCGTCACCGCGGCGGCCGGCGTGCTGCTCGTGACCCTCGTGTTGCCCGGCCTGACGCTGCCGAGCCTCATGAAGTCGCTCAAGCTCGCCGTGCACGACGCCGAGGAGGCACGCCAGGAGCGCCAGCTCGCCCGCCGCGCCGAGCGCGTCGCCATCGAGACGATCCGCAACTCCGAGGCGGCCGCCGCACTGCCCGAGAAGCGCCGCGCCGCCCTGGAGCGCCGCCTCTCCTCCCTGCACTCGATCCTCGAGGCCGACTACTCCGACGACCCGGAGAAGATGCTCAAGATCAAGGCTGTGCTGGAGGCCATGGACGCCGTCCAGCACGAGGCCATGGACGCAGCGCGCCGCGAGGTGCTCGCCGCCCGCAAGCAGAAGGGCATGGACCCCGAGGCCGTGGACCGGGTGCTGCGGCGTTTGGATCTGCGCACCGTGACGCTGGACCGCTAGGTCCCCGCGCGTTTTGTTGGCAGGTGCACGACGGCGCGTGGTGACGCCGGGCGGACGGGTCGGGCGCACCCTAGGCCCGGTTGCGCGGGTGCTGCTTGGCCGTGCGCTCGTTGCCGCGGCGGTAGTTGCCCGTGACGCGGGCCATGAGCTCCTGCGCATCGCCGCGCTGTGCGTCGTCGAGGAACTCCGCGGCCCTTCGCCCCCGCAGCACCGTGGCTGGCTTGCCGTGGTGCGTGATGACGACGTCCTCGCCGCGCACGCGAAACTCGAATCCACCGGGCGATCCCATGCCGGGATTCTCTCCGGCGCCGTGCGCGAGGGGCAAGGGGGCCTGACTCCAACAACTTGGAGTGCGAAATGCGCTCAAGCGGGTCCTCTTGAGCGCATTTCGCACTCCAAGCCGGTGCTGCAGAACCTCCCTGCCTCACCCCCCGCTCGCCGCGACGTCGGCCCCCTTCGGTACCCTTCCGAGAGTGAGTACGCCCCACCCCCTCGAGCTCTCCGCGGCCCAGGCCCGCCGCATCGCCCTCGCATCCCAGGGCTTCGGTGGCGGCACCCCCAAGCTGCGCCAGCGCCGCCCGTTCGACCCCGCGCTCGGCGCCCTGCACGTGCTGCAGATCGACTCGGTCACCGTCTTTAGCCGCAGCCACTACATGCCGGTGCACTCCCGCCACGGCGTCTACGAGCACGCGGCCCTGGACAAGGAACTCTGGGAGAGCGGGCGCTACACCGAGTACTGGGCGCACGAGGCGGCGCTCCTCCCCGTCGAGGACCGCCCCCTGTTCGCCCCGCGCATGGCCCGCTTCCGCGAGCGCTACGCCGGGCTGGCCGAGGAGCTCGCCCCGGCCGCGGCCCGCGTGAAGGAGCGACTTCGCGACGAGGGCCCGCAGACCGCCAACTCCCTCGAACACGAGCCCCGCGCAGGCCGCGGCACGTGGTGGGGCTGGAGCGAGACCAAGCGCGCCGTCGAGATGCTCTTCGCGACCGGTGAGGTGGCGGTGGCCGGCCGCAAGGGCTTCCAGCGCGTCTACGGGCTGGCCGAGGACGTCCTGCCGCGCGAGGCCCTCGGCGAGGTGGACGCGGACAGCGCTAAGCTCACCCTCCTCGAGCGCGCGGCGCGCAGCCTCGGCGTCGGCACCCTGGCGGACCTCGCCGACTACCACCGCTTCAAGCCGAGCACCGTCAAGAGCCAGGTCGCCCAGCTCCAGGAGGAGGGCGTCCTCGTCCCGGTCGCCGTCCAGGGGTGGACCACGCGCGGCGGCAAGCCGGAGGCTGCCTGGATGCACCGCGACGCCAAGCTCCCGGCGCGCCTGGCACCCGACGCCCTGCTCACGCCCTTCGACCCGCTCGTCTGGTTCCGCCCGCGTGCCGAGCGCCTGTGGGACTTCCACTACCGCATCGAGATCTACACGCCGGCCCCCAAGCGCGTCTTCGGCTACTACTGCCTCCCGCTCATGGTCGGCGGCCGCCTCGCCGGGCGCATCGACTTGAAGGCGGACCGCGCCGCCGGCGCGCTCCTCGTCCAGGCCGCCTGGCAGGAGCCGGGCGCACCCCTGCAAACGCCCGACGTCGCGGCGAGACTCCTGCGCCAGGCCGCGGCCTGGCAGGGCCTCACCGAGATCCGCGTCAGCGGGCGGGGGAACCTGCCGCTCGCGCTCTGAGTCCATGCCCGGATGGGAATACTGCGGAAGCCTCCCCGCGTTGAGATCACTAACAAGAACGATTCTCAACAAGGAGGCCCTCGTGAAGGTCCGCAGTTCCCTCCGCGCGCTCAAGCAGGCGCCCGGCGCCCAGGTCGTCCGCCGCCGCGGCAAGACCATGGTCATCAACAAGCTCCACCCCCGCCTTAAGGCCCGCCAGGGCTAAGGGGCCGCTCCACACGCATCCTTCAGCTCCACTGCGATCCCCGCGTGGAATTGAAGGAATCGCGTGGAGCCCAGCCCGGGTGAGCCCGGCCACGGCTTTTCGGTACACGGCCGTAGCCAAATAGAATGGCGGCATGAGCGCGAGCCCTGCCCCCCAGCGCGAACCCGAGCACTCCCCCGAAGCCGCCACCGCGGCGTCGGGCAGTGAAGCGACCCCGGCCACCCAGCCGGCCCAGCGCGAGTCGCTCTCCCAGCTCCTCGGCGGCGGCAAGGCCGCGCTCGAGGCGTCGGTGCCTCCCATCGCCTTCGTGCTGGGCTGGATGCTGAGCAACCACAGCCTGTGGTGGGCCTGCGGCGCGGCCGTAGCGGGCGCCATCGTGGTCGCCATCCTCGGCTTCGTGCGCGGCGACAAGCCCCGCGCCGTGGTCATGGGCCTGCTGCTCGTGGTGGTCTCGGCGCTCATCGCCGGCCGCACGGGCAACGCCGCCGACTTCTTCCTGCTGCGCCTGCTTTCTAATGCCGCGAGCGCGCTGGCCTGGGCGGCAGCCAACGTGATCCGCTGGCCGCTACTGGGCGTGGTGCTTGGCACGATCATCGGCACCAAGACCACGTGGCGCAAGGATCCCGTGCTCCTGCGCGCCTACACGCGCGCCTCGTGGGTGTGGGTGGGCCAGTACGTGGTCCGCATTCTCGTCTTCGGCGCGCTCTACCTGGCCGGGTCCACCACGGCGCTCGGCATCGCGCAGGCGGCGCTGACGTACCCGCTGATCCTCGTGTGCCTGGCCGTCTCGGGCTGGGTACTGTTCAAGAACATCCCGGCCGGCCACCCCGGCGTGCGCCACCCGCAGGTGCCGGCGGCCTAGCCCGCGGCACGCTCCTCCCCCGGCCCGGCGCCCAGCAAGTCGGCGCTGATAGCGTGCCGGGCATGGTTGAACAGCTCCAGCACGGCACCATCGTCACCCTCGGCGGAGGGGGCTTCCTCATGTCCCCCGACGGCACCTCGCGGATCGACGACCTCATCCTGAGCCTGAGCGGCGCGCGGCGCCCCCGGGTGTGCTTTGTTCCCACGGCCAGCGGCGACGCCGCCAGCGCGTGCGAACGCTTCGAGGCCGCCTTCCCGGCGGAACGCGCCGAGACGAGCGTGCTCAGCCTCTTCAACATGAGCCCCTACGGCTATCGCGACCCGTCGATGCTCCTTGAGCAAGACGTGGTCTACGTGGGCGGCGGCTCCACCGCCAACCTGCTCAGCCTGTGGCGTCAGCACGGGGTCGTGGACCGTCTGCGGGAGGCCGCCTCCCGCGGCACCATCCTGGCCGGCATCAGCGCCGGCATGAACTGCTGGTTCGAGGCCAGCTCCACCGATTCCTACGGCCCGCTTGCGCCGCTGACGGACGGCCTCGGCTTCCTGCCCGGCGGCGCCTGCCCTCACTACCTGGGCGAACCGGGCCGCCGCGAAGCGCTCCTCGAATGCGTGGCGGGGGGCGTCTCCCGGACACCCTCGCGCTGGACGACGGCGTAGCGGCCGTCTGGGTCGATGCTCGCCTGGAGCGCGTGGTCGCCGAGGTGCCGGGCGGCGTGGCCGCCCGCATCACGCGCACGCCTGATGGCGCACACGAGGAACGGCTCGCGGCACTGGAGTTGGGCGGCGCTTAGGCCCCGCCGAGCTGCCCGTCGACGTAGAACCAACGCCCGCCCTCGCGCGTGAAGTTGCTGCGCTCGGTCTGCCGGCCGCGGCCGTCCTCGTCCTGGTACACCGCGGTGAACTCCACGACGCCGCTCGCATCCGCTGCGCCGCCGGCCACCGTGTCCTGGATCAGGAGTCGCTTCCACACCATGCCGGGATCGAGCTCCAGCTCGACCGGGCGCGTGGACGCGTGCCAGGTCGCCAGCAGGTACGCGGCGTCCAGCACCGCGAAGGCCGTGTAACGGCTGCGCATGAGGGCCTCGGCCGTCGGGGCGCCGTCCCCCTCCACCGCGCGGGCCACGCGCTGATCCCCCGCACGCAACGACATCAGGGCGAGCTCACCGTGAGCCGAGGCCAGGTACCGCCCGCAACACGCAGACCCCAGAGCGCCGCCGCCGCACGGGCAGGGCGCGTCGATCCATGCTCCGCTCACGCCGCGGGCCCGCCCTGGGCCCCGGCGCCATCGGCGGGATCGTCTCCGGCAGCGGAACCGTCGGACTCATCGGCGACGCCGTCAACGGCACGCTCAGACGACCGCTCGGCGGCGGAGGCCGAGTCATACGGGCCCGGAACCGGGCCCGCGGAAGAGGCGGCGGGCACCCCGGTGACCGCCGCCTCGGCGGCCTCGGCCGCGGAGGTCGGCAGGGCGTCGTCGTGCGGGTGGGCCACGGCCCCCGCCTCCGCCACGAGGCGGTCACGCCGATACCTGGCCACGAGCCAGGCAATGCCGCTGGCCGCCCCCGCCCCGAGCGTCATCAAGAACCACGCCGGCGGGCGCCCGGAACGGTGTGACGAATCCTTGCTGGCCATGGGCCCAGCCTAGTGGGCGCCCGGCCCCGACGGTATGGCCGCGCCACGAAATCTCTCCTTTACCGCCCGGAAACCACCAAAACTCCCTCGAGCCCAGGCGCGACAAGGGTTGCACGCCGCCCGCCTGAACCGTCCGGACGGTCATGTCACGAAACGATCCTGAAACACCGCGTCCATCTACCGTGAAGGCTCACCCTCGACCCATGACCTAGAGGAGAACAACAAGTGGAAACCCAGCTTGAGAACATCTATGCGGACGTGTTGCGCCGTAACCCCGGCGAGCCGGAGTTCCACCAGGCCGTCACCGAGGTCTTCGAGTCGCTCGGCCCCGTGATGGCCCGTCGCCCCGAGTACGTCGAGGCCGGCGTGCTGGAGCGCCTGTGCGAGCCGGAGCGCCAGATCATCTTCCGTGTGCCGTGGGTGGACGACGCCGGCCGCGTGCAGATCAACCGCGGCTTCCGCGTGCAGTACAACTCGGCCCTGGGCCCGTACAAGGGCGGCCTGCGCTTCCACCCCTCGGTGAACATCGGCATCATCAAGTTCCTCGGCTTCGAGCAGATCTTCAAGAACTCCCTGACCGGCATGCCCATCGGCGGCGGCAAGGGCGGCTCCGACTTCGACCCGCACGGCAAGTCCGATGCCGAGGTCATGCGCTTCTGCCAGTCCTTCATGACCGAGCTCGCCAACCACATCGGTGAGTACACCGACGTCCCGGCCGGCGACATCGGCGTGGGCGGCCGCGAGATCGGCTACCTGTTTGGCCAGTACCGCCGCGTCACCAACTCCTACGAGTCCGGCGTCCTGACGGGCAAGGGCCTGACCTGGGGCGGCTCCCGCGCCCGCACCGAGGCCACGGGCTACGGCGCCGTGATCTTCGCGAACGAGATGCTCAAGACCAAGGGCAAGTCCTTCGACGGCGCCAAGGTCACCGTGTCCGGTTCCGGCAACGTGGCGATCTACGCGGTGGAAAAGGCCCAGCAGTTCGGCGCCACGGTCCAGGCGTTCTCGGACTCCTCCGGCTACATCGTGGACGAGGCCGGCGTCGACCTGGCCCTGTTGCGCGAGGTCAAGGAGGTGCAGCGCGGCCGCATCGCCGACTACGCCGCCCAGCGCCCCAGCGCGCGCGTGGTCACCGGCGGTTCCATCTGGGACCTGCCGACCGACATCGCCCTGCCCTGCGCCACGCAGAACGAGCTCACCGGCGCCGACGCCGCGACGCTCATCAAGAACGGCGTGTGGGCCGTCTCCGAGGGCGCCAACATGCCCTCCACCCCGGAGGCCGTGTCCGCGTTCCGCGAGGCCGGCGTGCTCTTCGGCCCCGGCAAGGCCGCCAACGCCGGCGGCGTTGCCACCTCCGCCCTGGAGATGCAGCAGAACGCCTCGCGCGACTCCTGGACGTTCGATCACACGGTCACCCGCCTGACCGACATCATGGTCGGCATCCACGAGACCTGCCTCGCCGCCGCCGACACCTACGGCAAGCCCGGCGACTACGTCTTCGGCGCCAACGTGGCCGGCTTCACCAAGGTCGCCGACGCGATGATCGCCCAGGGCATCATCTGATCTAGAGCCAGCTTTTCAGTGCCCGACGCTTGCTTGACTTGGGCCCGCGCCGCGGCCGACGATCGCGCCACGGTCCTCGCTGAACGACTCGCGCCGATGGCGTCGACCCCGCCCGTCAACTACCTCGCCGTGCTGCTGACGGGCTGGATCCTGTTCGTCGGCTTCAAGGTCACCGTCCACACCGTGCTCAACGAGTTCCTCATCATGACGGTCATGGCGCTCATCATCGGGTTGTGGGCGCCGGGCGGGCTGGGTGGGGGGGCGACGTCGGCTTCGTGGCGGGCTGACAAGCCGCGGCGCGCGCCCTACGCTCTGGCCATGAACGAACTTCTGGCGGTGAACCTCGCCGTTCCGACGACGCCGCTCATCAACTACTGGGCCGTGCTCGCTGCGATGGTCTCCTCCATGGTGGTGGGCTTCGTCTTCTACCACCGCAAGGTGCTCGGAACGCGCTGGATGGCGGCCGTGGGGCACACGGAGGAGTCGGTCGAATCCGGCCCCGTGTGGATCTATCCGGCGGCCATGGCGGCGTCCTTCGTCACCGCCTGGATCCTCGCCGGGGCTGGCTACCTCTCCTACCTCTTCTACGGCGGCTCCTTCCTCTGGAATGTGCTCCTCACGGGCTGGATCCTGTGGTTCGGGCTCACCGCCCTGCGCTTCTTCGTCCACGACCTCTTTGGGCCCTCGCGCGGCAAGCACACGTGGCTCGCTGCCCTCAACGAGTTCGCCACCGTGACCGTCATGTGCCTCATCATCGGGCTGTGGGAGCCGGCCGGGCTCGATCAGTACGTCCAAGTCGTCGGGGGCTGACGAACCCACGTGGCCGCGGCCCACGATGCTCCGACCGCCGGAAATCAAGAAATCGACGTGAGAAAAGCCTGATCGACAATCTCCCGTCGATTTCCTGATCCCGGGGAGTTCTCCCGGGGCCCCTTGGCGGCGCGGGCGCGGCGGGGCAGGATCACGAGTACCTGTCATTCGTGGAAGGGGTCCCCATGACCACGTACGCCGTCACCGCCGCCACGGGCCAGCTTGGACGCTTGGTTCTCGACGCCCTGATCGCCTTGGACGTTGCGCCGGGCGACATCGTCGCGATCGCCCGGGATCCCCGCAAGCTGACCGAACTCGAGCCGCTCGGCGTCACCACGCGCGCCTCCGACTACGGCAACCCCGAGGCCCTCTACGAGGCGTTGCAGGGCGTGGACCGGCTCCTGCTCATCTCCGGCAACCAGGTGGGCCGCCGCCTCGAGGAACACACCAACGTGCTCGACGCGGCGCGCGGCGCCGGGGTGGCCCGCGTCGCCTACACGTCCATCCTGTGGGCCGACTTCAGCACCAATCCGCTCGCGGAGGAGCACCTCGCCACGGAGCGGATGATCGCCGACACCGGGCTGCCGCACACGCTCCTGCGCCACGGCTGGTACACCGAGAACTACACGAGCCAGATCCCGCAGTACGTGGCCCAGCGCGAGATCGTGACCGCCACGGGCGGCGCCACGCTTGCCACCGCCGTGCGCGGGGACTTCGCCGCCGCCGACGCCTTTGCCCTCGTCAACGACACCGCCGACGAGGTCGTCTGGGAGCTCGCCGGGCCCGGCTGGACCATGCAGGAGTTCGCCTCCGAGGTCTCGGCGCTGGCCGGACAGCAGATCCTGGCCCGCGACGTCACGCCGGCCGAGCTCGTCGAGCGCGCCGTTGCCGCCGGGGTGCCCGAGGGCGGTGCCCGCTTTGGCGCGCAGATCGACGCGAGCATCGCCGCCGGTCAGCTGGACGCCCCGTCCGAGCCGCTGCGCCTGCTCCTGCAGGGCCGCGAGCCGCTCACCATGCCGCAGCTCGTCGCGGCGGCACAGCACTGAGCTGCTCAGCACTGAACAGTGCCCGACGGCGGGTGGCGGGCTCCCAGCCCGGCCACCCGCCGTCGGGCGGCGCCTAGCCAGAGCCCGCCCGACACACTGCCACCCGCCCACCCGGCCACGCGCCGTCGTGCACCAAAAACGTGCCCCTCCTGGGCCTTGCCCGGGGTCACAGGTCACCGAGTTCGCCCCAGGGCTCCGGCCCGATAGACTGACGAGGCAAGCTCGCGGAGCGCCGTCCGGCGTGAGACGGCACGGTGTTCTTAGCGCGCATACCCACCTCATGCGTACCCAGGAGAACCCTGATGCCCCGGATCGTTGTCGACGTCATGCCCAAACCCGAGATTCTCGACCCGCAGGGCAAGGCCATCGTCGGCGCCCTGCCCCGACTCGGCTTCACCGCCTTCTCCGGCGTTCGCCAGGGCAAGCGCTTTGAGCTCACCGTGGACGGCGAGGTGACCGAAGAGATCCTGGCCCAGGCCCGCGAGGCCGCCGCCACGCTGCTCTCTAACCCGGTGATCGAGGACGTCGTCGCCGTCACCGTCGTCGCCGACGCCGAGTGAGGCCCTGATGCCTCGCACCGTCGAATTCCCGTTCCTCGTGGACAACACCCTGCCCACGTTCCCGAACTCCGGCGTCAAGATCGGCGTGGTGACCTTCCCGGGCACCCTCGATGACCGCGACGCCGCCCGCGCCGCGCGCATCGCCGGCGCCGAGGTCGTGCCGCTGTGGCACGCGGACGATTCCCTGCAGGACGTGGACGCCGTCATCATCCCCGGCGGCTTCTCCTACGGCGACTACCTGCGCGCCGGCGCCATCGCCCGCTTCGCGCCCATGATGGACAAGATCGTGGACGCAGCGAACTCCGACGCCAAGCTGCCCGTCCTGGGGATCTGCAACGGCTTCCAGATCCTGACCGAGTCTCACCTGCTGCCCGGCTCCATGATCAAGAACAACCACCTGCACTTCATCTGCCGCGATCAGCAGCTCAAGGTGGAGAACGTGGACACCCGCTGGACCGGCCTCTACGAGCAGGACCAGACCATCACCATCCCGCTGAAGAACCAGGACGGCCAGTACGTGGCCGACCAGAAGACGCTGGACGCGCTCGAGGCCGAGGGCCGCGTGGTGTTCCGCTACGAGGGCCTGAACCCCAACGGCTCCCGCAACAACATCGCCGGCATCACCAACGAGGCCGGCAACGTCGTGGGCCTCATGCCGCACCCGGAGCACGCCGTGGAGAAGGGCTTCGGCCCCGACCACACGGGCACCGACGGCATCTACTTCTTCACCTCCGTCATCAAGCACCTCCTGGAGGCCTCCAAGTGAGCGCGCAGAAGTTCAACATCGACACGGTCGAGAACGCCGCGGCAACCCCGGGCGAAGAGCAGCCGTGGGCCGAGCTTGGCCTGAAGCAGGACGAGTACCAGCGCATCGTTGATCTGCTGGGCCGCCGCCCCACCGCCGCCGAGCTCGCGATGTACTCGGTCATGTGGAGCGAGCACTGCTCCTACAAGTCCTCCAAGATCCACCTCAAGAAGTTCGGCGCCAAACTGGACGAGGCGATGAAGAAGGACATGATGGTCGGCATCGGCGAGAACGCCGGCGTGACCGACCTGGGCGACGGCTGGGCCGTGACCTTCAAGGTCGAGTCCCACAACCACCCGTCCTTCGTGGAGCCCTACCAGGGCGCCGCGACCGGCATCGGTGGCATCGTCCGCGACATCATCTCCATGGGCGCCCGCCCCGTGGCCGTCATGGATCCGCTGCGCTTCGGCGCGATCGATCACCCGGACACCGCCCGCCTGGTGCACGGCATCGTCTCCGGCATCGGCGGCTACGGTAACTCCCTTGGCCTGCCGAACATCGGCGGCGAGACCGTCTTTGACGAGGTCTACCAGGCCAACCCGCTCGTGAACGCCCTCGCCGTCGGCGTGCTGCGTCACGAAGACCTCCGCCTCGCCAACGCCTCCGGCGTGGGCAACCGCGTGGTGCTCTTCGGCGCCCGCACGGGCGGCGACGGCATCGGCGGCGCCTCCGTGCTGGCCTCCGAGTCCTTCGACGACACCAAGCCCTCCAAGCGCCCCGCGGTGCAGGTGGGCGATCCCTTCGCCGAGAAGGTCCTGATCGAGTGCTGCCTTGAGCTCTTCAAGGCCGAGCTGGTCGAGGGCATCCAGGACCTGGGCGCCGCGGGCATCTCCTGCGCCACCTCGGAGCTGGCCTCCAACGGCGACGGCGGCATGCAGGTGGAGCTCACCGACGTGCTGCTGCGCGACCCCACCCTGACCCCCGGCGAGATCCTCATGTCGGAGTCGCAGGAGCGCATGATGGCGGTCGTCACGCCGGAGAAGTCCGCCGCCTTCGAGGCCGTCATGGCCAAGTGGGGCGTGGAGTACTCCTGGCTGGGCGAGGTCACCGACACCGGTCGCCTCATCATCACGTGGGACGGCGAGACGATCGTCGACGTCGATCCGCGCTCGGTGGCCCACGACGGCCCCACCTACGATCGCCCGCAGACGCGCCCGGCCCGCCAGGACGCGCTGCAGGCCGACACCTTCCGCTCTTCCGCGGCCGGCGCCTCGCTGCCGGCTTCCGGCGACGAGCTGCGCTCGTCGCTGCTGGAGCTCATCGCCTCGCCGAACCTCTGCGACAAGTCCTGGATCACCAACCAGTACGACCGCTACGTCGGCGGCAACACCGCCCAGGCGATGCCCGACGACGCGGGCGTTGTTCGCGTCGACGAGGCCACGGGCATGGGCGTGGGTCTGGCGACCGACGCCAACGGCCGTTACGCCTACCTGGATCCCTACGCGGGCGCCCAGCTGGCGCTGGCCGAATCCTACCGCAACGTCGCCACGACTGGCGCCGTGCCGATGGCCGTCACCGACTGCCTGAACTTCGGCTCCCCCGAGGATCCCGAGGTCATGTGGCAGTTCGTGCAGGCCATCGACGGCCTGTCCGACGCGTGCCTCGAGCTGCAGGTCCCGGTCACGGGCGGCAACGTCTCGCTGTACAACCAGACCGGCTCCACGGCGATCCACCCCACCCCCGTGGTGGGCGTGCTTGGCCGCTTCGACGACGTCTCCCGCCGCACGCCCTCGGGCTGGCGCGAGGAGCACGACGGCGAGGCCATCTACCTGCTGGGCACCACGAGCGACGAGCTGGACGGCTCCGAGTTCGCGAACCTGCGCGGCCACCTGGGCGGCCTGCCGCCCAAGGTTGACCTGCAGGCCGAGAAGACCCTGGGTCAGATCCTGATCGCGGCCTCCCGCGACGGCATGCTCGACGCCGCGCACGACCTCTCCGAGGGTGGCCTCGCCGCCGCCCTGTCCGAGATGGTCCTGCGCCACGGTGTGGGCGCCCGCGTGAACCTGGAGCCGCTACTGCACCGCGACGGGGTGGACGCCTTCACGGCGCTCTTCTCCGAGTCCCAGGGCCGCGCCCTCGTGGCCGTGCCGCGTGCCGAGGAGGAGCGCTTCGCCGACATGGTGGGCATGCGCAACTACCCGGCCCTGCGCCTGGGTGTTGTCGAGGCCGAGTCCGGTGCCCTGGACGTCCAGGACCTGTTCTCCGTGCCCGTCGAGGAGCTGCGCGAGGCCAACACGGCCACGCTCGCCAAGCACTTCGGCTGATCGTGGGTGCCGCGGCCTGGCCGCGGTGCTGGAGGCCCGCTCTCTTGCACCGTTCGCGGTGCGGAGGGCGGGCCTTTCGCTTTGCGTTGTGTGAGAGGGTTGCACGATGGTTCGGTAGTTGACACAGCAAACGAACGGATGTTCTGCGTAGTTTTGGTCACGATCAGTGCGTGTCCGTCCGTAGTTGGCATAGAGTGTCACGGTTGCGCGGTCCCCCCGGTCGCGTGCTCCTCCCGCGGAGATTCAACCCCCGGAGAATCGCCATGACTTGGTCGCTTCGCGCCCGTGCTGGCGCGCTTCTCGGCGTGGCCGGACTGGCCACCGCCAGCCTCGCCGTCGTCGCCACCGCGGCTTCGGCCGCCCCCACCACGACGACGTTCAACCCGTTCGACGTCAACGGCGGCTTTTCGGGCTCTTCGGACATCCGGTGGGGGTCATGGGGTGAGGCCGCCGGCGGCGAGGAGCATGCGGAGCCGGTAGTTGTGCTGGTTGCGGAAGCCGCGGGCGAGGCGGCGGTGAAGCTCGATGATCCCGTTCACGGCCTCAGTTCCGCCGTTCGATGATCGTCCGGTCGTGAAGTAGGCCAGGAACGCAGCCCGCCAGCGGCGGAGGGTGCGGCCAAGGCGGGCGATCTCGGGGATCGGGCAGGTGTGGAATGTGTCGACGACCTTCTCGGCGATCCGCCGCCCCTCGGCGAGGTCCTTCTGGTGGTAGGCGGAACGCAGTTGCTGGGCGCACTGCCACGCGACGAACACCTC
>NZ_QQXK01000028.1 GCF_003575975.1 Galactobacter valiniphilus | reverse complement strand
AGGACACGAGGACCTCCGTGGATCGAGTGAGTGTGGTAACCCACATCGATACCGGAGGTCCTCACCTCATCCCGTCACGCCACGCTGACCACAACCACCGTGGGAAGAACACCTAGAGCCCCAGCTCGAAGTACGCGCTGTGCGGGTCCACGGTGTAGGCCCCGAACGGCCCGCGCTCCACGAAGCCGTGCCGCTCGTACAGCCGCCGGGCGGCGGCGAAGTACGGGTCCGTTCCGGTCTCCAGCAGCACCTTCGCGTAGCCGCGCGAGCGCGCCAGCTCGATGAGTCGGCCCAGGACGGCTGCAGCCACGCCGTGCCCGCGGGCCGCCGCCGCGGTGCGCATCGACTTCACCTCGCAGCACAGCACCTCGCCCTGAGCGGGCTCACCGGGTTCCCCGGGTCCCCCGGACTAATCGGCCCCGTCCCCTGCACCGAGCCGCGGCTCCGCGAGCGCCCCGACCCCCAGCAACTCCCCGGCCCGCGAGCGCGCGCTCAGGAACGTGATTCCCGGCGCAGCAAGCGCGGACAGGTCAAGCGCGTGCACGCTCTCGGCGGGCGAGGTGCCCAGCATGCCGGCGAGGTGTTCGCCCAGGAGGGCCGCGACGTCGGGCGCTTGAAGCCCGCCTTCAGTGATCAGCATGCGCCAACCCTAGGAAAGGCAGGTGTCAGGCGCGTTTCGCGCCGGACACGGGCTCAGGCGCGGGTGCCCGACGCCGCCCGCTCGCCGTCTTCGCTCGGCGCACCCGAGACGGTGGAGACAGGCGCACCGGGGATCCGCGCGGCGAACCACGGAAGCGTGCGCTGGCACAGCGGCCCGATCAGGAGCGCGAACACCACGGTGCCGATGCCGAGGTTGCCGCCGAGCGCAAAGCCGATGAGCGCCACGCACACCTCGATGGAGGTGCGGGCGATCCAGATGGGCCAGCCGAAGCGCTGGTTCAGGCCGGTCATGAGGCCGTCGCGCGGGCCGGGCCCGAGCTTCGGCGCGATGTAGATGCCCGAGGCCACGGCGAGCAGCACGAGGCCGGCCGCGAACATCGGGATGCGGATCCAGAGCGACTCGACGGGCGGCAGGATCCAGAGGCCCAGCTGCGCGCTCGTGCCGATCAGCAGCACGTTGAGCACGGTCCCGATCCCGGGCTTCTGCTTGAGCGGCCACCAGAGCAGCAGCACCACGGCGCCGATCAGGTTGGTGACCATGCCGAACGGGATGCCGGTCTGCAGGGAGACGCCCTGCGAGAGCACGTCCCAGGGCGAGATGCCCACGGCTGCACGGTTCATGAGCGAGATCGAGAAGCCGTAGAGGACCAGCCCCACGATGAGGGCGGTGAGGCGGATGGGGAGGCGGCGCGGGGTCATGCCACCATCGTGAGGCCAAAGTGGCATTCGATTCAAAGGCCACTTTGAGTAGAGTGGCCCGCATGAACCCGCTGCGCCTCTCCCCCGCGTCCCTGCACCGCGCACTGGGCGCGTGGCGAGACACCCTCGGCGGAGAACCGCTGCACCGCGAACTCGCCGAACGCCTGCGCCTCCTCATCCTCGACGGCCGCCTCCCGCTCGGCGCCCGCCTACCCTCCGAGCGCGCCCTCGCCGAAGAGCTCGGGCTGAGCCGCACCACGGTCGCCTCCGCCTACGACGCCCTCCGCGCCTCCGGCCACGCCGCGAGCCGCCAGGGTTCCGGGACGGTCGCCACCCTCCCCGGCCCGGCCCTCATCCCGTCGAAGCCGCTCGCGGAGGCCGGGCTGGTCGACCTCTCGCGCGCCTCGCTCCCGGCCTCGCGGCTCGTCCCGCCGGCCCTACGCACCGCCGCCGAGGAGCTGCCCACCTTCCTCTCCGGCACGGGCTACGATCTGCGCGGCCTGCCGCACCTGCGCGCCAAGATCGCGCGCCACTACACGGAACGCGGCCTGCCCACGCGCCCCGAACAGGTCATGGTCACCCTCGGCGCCCAGCACGCCATCCACCTCCTCGCCGCCGCGCTCCTGCGCCCCGGCGACCGCGCCCTCGTCGAGGCACCCACCTACCCGCACGCCGCCGAGGCCCTGCGCCTCGCCGGCGCGCGCCTCGTCACCACGCCCGTGGTGAGCACCCGTCCTTCGCCGCCCGACGACGGCGTGCCCGGCCCGGGAGCTCGGGTCGCCGCCGGGGGCGGCGGGGCGGGCGGTCACGCGGAGCGCGGGGCCGCGGCGAACGCCGCCGCAGACGCGGGATCCGCGGCCGGCCTCGTCGGTCCCACGTCACCGGTTCCCGACGGCTGGGACGCCGAGCAGTTTGCCGCGACCCTGCGCCGCGCGACGCCGGCGCTCGCCTACCTCATGCCGGTGCGCCACAACCCCACGGGCTCCTCGATGAGCCGGGCGACGCGCGCGGCGGTGCTTGCAGCAGCCCGCGACAGCGGCACCATCCTGGTCATCGACGAGACGACCGCCTCGCTCGACCTCTCGGGGGTCGGCCCGGGTGACGCGTTTGGCGACGACGTCGACGCGACGGCCGCCGGCGTGGTCCGCGCGAGCGAGACCCCCACCAATCCGCGCGGCTTGGGCCGCCGGGCGGCGGCAAGTGTGGTCCACCTCGGCTCGCTCGGAAAACTCTTCTGGGGCGGCCTGCGCGTGGGCTGGATCCGCGCGGAGCCGGAGATCGTTGAGCGTTGCATCGCCGCGCGCCCGGCGCACGACCTCGGCACCCCCGTGGTGGAGCAACTCGCCGCGGCGCACCTCCTGGACGCCTGGGACGAGGCCGTCGCGGAGCGCGCCGAGCAGCTGCGGGCCTCGGCGTCCGCGCTCTCCCGGCTCGCCTCGGAGCACATGCCGGGGTGGGTGGTCCCGCCCGTCGAGGGCGGCCTCGCGGCCTGGGCCGTCCTGCCGCACGCGGCCTCGAGCGCACTCGCCATCGCGGCGCGCGAGCACGGGGTGCTCATCCCGGCCGGGCCGTGGTTCGGCGTGGACGGCGGGGCGTTCGAGCGCTTCGTGCGCATCCCCGTCACGGTCGGCGTGGAGGAGCTCGAGCGGGCCATCCCGGCGCTCGGCGCCGCATGGGCCGAGGTGAGCTCTCACCTGGGCATGGGGCCCGCGGGCCCGGGCCGCGCCGTCGAGCTGGTGTAGCGAGAACCCGCGGGAGCCCTGCGTGCGCGGCCTCCGCCACCCCACCGATTTTCCGAGCCCTCCTGAACAATCCGCGTCCTCGAGGACGCGGATTGTTCAGGAGGGCTCGGTTTTTCGTGGATGCCCGCGGCCCCTCAACCTCCGCGGAAGCGGCACCCGCCCACCCGTGATGCAATGGAGGGGTGACCTCCCGCCCCGTGAACGAGCTGCCCGCCCTCGATGGCTCGGGCCCCATCCGCTCCAAACACGTGGCCGCCGTGCGCCACCGCCCCGACATCCGCCCGCCGTGGGTGCTGCGCCGCGTGGAGCTCACGGCCCGCGAGGTCCTACCCACCGGCCTGCTGCGCCTGACCCTGGGCGGCGAGCAGCTGCGCAGCGTCTTCTGCGTCCCCGGCCTGGCCAACTCCGGCTTCGACGACGTCCTCGTCGTCTGTCTCCCCGACCCGGACGCCGCCCCGCTCCCGGCGCGCATCTCCCCGCACCCGCTGCGCGGCCCGGCGCCGGTCTCCCCCGGCTACGCCCTGCGCGACTACACGATCGCCAACCTGCTCCACGATCCCTCCGGCGAGTGCCTCGCCGTGCAGATCGACGTGGTCCGCCACGCGGGCGGCCGCTTCGCCGACTGGGCCGAGGAGGCCCCGCTCGGCGCCGAGCTGGACGTCCTCAACCCCCGCATGATGCGGCTCCTGCCGCGCACGGGACGCATCGTGGCGGTGGGCGACGACGCGGCGCAGCCGGCCTTGGAGGGCCTCCTGCGCCACAGCGCGGGCGGCCAGGCGGGCCCGAGCGGGGTGGTGCTCATGCCGCACCCGCCGGGGCCCGGCAACGAGCGCCTGCGCGTGGAGCGGCTCCCCGAGCCGGGCTCCGTGACGGCGCGGCTTGTGGAGCTCGCCAAGGAGGAGCCCGAGGCCTACTTCTGGCTCGCCGCGGAGTCCTCCCGCGTCACTGCTTGGCGGCGCGCGCTCATCGAGGCGGGGCTCTCCAAGGACCAGGTGCAATTCAGCGGCTACTGGAAGCTCGGCAAGCCCCAGCGCTGAGCGGCGCGCCTGGCCAACGCACCCCGGCGCCGCGACGCCGCCGGGTGCGTTCCGCCGCACGGGTTCCGACGGGCGACGTCCGGGCGCGCGCGAGGCGTGACAGGCTGGGACCATGCTCAACCACGCCGACGTCCGCGCCGCCCAGGACCTTATCGCCGGTCGAACCCGCGTCACCCCGGTGAGCGAGTGGGCCCCGGGGATCGCCCTCAAGCACGAGTACCAACAGCTCTCCGGCAGCTTCAAGGCCCGCGGCGCCTTCGCGCGCCAGCTTGGCGCACTGGCCAGCGGCGAGTTGGACCCGGCCGTGGGCGTCGTGGCGGCGTCCGGGGGCAACGCCGGCCTGGCGCACGCCCTGGTTGCCGCCGAGCTCGGCCACCCCTGCGAGGTGTTTGTCCCCGGGGTCTCCCCCGCGTCGAAGGTCAAGCGCCTCGAGGCAGCGGGCGCCGCGGTCCACCGCGTGGGCCGCGTCTACGCCGACGCCTACGCGGCCGCCCAGGAGCACGTCGTGGCCACCGGCGCCACCTTCTGCCACGCCTACGATCAGCCCGCCGTCGTGGCCGGGGCCGGCACCCTCGCGCTCGAGCTGCACCGCCAGCTCCAGCCCCTCCACCGGGTGGTCGTCTCGGTGGGCGGCGGCGGCCTCCTGGCCGGACTGCTCGCGGGGCTCGAACCGCACGTCGAGGTGATCGCGGTGGAGAGCGCCGGCTGCCCCACCCTCGCGAGCGCCCTCCATGCCGGGCGGCCCGTCGATATCGAGGTCGGGGGCGTCGCCGCGGACTCGCTCGGCGCCACGCGGATCGGCGAGCTCGCCTGGGAGCAGGTCCGGGCCTCCGCGCCCGGGCGGCTGCGCAGCGTCGTCGTGCAGGACGAGGAGATCCTCGCCGCCCAGCGCGTGCTCTGGGACGGCCACCGGATCGTGACGGAACCGGCAGCGGCGGCGGCGATGGCGGCCGTCACCTCGGGCGCCGTGGCACCTGACCCGGGGCGTGCCACCGCCGTGGTGCTCTGCGGCGCCAACTCCTCGCCAGCAGCGCTCGCCTGACCCCCCCGCCCCCCCGGGCGGCCGGCCCAGGCGGGCCGGCCCCGGCGCGCCGGCCCGCCGGTCTCAGCCCAGCGGCTGGATCGCCGAGAGGTCGGGCCGCTCGGTGCGGTCAGGCACCACGAGCACGGTCCCGGTCGCCGAATCCACCACGAGGTGGCACGCCAGGCCGAACACGTCCTCGATCAGCTCGGCCGAGAGCACCTCGGCCGGCGCGCCCTGCGCCACCACGCGCCCGGCCTTCATGACCACGAGTTCGTCGGCGTAGTGCGCGGCCTGCTGCAGATCGTGCAGCACGGCAACGACGGTGCGCCCCTGCCCCACGGCGAGCTCGCGCATGAGCTCGAGCAGCCCGTACTGGTGCGCGATGTCCAGGTAGGTGGTCGGCTCGTCCAGCAACACGGTGCGCGTCTGCTGGGCCAGCAGCATCGCGACCCAGACGCGCTGGCGCTGGCCGCCGGAAAGCCCCTCCACGAGCCGCTTGCCGAACTCCTCCAGCCCGGTCGCGGCCAGCGCGCCCGACACCGCCGCGTCGTCGGCCGGCGTCCACTGGCGCAGCAGCCCCGTGTGGGGGAAGCGCCCGCGCGCCACGAGGTCGCGGACCGTGATGCCGGAGGGCGCGTGCGCGCTCTGCGGCAGCAGCGCCATGCGCCGTGCGAGCTCCTTGGCCGGAAGCGCGGCGATGTCCGTCCCGGCCAGCTCGATGTGCCCGGCCTGGGGCTTGAGCAGGCGCACCATGGAGCGCAGCAGCGTCGACTTGCCGCAGCCGTTGGGACCGATGATCGCCGTGAACTTCCCGGGCGCCACGTTGACGGAGAGCTCGGGCAGGATCGTGGTGCCGTCAAGCACCACGTCGATCGCGTCAACGGAGAGGGTGGGTTCAGTGCTCATCGGCGAGCCTCCTTGGCCAGCAGGGTGATGAGGTAGAGGCCGCCGAGCGTCACGGTGACGATGCCGACGGGCAGCTGCGTGGGGTCGAAGAGGCGCTGCGCCACGATGTCCGCGACCACCACGATGAACGCGCCGGTGAGCGCCACGGGCAACGGCGAGACGCGGGAGGCCCGCGTGATGCGGCGCGCGATGTGCGGGGCCGCGAGCGCCACGAAGGAGATGGGTCCCGCGATCGCCGTGGAGACGGCGGTGAGCGCCACGCCCACCGCGAGGAGCAGCAGGCGCGTGGCGCCGAGGCGCGCGCCCAGCCCGGCCGCGGCGTCGTCGCCCAGATCCAGGGGCTGCATGCGGCGCGCCACGAGGAACGCGGCGGCGATGAACACGAGCAGCGCGATCGCCACGGGCGTCACCTGCGCCCAGCGCAGGCCGTTGAGCGATCCGGCGCCCCAGGCCGCGGCCTGCATCGACAGCTCGAGGTCTCCCACCGAGATGAGCCAGCGATTGAACGCGCCGAGCATCGCCGCGACGCCCAAGCCCACGACCACCATGCGCAGGCCGGAGGAACCGGCCCGCAGGGAGAGCAGGTAGACCGCCAGGGCCGTGATGAGCCCGCCCACGAACGCGCCGCCGGCGATCGCGGCGAAGCCCGTCACCCCGCCCAGCGTCACGAGGATCGCCCCCGTATAGGCGCCGGTGTTGAAGCCGATGACGTCGGGCGAACCGAGCGGATTGCGGGTCAGGGACTGGAAGATCGCGCCGGAGAGCGCGAGGGCCGCGCCCACCAGGACCGCGGCGAGCACGCGCGGCAGGCGCCAGTTCACCACCACGGTGGCGTCGAAGCCGCCCTGCCCCGCGAAGATCACGCCGAACGCGTCCTTGGTCTGAACGCCGGCGCCCGGCAGCACGAGGGCCACCAGCACGGCGGCCGCCACGAGCACGGCCAGGATGGCACCCACCCACGCGGAGCGCCGGTGGATGCGCAGCCCCAGGGGGCCGAGCGCGAAACGCGCGTGGCCGTCGTCGTGCTTTTTCAAGCCCGACGACGCCCGGCTCGCCGCCGCCGGCGGCGTGGACCGGGGCCTGGGCCGGGACTGGGACGAGGGCCCGGGCTGGGAGGCGCTCACAGCTCGATCACCCGCTTCCCGCGCGCCAGCGCGATGAGGAACGGGGCGCCGACGAAGGCGACCACGATGCCAGCGGCGAGCTCGCCGGGGAGGATGAGGCGGCCGATCACGTCGGCCAGGAGCAGCACGGTGGGTGCGATGAGGAGGGAGAGCCCGGCGACCCAGCGGTTGTCCGGCCCGCAGATCCGGCGGGCCAGGTGCGGGACCATGAGGCCGAGGAAGACGATGACGCCGGCCGTCGCGGCGGCGGAGCCGGCCAGGACCGTCACGGCGGCGATCGCCATGATGCGGGTGGCCTTCACGGAGACGCCGAGCGAGGTGGCCGTGTCCTCGCCGAGGGCCACGGCGTTGAGGCCGCGCGCGGCGAGGGCCGCGAGCACCAGGCCCACCGCCACAAAGCCGGACACGGCCAGCACCGGCTCGAGCGAGCCGATGTCGAGGCTGCCGAGGTTCCACGTGCGCAGGCGCTCGAAGGCCTGCGGGTTCACGAGCGCCAGCCCCTGGCCCACGCCCTCCAGCACGGCGGTGAGGGCCACGCCCGTCAGGACCAGGCGGATGGGGTCGGCGCCCCCGGAGCTGCGGCCCACGAGGTAGACCACCACGGAGGCGATGAGCGCGCCGGCAAGCGCGAACCAGATGTAGCCGAAGAGGCTCTGGATCCCCAGCACGCCCACCGCGACCACCACGGCAAACGCGGCGCCGGCGTTGACGCCGAGCACGCCGGGATCGGCCAGGGGGTTGCGCGTGAGTCCCTGGATGACGGCGCCGGCGACGCCGATCGCTGCGCCCGCCAGGAGCCCCAGCAGGGTCCGCGGGACGCGGCCGTCCCACACCACTGCATGGTCGGGAAGGGAGAGGTCGGGGTGCAACAGCGCCTCCAACACGGTGGAGGGGCTGAGGGCCCTGGCTCCCACCATGAGGCTGAGGAGCAGGGAGGCGGCCAGCGCCAGCACCAGGAGCGGGATCACCCAGCCGGAGGCGCGAGCCGTCCGGGGATGATCGCGCATAAGGCAAGATTACGGTGTGCTAACCGCCTTAGGCTAATCTGCGGTGCATGATTCACTCCCGTTCCTTCAAGGGGGCCGCGGCACTGCTCGTGGCCGCCTCCCTGTCACTCCTGACCGCGTGCGGTGCCGCCTCCGAGTCCGGCTCCAACAACGCTGGCCAGGGCAACTCCCAGGTCGCCACCGGCGGCGAGCGCTTCTCCACCGCCGACGAGGAGACCGCCAAGCTGGGCTCCGACGCGCAGCCGGGCCAGTTCCCCCGCACGGTCAAGCACGCGAATGGCACCACCGAGATCAAGGCCAAGCCGCAGCGCGTCGTCGTCCTGGACACCGGCGAGCTGGACGACGTCCTGGCCCTGGGCATCACGCCCGTCGGCATGGTGACGACCGAGGGCGCCAACCCGGTGCCGTCCTACCTGGCCGACAAGGTCAAAGACGTCAAGAGCGTCGGCACCATCCAGGAGATCAACGTCGAGGCCGTCGCCGAGCTGAAGCCGGACCTCATCGTGGGTTCGCAGCTGCGCGCCGACAAGCTCTACGCCCAGCTCAACGAGGTCGCCCCGACCGTCTTCTCCATCCGCCCGGGCTTCCCGTGGAAGGAGAACTTCCTCCTCGTCGCCGACGCGCTGGGTGAGGAGACCAAGGCCACCGAGCAGCTCAACGAGTACGCGGACGCGGTCAAGGAACTGAAGGACGGCGTGCAGGGCAACCCGACCATCTCGCTGGTCCGCTTCCTGCCCGAGAAGCTGCGCCTCTACGGCAACCTCTCGCTCATCGGCGTCATCCTGAAGGACGCCGGCCTGGCCCGCCCCGAGAAGCAGAACATCGACGAGCTCGCCGCCGAGATCTCCCCGGAGAACATCTCCGAGGCCGAGGGCGACATCATCTTCTACTCGAGCTACGGCTCCCCCGACGCCACGGGAGAAACCACGGTGACCAACGGCGCCGGCTGGAAGTCCCTCTCCGCCGTGAAGAACGGCAAGGCCTACGCCGTCAACGACGACGTCTGGTTCCTGGGCCTCGGCCCCATCGGCGCCAAGCAGATCGTCGCCGACCTGAAGTCCAAGCTGATCGGCTGATCCTCCGGATCGCCACGCCAAGCGGCCCCGCACCCGTGCCCCGGGTGCGGGGCCGCTTGCTTTCCTTGATCAAGGCCCGACGGCGGGCGGTCGCGTCGCGCGGGCGTCCCCCCCGGGACGGCGGGGTGCCCGACGGCGAGTGGTCGGGTTCGGCGGTCGGGTCTCGCGGCCGGGGCGCGCCGTCGGGGTCACCGGGCACACTGGGGCCATGTTCTCGCAGCTTCCGGTGCGCCGCGTCGAGGAGGACCCCCTCCACCCGGCGCCGCGCGACGCCTGGCCGTTCGTGTTGCCGCCCGTGCGGCAGCTGCTGCACGAGGGCCTGGACCTCGGACCGGTGACGGTGCTGACGGGCGAGAACGGCTCGGGGAAGTCGACGCTCACCGAGGCCATCGCCATGGCCTTTGGGCTCAACGCCGAGGGCGGCTCCACCGGCGCGCAGCACACCACGGCGTCCACCGAATCACCGCTGCACGAGCACCTGCGGCTCGTCCGCGGGGCCGGCGCGCCCCGGAAGGGCTACTTCCTGCGCGGGGAGACGATGCATTCGTTCTTCACGTTTCTGCAGAGCTTCGAGAATCCGGCCGACCGCGAGTACTTCCACGAGCAGAGCCACGGGGAGTCCTTCCTCGACCTCATGGACCGGCGCTTCCGCGTGAAGGGTCTCTGGGTGTTGGACGAGCCGGAGGCCGCGCTCTCGCTCTCCGGCTGCCTCGGGCTGCTCTCGCGCCTGCAGGGCCTCGTGGAACGCGGCTCCCAGCTGGTGCTGTCCACCCACTCGCCGATCCTCGCGGCCTTCCCCGGCGCCACGCTGCTCGAGGTCGGCCCGTGGGGTCTGCGCACCAGCAGCTACGACGAGCTCGAGCTCGTGCGCGGCTGGCGCTCGTTCCTTGACGCGCCCGAGCGCTTCCTGCGCCACCTCGAGTAGCGCGCGACTCGCGCACCGGCACACCGCCCGCGCCCGGCCGAGCGGTACCTCGACTGCCGGACGAACCAGGCGGCCCCGAGCTAAGCGAGCGAGTGGATCGCTCCGGCAAGCCCCGCGAGCTCGGGGATGGCGTCGGCCTCGGCGAGCGCCTCCTCCAACACGCGATCGTGCGTGGGTCGGGCCTCTGCCAGGAGCCGCTCGCCGCCCGGCGTGAGCTCCGTGTAGATGCCGCGTCGATCGTCCATGCAGAGGATGCGCGTCAGGAGCGCGCGGTCCTCGAGGCGCGTCACGAGGCGCGTGGTGGCGCTCGAAGACAGGGCCGCGGCGCGGGCCAGCTGCTGCATGCGCATGTGCCAGCCGTCCTGTCGGCTCAGCGCCTCGAGCACCGTGTACTCCACCACCGAGAGCCCGTGTTCGGCCTGCAGGGCGCGCTCGAGCTTGGTCTCGATGAGCCCGTGCAGGGCCACGAGGGTGCGCCAGCCGTGGGCCCGCACCTCGATCGCGTCGTCAGCAACGCTCATGACTCTCCTTCGCCGTTGTTCGGGACACAGTCTACCCACTTGCGCAGATAACCCGCGTGTGCAACTATCTATTCATTGCGTTTGCAACTACCGCAAACGCACTAATTGCGGACGCGCGCAATGACGCAGGCGCCACGCCACCCCTTCCTCCTAGCGAACGGCCATCCATGCCCGCCGCCCTCTTTGCCCTCGCCCTCGGCGGCTTCGGCATCGGCCTCACCGAGTTCGTCATCATGGGCCTGCTGCCCGAGGTGGCGGCGGACTTCGGCGTCACCGATACCCAGGCCGGCTACCTCATCTCCGGCTACGCCCTCGCCGTCGCGCTCGGCGGCATCACGCTCACGCTCCTGTTGCGCCGCGTCGAGCGCAAGCGCGCGCTTCTGGGCCTCGTGGTGCTCTTCATCGCCGGCAACCTCCTCTCGGCGCTGGCCCCGAGCTACGTGCTCATGATGACCGGTCGCATCGTCGCCGCGTTGTGCCACGGCGCCTTCTTCGGCATCGGCGCCGTGGTCGCGGCCAACCTCGTCCGCGAGGACAAGCGCGCGGGGGCCATCTCCATCATGTTTGCCGGCCTCACCATCGCCAACGTCGCCGGCGTCCCGCTCGGCACCTTCATCGGCCAGGCCTTCGGCTGGCGCGCCACCTTCTGGATGATCACCGCCGTGGGCCTGCTCGCCCTCGTGGGGATCGCCACGCTCGTGCCGCGCACGCCGGCCCCGCAGGGCGGCTCGGTCGGCGCGGAGCTGCGCCTCTTCGCCAACCCGCAGGTCTGGTACTCCATGGGCATCACCGTGCTCGGCTACGGCGGCATGTTCGGCGCCTTCACCTTCATCGCCTACACGCTCACGGAGGTCTCCGGCTTCCCGGCCGGCGCCGTCCCGTGGCTGCTCATCGTGTTTGGCGTGGGCCTCTTCGCCGGCAATCTGCTGGGCGGCAAGGCGGCGGATCGCAACCTGCCGCTGACCCTCATCGTGCTCTTCGGCGGGCTGACGCTCATCCTCGTGGCCTTCGCCCTCACCGCCGCCTCGCCCGTGGCCACCGTCATCGCCCTCGTGCTCATGGGCGGCTTCGGCTTCGCCACGGTGCCCGGCCTGCAGGCCCGCATCATGAACCACGCGGACGCCGCGCCCACCCTCGCCTCCGGCGCCAACATCGCGGCCTTCAACCTCGGCAACGCGCTGGGCGCCTGGGCCGCGGGCCTGGGCCTCGCGGCAGGCCTCGGCTACACCTCGCCGCTCTGGATCGGCGCCGCCATCACGCTGGCCGGCCTGGCCCTCTTCCTGCTCGCCACCCGCGTGCGCGGCGGCGAGTACTCCCGGGCCTCCGAGCGCACCGGCGCCGACCACACCGTCGCCGCCGACGCCTGACCGGGCCCACATCGCCCTCCCTTTCAGCCACCCCCATCCCACCAGGAGTCACCATGACCACCGTCCCCACGATCACCCTCAACGACGGCCGCCAGATGCCCCAGCTCGGCTTCGGCGTCTTCCAGGTCCCGGACGACGGCGCACAGGCCGCCGTCGAGGCCGCCCTCGCCGCCGGCTACCGCAGCATCGACACCGCGAGCATCTACGGCAACGAGGCAGGCGTCGGCCGCGCCATCGCCGCCTCCGGGCTCCCCCGCGAGGAGCTCTTTGTCACCACCAAGCTCTGGATCGACGCCCTGGAGCGCGACGCCGTGCGCCCCGCCCTCGAGGCGAGCCTCGAGCGGCTCGGCCTGAACGCCGTCGACCTCTACCTCATCCACTGGCCGGCCCCGGCCAGCGATCGTTACCTCGGCGCCTGGCAGGGTCTGGAGGCGGCGCGCGACGCCGGCCTGGCCGCCTCGATCGGCGTCTCCAACTTCCTGCCGGAGCATCTCGAGCGCGTGGTCGCCCTGGGCGGCACGGTTCCGGCCGTGAATCAGGTGGAGCTGCACCCGGCGCTGCAGAACTGCGCCACGCAGGAGGCGAACACGCGGCTGGGCATCGCCACGGAGGCCTGGAGCCCGCTCGCGCAGAGCGCCGTCCTCGGCGAGGCGGCCGTCGTCAACGCCGCGGCGGCCCACGGCGTCACCCCGGCGCAGGCGGTGCTGCGCTGGCACCTGCAGCAGGGCCGCATCGTCATCCCCAAGTCCGTGACGCCCGAACGCATCGCCGCCAACCTCGACGTGTTCGGCTTCGAGCTGAGCGCCGAGGAGCTCGCCGCGATCGACGCCCTCGAGCGCGACGGCCGCACCGGCCCGCACCCGGCCGACTTCAACGGCTGAGCCGCACCCCACCGCCGGCGCGGTGGGGCGCCCCGGGACGCCCCGGACATGAGTGAAGCCCCGGCCTTTGGGGGAAAGGCCGGGGCTTCGTGTCATCACTCGCACCCTGTTGAGGTGTCTACGACGATACGGATGCAGTGTGTGTCCCAGCTGTGCGCGCCGTGCGCAAGTCGTGTGCGCGCCCGACATCGGGCACCATGGGGAGGTGCCCCCGCGCCGTCGGGCCTTGCAATGCAAGGAACGCGGGGCCCCGCCAGGGGCCGGCACCGCCCTGCCCCCTTTCGCTAGGACCGCCCCGTGCAGCAAGACGACCCCAGCTACGTCCCGCGCCGCCTGCGCCGCGAGCGTCGCCACCCGGTGAAGGTGACGATCCTCGCCGTGACCATGGTGGTGGCGTGCGTCCTGGGAGTCGGCGGCGCCTACGCGCTCAAGCTGAATAAGGCCTTCGACTCGGCGCAGGTGGTGGCCAAGGAGGACGTGCTCCCCACCTACTCGGACCAGCCGTACAAGGACCCCGGGGATCAGAGCATGAACATCCTGCTCCTCGGCGCCGACAAGTCGGAGACCGGGGCCGCCCTCGACCTCACCGCCAACGGCACCGACCAGCGCTCGGATTCGATGATGCTCGTGCACATCCCCGAGGGCCACGATCACGTCTACGTCATGTCGATCATGCGCGACACCTACGTGAACATCCCCGGCGTGGGCTCGGACAAGATCAACGCCGCCCTGCAGTACGGCGGCGTGCCGAAGCTGCGCATGACCATCGAGAAGATGCTCGACGTGCAGATCGACCACGTCGCGGCCATCGACTTCGACGGCTTCCGCGAGCTGACCCGCGCCATCGGCGGCGTGACCGTGGATAACCCCAAGGCCTTCTGCGCCTACAAGACCACGCCGGATGTCTGCTTCGAGGCGGGCAAGATCCACATCGAGGGCCAGCGCGCGCTCAAGTGGGTCCGCGAGCGCCATGCCTTCCTCACGAGCGACTACCAGCGCGTGAAGAACCAGCAGCAGTTCCTGAAGGCCGTGGTCTCCAAGGTGCTCTCGGCCGAGGTCATGTCCTCGCCGAACAAGATCGCGGACGTCCTCGGGAGCATGATGCCCTCAGTGACGATGGACTCCGGCCTCGCGGACAAGCAGATGCTGATCGGCCTGGCGCTGCAGATGAAGGACGTCCGCGGCAAGGACATCCGCAACTTCACCCTGCCCAACGCCGGCACGGGACAGGCCGGAGGTGCCTCGGTGGTCCTGAACAGTCCCGAGTGGGATCTCAAGGTCGGCAACGCCATGGAGCAGGGCACCATGGAGGAGCTCTACGCCTCGATTCCCGAGGAATTCAAGGGTAAGTAGGCGCATTTCAAGCGCACGACGACGCGGCGGGGCGGGGCGGTTGCCCCGCCCCGCCTGTGCGTGGTGCAGCTCACGCTTGATTGTTCGAGTTCTAATGATTAGAGTTCTAACCATGAACGACAACATCATCGAAATCAGTGCATTGTTGCGCTCGCTGGCCTTCGCCGGTCGAGGCGCCGCAGACGATTGGGTCCGCGAAAGCGGCCTGACCCGTCAGCAGGCCTTCGCCCTCGGATACATCGAGCGGTTCCAGGAGCAGGGCATCATCGCCCGCGACCTGGCCGACGCGAGCGGGACCACCCCCGCCAGCGTCACGAGCCTCCTCCAGGGCCTCGAAACGCGGGGCCTCGTGGAGCGCAAGCCCTCCCCCACCGATTCCCGCGTCAAGCTCATCCTCGTCACCGAGGCCGGGGCCAAGGCGGTCGCCGGGTTTGGGGACGACATGAACGCCGCCCAGGCCAAGATCTACGAGTCCCTCTCCGAGGAGGAGCTGGACACGCTGCTGCAGATCCTGCGCAAGCTCGCCGCCGCGCAGCCCGAGGGCTTCGGCATGCCGGGCGGGCCCGGGTTCGGCGGCTTCGGCGGACCCGGGTTCCCGGGCGGCCCCGCCTTCGGGCGCCGAGGCGGACGTGGCCGCGGGCATCGCGGCGGCCCGGGCTTCGGCCCGCGCGGCGGTCGCGGTTTTGGGCCCGGATTCGGCCCCGGCGGCGAGCCGGGCATCGACGACCCCGAGGGCCAGGGCCCTGACGGCGAGGGCCGCGATCCCCGCGACGTCGGCGGCGACGGGTCCCGCGGCCCGCGCGGTCGCCGAGGCGGCCACGGCGGCGGCCGAGGCGGTCGCGGCGGCGGCCGAGGCGGTCGCGGCGAGCGCGGCTTCGACGGCCCGAGCGCCGACGGGGAGCGCGACGGCGAGGCGCGCGAGTTCCGCGGAGGGCGTCGCCGCCCGGGCTGGGGCGGCCCCGAGGCAGGCCCGGACTTCCGCGGCGGCAAGGGCCACCGCGGGGGTTTCTCCCGCCGCGGCCCGTGGGGTCGCTGAGCCGCCGGGCTCCCCGCCCGCACCCCTTCACCGCATCACCTTGCGTGGGGCCGGACCCAGCGTCCGGCCCCACCACACCCCCACCCTTTGTCCGCGTCGCCCGGCCCCTGGTCCGAGCCTCCCCGCGTTTGGTCCGCGTACTGACCAGTAGGTCCGCCGGCGGGGCCCCTGAAACCCGAAAATCGGACCACCACTGCGCCGCCGTCCCGAGCGACACCGCCTCCGCGGGCCCGCGAGACCTGCCGAGCTGAGCACGGCCGCCCGGCCCGCCGCTCGACGACCGGCACCCACCCGACCACGCGCCGTCGGGCACCCACCCGACCACGCGCCGTCGGGCACCGAAACGCACCAACGCCCCCCTGGGGCGTTTTTTCGGCCCTTTTGCCCTCCCCCACCCCACTGCCTGGGGATTTCACGCCCAAAAACGGGCCCACATCACCCCTGCACCCCACTCAACCCACCGAAGAAAGGACGCCGCGCCATGTCCACCGACCACCGCTCCGTACTCTCCTCCGCGCCCCTGTGGCGCGCACTCCTCCACCTCTGCGTCCCGATGATGGCCGGCTTCATCGTCGGGGCCGTCTACAACATCATCAACGCGGGCTTCATCGGCACGCTGCACTCCACCGCGCTGCTCGCGGCGCTGACGTTCTCGCTGCCCGTGTTCGCGCTCATCATGGCCGTGGGCGGCGTGTTCGGCGTGGGCGGCGGCACGCTCATGTCGCGGCTCATGGGCTCCGAGGAGGCCGGCGGCACGCCCGCTGGCTCGGCCTCCGCGTCCCCCGCCGCGTCCGCCGCCTCCCCGGCCACTGAGGCGCGCATCCGCGCCGTCTCCTCCTTCACCTTCTGGGGCGCCCTCGCCGCGGGCGCCGTGCTCGCGGTGGTCGGCGTGCTGTTCGCGACCCCGATCGCCCAGGCGGGGGGCGCCTCGGGCGAGACGCTGGCCCCCACGGCCCTCTACATCGCGCTCATGTTCGGTTTCTGCCCCGTCTACGTGGTCTGCTTCGCGCTGGAGCAGGTGGTGCGCGCCGAGGGCGCGGCCGTCGCGTCCATGACCGGGCTCATCGCCTCCACCGTGGCGAACCTCGTGTTCGACGTCCTCTTCATCCTGATCCTCGGCTGGGGCGTGGCGGGCGCCGGGCTGGCGCTCGGGCTCTCCAACGTGGTCATGGCCGGGTACTACCTGTGGTGGATCGCGAAGCGCTCGCGGCACGCCTCGGTGTCGCCGCGGGACCTGCGCGTGGACGGCCCGATGGTCCGCGAGGTCATGGGCGTCGGTGCCTCCGAGCTGCTGCAGTCCTCGTTCCTCATCGTCACGACGCTCGTCATGAACTGGGTGGCCGTGGGCTACGGAGCCGCGCTGCTCGCCGCGATGGGCGTGGCCCTGCGCATCGCCCAGCTGCCCGAGATGATCGGCATGGGCGTGTTCATGGTCATCATCCCGCTGCTGGCCTACGCGCACGGCGCCGGCAACGTGGAGCGCCTGCGCCGGGCGGTGCTCGCGAGCGCCGCGGCGATCCTCGGCATCGCCGTCGTGTTCTCCGGCGTGGTGTTCCTCTTCCGCGACGGCGTCTTTGCGCTCTTCAGCGCCGACCCCGCCGTGATCGAGGACGGGACCAAGATCCTCACGGCCATGCTGGTGGCCACGCTCTTCAACGGGCTGACGGGCCTGGCGATCGCTCTCTTCCAGGCCACGGGCCAGATGCGCAGCGCGGCGATCCTGGCGGTGGCGCAGGGGGTGCTCTTCATCCCCGTGGTCTTCGGCGCGCGGGCGCTGTGGGGCTTCGACGGCGTGGTGTGGGCCATGACCATCACGGAGGCGCTGTGCCTCGCCGCGGCGCTGACGCTGCTCTGGGCCGCACGGTCGGTGCTCGCGGTGCCGGCCGTTCCGGACGCACCTGAGGCCCAGCTGCCCGACGACGCGACGGCGCCTTCCGCGCCCGCCTCCCGTTAGGCGCGGGGCCGGGCGGGCGGGCCGGCAGGTGCGCGGCGCGGACGGGCGTCGGAAGGCCGCGGGCGGCAGACCGCCGCCGGATGCTCCGCCACCGCTCCCCGCCCGCCCGCAACACGGCCGTCACGGGACCGGCACCTCCCCGTGACGCCGCCCTGCCAAGGTGGTGGCATCCCCTTTCGGCGGCCAGGAAGTCCCCCAGCCATGCGCCACGCCACCGCGCTCTTGCTCCACGTCCGCACCCAGCGCCCGCACGCCCCACGCTTTCAATCCCAGCTCGACACCCTCAACGCGGCGGCGATGCGCGCCACGGAGACCGCTGGTTTGCGGCCCATCCTGGTGCCGGCCGCGGAAGCCCCCGCCCCGCGGGTGTTGCAGGAGGCGGCGCTCGCCTCGGTGCTCGTGGTGCTCGGCGGCGAGGACGTCTCGCCCGCCCTGTACGGCGGGCCGGGGGACTACCCGGGCGCCGGCCACCACGAGCCGTGGGCCGACGAGGTCGGTGCCGCGGCCATCCGCGCCCGCGTGGCCGCCGGGACCCCGCTGCTGGGGATCTGCCGCGGGCTGCAGCTCATGAACGTGGCGCTCGGCGGGACGCTGGTCCAGGACATGGCCGGGCACACGGCCAACGGAGACGATCCGTTCGTGGGCACCGCGCTGCACCCGGCGCGGGCGGCCTACCCGCTGGAGCTCCCCCACGACGTGCGCTGCACGCATCATCAGGCCGTGGGCGCGCTGGCCCCGGGGCTTCGCGTGATCGCCCGGGCCGCCGACGGGACCATCGAGGCCGTGGCCCACCGCAACGCCCCCGCGCTCGGCGTGCAGTTCCACCCCGAGCATCCCGACGTCGCGCGGGAGCAGCTCACGCCGCTCCTCACCGGCCTGCTGGCGATGGGTTCCCGGCGCGAGTCGGCCCAGGCGACGCCCGCCTAGGCCGGCCCGCTCGAGTCCGCTCGCCGCCGCCGCGACAGCCGCGCCCGCCTCAACACCTGAAGTTGGAGTGCGAAATGTCGTGAAACTGCGGGTTTTCACGACATTTCGCACTCCAACTTCTGGTGTCGACAGCGCGACGGCGCGGGGCCAGGATGGTGCACGACGGCGGCCGGCCCCGGACGCCTTCATCGCACCGCCCCGCGGGGCCGGACGGGGGAACACCATGGACCGCTTGAACGTGCACCACGTGGGGAACGTCTTCCTCTTCACGCCGCGGCTGGACGAGGCCTACGCCTGGTACACCGCCCTCTTCGGGAAACCGGGCGAGCGGGCCATGCCGCAGCTGACCGTGTGGGAGCTCGGCTCCGTGCGCTTCACGCTGCACGCCGAGGACGAGCTCAACCACGCCGGGGCCGATCTCGGGGGCACTGTCCCCTACTTCGATGTGGAGAACGCCGACGAAGCCGCAGACTTCTGCGTCAATCGCGGTGGCCGGGTCCACCGCGGCCCCAAGACGGTCTTCTCCGGGGAGCGACTCGTCCAGGTCGAGGACCCCTTCGGCGGACTCATCGGCCTGCGCCAGCCGCCCGGGGCCTGATTCCGCCCGGCACTCTCGAAGTTTGCGTGCCTTACGCCGCAAAGACCGACCCTTCACGGCGCAAGGCACGCAATCTCCGCCGGTAGGGTGCCGCGCGGTCCGAGCCGGAGTCGAAAGCGGGAGTCCGGGGGCCGCAGGCGAGGGGAGAAGCGCCACCTCGACCGCAGAGCGCAAAGGGGCGGCCCCGGGGGAATCCCCCGAGGCCGCCCCCTCACCGTTCGCGCGCGTCACCCGCCTCAGGCGTTGACGAGCTCCTTGTCGCCGGAACCGGACCCACCCTCGGGACGGGACGCGGCGCCGTCGGGCACCTCGGCAGCGGCGGCCTCGGCCGCCTCCCGCTCCGCCTTCTCAGCCAGCTCGCGGAAGTGCACCGTCTCCGAACCGTGGGCCGGGACCATGATCACCGGGCTCGTGGTGCGCACGGGCTTGAACTTGTCGATGATCGCGACGAGGACGAGCGAGGCGGCGCCCCACGCCATGACGCACAGCAGGCTCGTGCCGAGCGTGTCGGAACCGAAGTACAGGATCGAGTGGGCGGCCTCGACGGCGGCCGGCATGGGCAGCCACTCGTGCAGGCCACGGAAGAGCTCGGGCTCCATGTAGATGGACAGCGCGCCGTTGGAGGACGGAACACCCAGGAACATCAGCACGCCCACCACGGGGATGATCGCGAGCAGGCCCATGAGGCGCTCGAGCACCGTGGCGAACATCGCCACGCAGAACGTCACCACGACGCCCGTGCCGAGCAGCTGCCAGAAATGCCCGTCGACGGAGCCGGTGAACGGCACGGCGATGAGCCAGATGAGCGCCGACATCGCCACGGAGTAGACGGCCACGATCGGCAGGAGCTTGCGCAGCGGGCGGCTCGCCGGGGCTGCGTTGGCGCCCACCACGATGATCATGAAGCCGGCCATGATCCAGCCCATCGCCACGTAGAGGGTCACGGAGCCCATGGAATCGCGCTCGGGCAGCGGCGCGACGTCGTCGTTGACCACCTCGAGCTGCTGGGCCTGCGCCACCTGCGTGAACACGCGGGTGACGGTCTGCTCGGCGCTGGAGCCCGCGGACTGGTTGGTGATGACGGTGGCCTGCGGGTTCTCGCGGGACGGCAGGACAAACGCGCCGACGATCTCGCGGTCCTCGACCTGCTCGCGGGCCTCGTTCGAGGACTCCACGACACGCAAATCGAACATGTCGCCCAGCCGCTCGTTCATGCCGTCCACGGCTTGCTGAGCCTGCTGCGTGCTGGCGCCCACCACGGCGACGGGCATGTCGCGCGGCGTCGGGGACTGCATGGCGCCGAGCATGCACGAGAGCATGAGCGCGACCATGGCGAACGGGAAGAAGATCAGCGAGGCGTAGCGCCAGAAGCGGGTCTTGGGCCGCGGGCCGCCGTGCAGCGAGGGCATGTTGACCATGACCAGGCCCGGGGTGGGGTTCTTGCGGCGCTTGAGGGCGTCGATCAGCAGGGTCAGTGCCAGGCCGGCCACGGCGCCGATGATCAGGACCAGCAGGTGCGGCCAGGCGCCGTTGCCACCGAAATACAGCACGGAGCGCATGGCCTCGCCGATCGCGGGCGTCGGCAGGAAGGAGTGCAGGAAGACGTAGAACGGCGGCGCCGTGTAGATCGAGATGGAGAGGTTCGAGGCCGGCATGCCGAGCACCATGAGCAGGAACATGGCGGCGAGCACGGCCATGGGGCCCATGATGCGGGTCAGGAAGAGCTGCACGGCGCCGATCGCGAACACACCTAGCGCGGCGATGCCGAACACGGCCCACCCGTCGTCGGAGGACACCACGCCCAGGATCGGCCCGGTCACGAGCCAGGTCAGGCCGGCCACGAGGGCGGCCCAGCCGGCCAGGAGCGGCACGAAGCGGCGGAAGCGCATGAGCGTGGGCGCGTTGGAGAGCGTGATGGACAGCGGCAGGTAGCCGGCCATCACCAGGGCGGTCGCCATGAACATGGCACCGAGGCCCGCGGGGTCGGAGTCCGGCAGCGGCGCCAGGTCCTCGCTCTTGATGCTCAGGCCCGCCTCGATCAGGGAGGGCGTGACGAGCTGGGTGATGGTTGTCGCCTGAGAGGCGCCGGCCGAGGTGGCCGTGTACAGCGTGGCGGTTTCGCCCTCCACGACCACCGCGGCGGCAACCTCGCGGTCGGTCACCTGCCAGCGGGCCTCCTCGGCGTTCTCGGCCGTGGTGGCCTCAACGGCGTCGGGTTCGGAGGACTCGATGGCCTGGCTCAGGGAGGACGCCCCGGCGCCCGCCACCACCACGGGCATGTTGTGCGGCGTGGGGTTGTGCATCGAGAAGAGGTAGCCCCAGATCATCATGCCGACCATGAGGACGGGCATGACGAACATGGCAACGTAGCGGCCGATGGTCTCGGCCTTGGCGCGCTTGGCGGCCGCGGCCGCCTTCTCCCCTTCCATGGGCTCCGCTTCGGGAGCCCAGGCGTCGGCGGGGCCGGTGGCCCCGCTCGTCTCCGCGCGCTCGGCGAGCGCGGTGTCGATGCCCGACGACGCGTCGTCGGCCAGGTGCCTTCCGCCGCCCTCGGGGGGTGAGGACTCCGAGGGGGTGGGTGATGCGTGGGTCAAGACAAGGCTCCTGCTGCGTGTGCGCTCGAGTCGGCGCGGAGATTCGGTATGGCGGCCCGCGAAGGGCAGGAGAACAATTTACGCCACGTGGCGTAAATTTGGATCGTTGAGCCGACAACTGTTGGCAAACGCACAGGAAAGCCGCATCATCAGGGGGGCGGTAGCGTGGGGCGAGACCCGGCGCAGGCCGGGCCGAGGGCCGGAAAAGGAAGCTATGGGACAACACAGCGAGAAGGCGCGCGAGATCCTGCTCGACTCCGCCGAGGAGCTCTTCGCCACCGAGGGCGTGGACGCCGTCTCCAACCGCCGCATCACCGAGCACGCCGGCAGCGCCAACCACTCGGCCATCAAGTACCACTTCGGCGGGCGCGAGGGCCTCATCGTGGCCCTCCTGGGCCGCGGGCGCGACGACATGACGAGGCGGCGGGCCGAGCTCCTCGCTCGCCTCCCGGAGCACCCCACCCTGGCCGACCACATCGCCCCGCGGATCCTGCCGTGGGTGGAGCACCTTGCGTCCCTGCCCGTGCCGAGCTGGCGCGCCCGCTGCCTGCAGCAGCTGGGGGCCCTCCCCTCGGTGCGGGGCGTCATTGCCGACTCCGTGAAGAACAACCCGGGCCTGGCGAGCGCCTTCGAGCACGGCCATCCCGAGCTGGATCACGTCCCGGAGAACCTGCTCAAGGCCCGCTCCGGCGTGCTCGGCGGGATGGTCGTGGGCCTGTGCGCCTCCCACGAGGCGTCGCTCGAGCGCGGCGAGGCCAAGGGCAGCTGGCAGTCGGTCGGTTACTTCCTCATCGACGCGGCGACGGGCCTGCTCGCCGCACCCGTGACGCACAAGGACGACTACATCTCGCCGCCGAGCGACGTGGCGTTCGCGCTGTGAGCCGGGTGCTGCTGATCGGTTGCGGCGCGCTCGGCACGGCCCTCGGAGCGCAGCTGCTGGAGCGCGGGGACGAGGTCGTGGCGGTGCGCCGGGATCCGTCCGGATTACCAACTGACTTTGTGCGGGTCGCGGTGGACCTGGCCGCGGCGCCGCCGGCCGGCGGCCTGCCCGAGGCCGACGCCGCGGTCATCACGCTGCCGCCCATCTCGTTGCCGGACGGCGAAAACGGTGCGGCCGCGGCGCTGCGCCACCTGCGTTCGGCGCTGCCGTCGGTGCCCGCGCGGACCATTCTTGTCTCCTCCACGCGCGTCTTCGACGGGGCGCCCGCGGGCGCCGTGCTGACCGAGGCTGACGCGCCGGTGCCGGGAACCGAGCGGGCCCGCGCCCTCGTGGAGACCGAGGAGGTGGCTCGCGAGCTCTTCGGCGGCACGATCCTGCGCCCGGCCGGGATCTACGGGCCGGGCCGCGACTTCCTGCTTCGCACCGTGAGGGAAGGCCGCCCGGCCAACCATGCGCGCCTGACCAACCGCATCCACGAGGCCGACCTCGTGCGCACGCTCCGCGCCCTGCTGGACGCGAGCCACGCGCCCGCCGTGCTCCACGCCGTCGACCAGGCGCCGGCGCCGCTCGGCGAGGTGCTGGGCTTCCTCGCCCGGCGGCTCGGCGTGCCCGTGCCGGCGGACGCCGGGGGCGGCCCGGACGGCCGGGTGTTCGACGGCGCGGCGCTGCTGGCTTTGCTTGGATCCCTCGAGTTCCCGGGGTATCGGGAGGGCTACGAAGCGATGCTGGAGGCGGCGGCCTAAGCCGACCGCCCGTCGTCGGGCTCCAGACCCCCAGGGCAAAGCGAAGGCCCCGGCGGGGGGTTGCCGGGGCCTTCGCTTGTCATCACTCGCACCCTGTTGAGGATGTCTACGACAGTACGGGGTGGGTCTGAGGATGCACTGTGCGCGCCGTGCCGCTTCCCTGGACAGGGCCAGCGCGGCCCCGCAGCGCCGGATCGACGCTGGCCCTTGCCCTCGAGCGCGCGGACGGCTTGGGTGGAGCCTCCCCCGGACCTTGGAGCAACCATGCCTACCTCCCCCGCCGCCACCGCCAGCGACATCCCGGCACCCCTCGACCTCCCCCTCGGGGCGGCATCCACCTCGCGCGTGCTTCGCACCGCCGGCGCCCTTTTCGCCGGGCGAGGTCTCGGCAACGTCAGCCTCGAACTCCTGGCCGAGGAGTCCGGCACGCCGCTCGACGCGCTCCGCGCGCAGTACCCCACCATCGAGAGCGCCCTGGCCGTCTCCCTGGCCTTCATGAACGTGGGCCTGCAGGACGCCGGTTTCAAGGGGCAGCGGCCGCGGGGCTGGGCCTCGTTCGACGCGTTCACCGCCACGCTCAGCCGCGGCATGAACACTCCAGGCCTCTACCAGCTCTACTCTGATGTGAACGTCGCCGCGGTCGATCCCAAGCATCCGGCCCACGACTGGTTGGTCCAGCACCACGACTTCATCCTTGAGCACATGCGCGTCTCCATCGCGACCGGCATCGAAGACGGGCAGATCCGTGCTGAGGCCGATCCGGAGGAACTGCACCGGCAGCTCACGGTCTTCCTGCTCGGCGTGGTGCCGGCGTGGAGGGTCCTCGGGGAGCGCTTCTCTCTCGAGCAGGCCTTCCTCGAGTTCAAGGAGCTCATGGTGCGCCGCTTTGCCACGCCGGGGTATCTAGCGAGCCGGGCCGCCTGACCCCCGTTCCGCCGTCGTGCCTCGCGGCGCCCCAGTGCACCGAACGCGCCGGGTTGCCGGAGCGCCGGCGCTCGGGCGCGCCGGCTCAAGGCAAAGCGAAGGCCCCGGCTGGGGGAAGCCGGGGCCTTCGCTTGTCATCACTCGCACCCTGTTGAGGATGTCTTCGACAGTACGGGGCGGGCCTAGGTCTGCGCTGTGGGGCCCCTCCGGGGTTCCTCCACGGCCGCCGCCGCCTGCTCGCGGATCCACGCGGCGTTGCCGAGCAGGGCCGGAACGTAACGCCGGATCTCCTCGGCCCCGACGTGTTCGGCCGCCACCTCCAGCAGGGCGGCGACCGCCTCGTCCGACCGCCCGGCGGCGTGAAGCGTGATGGCCTCGAAGGCGCGCAACGAGGCGGAGCCAGGGAACTCGCCGCGGGCCCGCTCGAAGACGGCGAGCGAGGCCTCCAGCTCCCCCAGGTTGCGCAGGGTGGAGCCGTATTGAAGGAAACAACGACGGCGCTCGTCTCCTCCCAGCCCGGCGGCCAGGGCGCGCTCGTAGTAGCCGCGCGCCGTCGCCTCCTCCCCCGCTGTGTCGTAGGCGCCGCCCACCTCGTAGAGCACCCTCGCGCTCTCCGGATACGCCTCGAGGATCGGCAGGAGCGCGGCGATCGTGGGCGCCATGTTGGCGCGGTCGCGCGCCGCCAGCAGGGCCTCGAGGCGTTCGACGACGGCAGGAGGCAGCTTCGGGCGCGGCTCGCCTCCCATGCTCACGCCCCGAGGCTTGCGTCGTCGGCCGCCGGGAGGACCCCGACCGGCTCAGGCTCCGGCAGGTAGGCGGCGCTCCACCGCCCCAGGGCCTCGCCGATCTTCGCCAGCTCCACGCCGGCCTCGGTGAGCGAGTACTCGACGCGGGGCGGCACCTCCGCGTGGGCCACGCGCAGCACCACACCGTCCTCCTCGAGCGCCTGCAGCTGCCGGGCCAGGGTCTTGGCTGACACCGGGCCCACGGCCCGCTGCAGCGCGCCGAAGCGGTGGGTGCCCTCGGCCAGCTTGGAGACGATCGTTAACTTCCAGTCGCCGCCGGCCACCGCGATGCCCACCTCGATGGGGCAGACGGCAAAGGCTCTCCGCACTTGTTCACGCATGACGATGTGCTCCCGCTGAAGGCGCCCGGTCGGGCGCAGGTGGGTGGCCCGTCGGCCACCTGGTGACATCAAAGACCGTACTACCGCGGCCAGCGCGCGCGACCTAGCGTCGAAACATGCGAGCACTCATCGTTTCGGGCGCGCCCTCCGGCGCCTCCCTCACCGCCCGGCTGGCCGACGACGCCGCCGCAACCCTGCGCACTGAAGGCCACGACGTCGACGTCGTGCGGCTCGTTGAGGTGGGCTGGAACCCCGTTCCGGGCCCCGGCGACTACGGCATCGAGGCGTTCACCGGACCGCTGGGCGACGCCGCCGAGGGGGCGCTACTCGCCGGCACCCTGTCCCCGGAGGTACTGCGGCAGCAGGCGCTCCTGGGCGCCGCCGACCTGCTCGTCCTGGTGTATCCGCTGTGGTGGTACGGGATGCCGGCGGTCCTCAAGGGCTGGGTCGACAGGGTCTTCACGCAGGGCTTCGCCTACGGCCTCCACGACGCGGACGGGCAGCCCCGCAAGTTCGGCGACGGCGCCTTTGCAGGCAAGCGCGGTCTCATCGTCACCGCGGCGGGCGATCGCGAGAGCGCCTTCACCCCGCGCGGCGTGACGGGCGGGATCGACGACCTCCTCTTCCCCGTGACCCACGGCTTGCTTTGGTACACGGGCATCGCGCCGCTGAGGCCGCTGACGCTCCTGGGCGTCGACACGCCCCTGTGGGAGGGGTTCGACGCCGCCCGGTCCAGGCTGCGGGAGCGCCTGGTCGGCGTGTGGGAGGAGGAGCCCCTCCCCTTCCGCCGCTTGCTGGAGGATTACGACGGCGCGCGCGTGCTCCGCGCGGACCTCGCGCCGGGGCGGGAGGGCTTCGGGGCGCACCTGCGGTGAGCCGCCGCTCGCGGCGCCACCGTTCCCCCGGCCCCCGCCGAGGCCCTAGTGTTTGTCCCCGGTATCTGACGGCGCGGGGGACGCGCTTGAGAACAGCAGGGGACGAAGGGGAACGCGATGAGCATCGTGGATGGCCACTACAGACACGGACTGCGCCGCATGCGCGGCCGCAGCATCACGGAACACGGGCGGACGGCCACCCCGCTCGAGCTGCTCTTCGACCTGACCTTCGTAGCGGCGTTCGGCGTCGCCGGGAACGAGCTCGCCCATGCCATCGCGGTGGGCCACCCCGGCCCCGGCGCGCTGGGCTTCAGCGCCGCGATGGTCGCGCTGGTCTGGGCGTGGATCAACTTCACGTGGTTCGCCTCAGCGTTCGACACCGACGACTGGCTCTTCCGCGCCCTGACCATGGTGCAGATGGTCGGCGTGATCGTCCTGGCGATCGGCCTTCCAGCCATGTTCGCCTCGATCGACCACGGCGAGGTGTTCGACAACCGCGTCATGGTGGCCGGCTACGTCGTGATGCGCGTTGGCCTCATCCTCCAGTGGCTGCGCGCCGCCACGTCGGATCCGACGTACCGCGTCGCGGCGCTGAGCTACGCGGGGTTCGTGGGTGCCGCGCAGATCGGCTGGATCGTCGTGGCGATCGTGCCGTTCACGGTTCCCCAGGCGACCGTGGCGTTTGTCATCCTCATGCTCATCGAGCTCGGCGGCCCCATCACGGCCGAGATTAAGGGCGCGAAGAAGGGCGGCGGCGCCACCCCGTGGCACCCGCATCACATCGCCGAGCGCTACGCCCTGCTCGCGATCATCGCGCTCGGCGAGACGGTCTTCGGCACGCTCGCCTCCGCCACGGAGATCTCCACCGCGCAGGGCTGGAGCTTTGACGCGATCGTGGTGGTCGCCTCCGGCATCGCCCTCTCCTTCGCCATGTGGTGGACGTACTTCCTGGTCCCGCACGGCGAGGTGCTCGCCGCCCGCCGCACCAAGGCCTTCCCGTGGGGCTACGGTCACATCGTGCTCTTCGGCGCCATCGCTGCGGTCGGCGCGGGGCTGCACGTGGTCGGCTACGCCTACGACGAGCACTACCACCTGAGCTCCACCACGGTCACGCTCTCCATCGCGATCCCCGTGCTGCTCTTCTTCGTCTCCCTCTACCTGCTGCACTCGTGGCTCATCTCGCACTTCACAAGCAACGCCCCGCTGCAGGCGATCGTGTTGCTGCTGCCGGTCGCGGCCGTGGGCCTCTCGCTGCTGGGCGCGCCCCTCTGGGTCTCGATCCTGGTGGTGCTCGCGGCCCCGATGCTCATCATCGTGTCCTACGAGCTCGGCGCCTGGCGTGCCCTGGACGCGGCGCTGGCCAGGGCCACCGCCCCGGTGCCCGACGGCGCGCGCTAGGTAGTGCGCCTCATCGCGCCTTGCGCCGGTGCGCGCGGGCCCGCGTTCGCGCGAAGGCCCCGGATTGACGTGACCCTCGAGCTCATCGCCGAGGAGGCCGGGGTGGACCTGGCGACGGTCACGGAGGAGTTCCGCGGCATGGTGCAGGGCACCGCGACGCCCGTAGGCCTCTACCCCGTTGACCTGCTCTTCTCCGAAGAAGTCCCGCTGGAGAGCACCATGGACGGGCTCCTCGACTGCCTCAAGGCGCGGTACGCGACGCCCGAGTACCTGACCCGCCGCTGAGCCGCAGCCGAGCCCAGCGGTAGACCAGCCCCACGGCGAGGACGCCGATCGCCCCGAGCCAGGAGGCCGGCGGCAGGGCAAACGCCAGGGCGAGGCAGCCCACCGCGCCGAGCGCCTGCAGGGCGCGGGGGTAGCGCCGATGCTCGGGCGTCTGCGTCCACGCCGCCGCGTTGGCGACGAGGTAGTAGAGGAGCACGCCGGCGCTCGAGAAGCCGATCGCCCCGCGCACATCGCTCACCAGGATGACGGCGCAGACCACGGCGCCGAGCAGCAGTTCCGCGCGGTGCGGCGTGCCGAAGCGCGGATGCACGGCGGCGAGCCAGCGCGGAAGATCGTCCTCGCGCGCCATCGCGAGGCTCGTGCGCCCGATGCCGGCGATGAGCGCGAGGAGCGCGCCCAGGGCCGCCGCGACGGCGCCGATCGTGACGGCGATTCCCGACCATGCGGCGTCGGGCATAGAAGCGACGGCGGCCAGCGGGGCCGCCGATCCGGCGAGGCCCGACGGGCCGAGCGCGCGCAGCGCGGTGACGGCCACGAGCGCATACACGCCGAGCGCCAGGAAGAGCGCTAGCGTGATCGCGCGGGGGATGGTGCGGGCCGGTTCGCGCACCTCCTCGCCCATCGTGGCCAGGCGCGCATACCCGGCGAACGCGAAGAACAGGAAGGCGGCGGCCTGGAGCACGCCGGGCAGGGAGGGCACGACGTCGCTCGCCTGGGCCGGAGCGGCCGGCCGGTTCCAGCCGATCACCACCACGACGGCGAGCGCCGCGAGCGTGAGCGCGAGCAGCACCTTGGTGGCGAGGGCCGTGCGGGTGATGCCGAAGACGTTGATGAGGCTGAGGGCAGCGACGGCCGCGCATGCGAGCGGTTTCTCCCAGCCGGGCGGGGCCAGGTACGCGGAGAAGACGAAGCCCATCGCTGCGGCCGAGGCTGTTTTGCCGATGACAAACGCCCACCCGGCGGCGAAGCCGAACCACTCCCCCAGGCGCTCGCGGCCGTAGACGTATGTGCCGCCCGAGGTGGGGTACTGCGCGGCGAGCTGAGCCGAGGAGGTGGCGTTGCAGAAGGCGACAATGCCGGCCACGGCGAGGCCCGCGAGCATCCCCCAGCCGGCCGCTGCCGCCGCGGGGCTCAGCGCCGAGAAGATGCCGGCGCCGAGCATCGAGCCCAGGCCGATCGCTACGGCGTCGAGGGGGCCGAGGCGGCGCTGCAGGGCGGGCGACTGGTTCATGCCGGTGAGCGTACGTGTCGATGATGAACGGAGGGTGACGCGGTGAGCGAGCCGTGTCCGCGGGGGCTCGCGCGGCGACGCCCGGCATCCGCCGGCGCTGGCCCCGACCTCCCGGTACCCGTCGGTGCTTGGCGCCGGGCGGGCCGGGTGCGACAGTGTCCGCATGCATCCGGACTCGGCCCTCCCGCTGGTGACGCCCCGCCTGGTCCTGCGGCGCCGCGTGCCGGGGGACGCCGCCCTCGTGCATGCCCTCTGGGAGGAGCGCGATCCGCGCGTCCCGGCGCATCGGCGCCTCGACGCGGAGGGGCATCCGAGCGAGGCCGAGCTCGCGGAGGCGATCGCGCTGGAGCCCGTGGAGGCCGGGCGAGGGCTGCTCAGCGTGATGACGCGGCACGACGGCGCCGTGATCGGCTACTGCGGCCTGCTCGCCGGGGGCGTGCCAGAGCGGCCGGAGGCCGTGGAGATCTCGTACGAGTTGCTCGCCTCCGTGCGGGGGCGCGGCTACGCGACGGAGGCGGCGCGCGCCGTGCTGGCGTGGGGCGAGGCGTCGGGGCTCGGGACGGTATGGGCCACGGTGCGCGAGTGGAACGAGGCCTCGCTCGGGGTGGCCTCGCGGCTCGGGTTCGAGCGCACCGGCGTGGTCGAGACCGACGCCGACCACGGCGACAGCCTGCTCCTGCGGAGGGGCTGAGGGGCGCCGCAAGGCGAGTTTGGGACCGCCGCCGGGACCGGGGGCCGCGCCGGGCGTCAGACTCCGCCCACTGACTCCGACACCGGACCCTTCGCCGCACGCCCGCGCCCCCGCGCTCCCCTCAAACATTCTTCGCAAATACCTTTCGACGAAGGCTCGATTCGGGCCGTTTTGAGGGACTTCTTGTCAGGGGGTGGGCCCACGCTGGATCGAAGGCAAGGCTTCTCAGTGCTGAGGGGGGTGGACCATGGCGGATCAGCCATTCGGGCGCGAAACGGCGCCCGCGGTGCTCGCACTCCGGCGCGTGGCCGCCGCTCCCCCGGAGGAGTTCGCCGCGGTGCTCTCCCCCGCCGAGGAGCGGGCCTGGACCGGTCTGCTCGCGCGCTTCCTCGCGGATTGGCAGGGGGCCCAGGTCAGCCAGCCGGTGCGCCCGGCCCCAGAGGAGGCCGAGCCACGTCCCGAACCCGTGTCGCCCAGTGGCCGCGCGGCAGCCGTGGAGTCTCTCGGAGCAGCTGCCCAGGGCGCGTCCGTGGCGCTGGCCACCGTCCAGGAGCATTCGGCCTCTCTGACGCCGAGTGAGCTGCGGGATGCCCTGTCCGCGCTCGGCGCGCTGACCCGCACCGTCGCCGGCCTGCAGACGGCCGTCGCCCGGGAACTCCTGGTGCGCCCGCCGTCGACCAGCGCGGGGCCCCTTCACAAGCAGCTGGGCTACCCCTCCGTCCGGGTGACCTTGGAACACGTGCTCGGGCTCGGCACGGCGAGCGCCCATGCCCTCGTTGACATCGCGGAGTCCACCGCGCCCCGCCAGGGCTTCTCGGCCGGGGAGCTCCCGCCGCGCTATCCGGTGCTCGCAGAGGCAGTGCAGTCCGGGGAGATCAGCGCTGAGCAGGCCCGCACCATCACGCAGGGCCTCCCGAGCGATCACCGGCGCCTGGACCCCGAGGCCCTCGCGGCCGCGGAAGCCGCACTGGTGGGAGCGGCCACGGCTGGCGCCCACGGCACCATGCCGGAGGCCGTCGCCGAGGCCCTGAACCAAGCAGGCCGCGCATCCGGCTCGCCCGGCGAAGGTGGCTCGGCCGGCGAAGGTGGCGCAGCCGGACATGACGGCGCCGGCGGCACCCCGGGCTCCCCCGGCACCCCCGGTGGTAGCGGAGCTGCTTCACGCGGCCTCGTGACGCCGGTGGCCTCGGGCCGCGGTAGCCTGGACGCTCACCGGCTCCGCCCCGTCGCGCTGCGGGACCAGGCCAAGCTCTGGGCGGCGTTTCTGGACCCGGACGGCCTCGAGCCCGACGAGCGCAAGCAGCGCCAGGCCCGGTACCTGCACCTCACGCAGCAGGCCAACGGCATGTGGCGGCTCAGCGGCCTGGCCCCGGCCTTCGAGGGCGCGCAGTTCAAGACCCTGCTGGACGCCATGACCTCGCCGAGCGCCCAGCGCGAGACCGCGCCCTCACCCGAGCAGGGCACCGGCCCCGCCACTGACGCCGCGCCAACCTCCGCGCAAGCGGGCAACGACGGTCGGACCGCCGCCCAGCGCCGCTTCGACGCCCTGGCCGCGGTCGTCGCGCGGTACGCGGCCGGATCCGATGCCCCGAGCGTCGGGGGCGCCGCTCCCACCCTCTTGGTGCTCACCACCGCGACCGCGTTCGCTGCCGCTGCGGGCGACGACCCCACGGAGGCCACCAACGACACCGCAATCGGTTCCCCGGAAGAGCATCCCCCTGGCCAACCGCCGGCTGGGGCCTGGTCACCACCAGTGCCTTCAGGTGGTTTCTGGTCCCCTCCGAGGGCGGACCGATCGGAGTGCACCTCCGGTGAAGCGTCCGGCACCCTCTTCGACGGACCCTCCGGCGACAGCACCGGCCACGCGCCTCCGAGCGGCGACCCCAGCAAAGCGAACCGGACGAGCAGACCCCACGGACCAAGCCTGACCGGCGGACCGGACGAAACGCGTGGCTCCCCCGCACCTCCACCCAGCACCTGGGCCGCCCCGGAGCACACGGGGCTCGGGCCGGACCCGGACGACCCCTTCGACCCCCGCAACTTCGCGGGAGCCGGGTGGACAGCCGAGTGGAACCAGGCGAGCGACAGCTGGGCCGGGGACAACGCCCCGGCCGATGAGCCCGATCCCTTCGATCCGGCAACCTTCGCCGATCGCGGGTGGGGTGCGCTCCCTGAAGAGCCAGCCGCAGCCGGAAGCCCAAGCGAACTCGACTCGGACCTCCGACAGGCACCAGGGCGGAGCCCTGCCTTGGAGGGCCCGGCGGGACAACGGGCTCCCGCGCTTCCGAACCCGCAAGTGCACGCACCGTCCGCGAAGGCCGTTCCCATCGATCCGCTGCGCGCCGTTCTGGGCGTCGCGGCCTGGATGCCGCACACGCAGCAGCTCGTCTCGCTCACCCGTGTGGCCCACCTGGTCTGCGGCGGCGCCGTGCAGTTCATGGCCTCGGACGAGGCCGGGCACCCGCTCCGGCTCGGCCGCGCTCAGCGCCTCTTCTCCACGCACCAACGCAAGGCACTCATGGCCCGCGATCTGCACTGCCAAGCGCCGGGCTGCGCGCTCCCGGCCGCCTTCTGCGAGGCCCACCACCTGGACCCGTGGCGCCTGGGCGGCCCCACCGACGTCGAGCAGGCCGTGCTGCTCTGCCCCTTCCACCATCACCTGGCCCACCAAGAACACGGCTTGTAACCCCAGGTGCAGCTGCCCGGCGCCTCGGCCCGCGGGGACCACGCTCACCCAAGCACGGACCCGAACCCCGGCCGCGGCGCAATGGCCCGCCGGCCCAGCGGCCCACCCGCTCGGACCGCCCGCCACACGCGAAAGCGGGGCGGGGAACCACCGGTCCCCCGCCCCGCCCATGTCGCCGCGCCGCTCCTGCCCATCAGCTGTGAGCCGCGCGGTCGCGCCTCAGATCAGACCCGCGCCGCTTCAGGCGCCGGGGACATCACGAGGGCGCCGGTCTCCTGCTCCGCCTGGTTGGACGGAGAGAGGTTGATGCCGCTGCGGTCGCGGACGAGGGACACGGCGATCAGCGAGATCACCGTCATGCCGGCGATGTACGCGGCCACCGAGTTGATGTAGCCTGTGGCCTGCACGAGCGCCGTGGCGATCATCGGGGCGAACGCGCCGCCCAGGATCGCGCCGAGGGCGTAGGAGATCGAGACGCCGGAGAAGCGCACCGAGGCCGGGAACATCTCCGAGTACAGCGCGGCCTGCGGGCCGGTTCCGCTCGCGAGCTGCGCGCAGCTGCCGCCGTCGCGGCCTGAGCCGCCCCAAGCGACGACGCCGCGTGGTCGGCCCACCCGGGCCGGTCACGCGGCGTCGTGCGTCCAGGCGCTTAGCCGCCCACCCCGAGGTGCGCGCGTAACCACGGAGCGATGACGGAACCCTCGGTACCGGGAGCGCCGGCGAGCACCTGCCGCACCGTCCCCTCGGCGATGATGCGGCCACCCTGGTCCCCGCCGCCGGGGCCCACGTCGACGATCCAGTCGGCGTTGGCGATGAGGTCGAGGTCGTGCTCGATCACGATGACCGTGCCGCCCGCGGCCACGAGGCTGCGCAGCACGCCCACGAGCGTGGCGACGTCCCTCGGGTGCAGGCCGATGCCCGGCTCGTCGAACACGAAGATCCCGCCGTCCTGACCCCGCCCCAGCTCGGTCGCGAGGCGCAGCCTTTGGGACTCCCCGCCGGAGAGTGCGGGCGTTGCCTCGCCGAGGGTCAGGTAGCCGAGGCCCACCTCGATGAGCGAGCGCAGGGTCTTGCGGCCCTTGGCGCTGCCGGTCCAGTTCGCCTCGGCGTCCTCGATGGTCTGCTTGAGGAAGGCGGCGACGTCGAGGCCGTCCAGCAGCACCTCGCGCGTCTGGTCGGTGTAGCGCAGCCCGTGGCAGACGGGGCAGACCATCTCCAGGTCCGGCAGGTATTGCAGGTCGAGCGAGAGCTCGCCGAGGCCCTCGCACTCGGGGCAGCGCCCGCCCTTGGCGGTGTTGTAGGAGAACCAGCTAGCACCCCAGCCCCGGGCCTTCGCCTCGTCCGTGGCGGCGTAGCGCTTGCGCACCTCGTCGAAGACGCCGCTGTAGGTGGCCGGGGTGGAGCGGGCGTTCGCGCCGATGGGCGTCGAGTCCGCCACGACGAGGCGCGTCAGCCCCGGAACGCTCAGCGACTGCACCCAGGCCGGCTTGCGTGCCTCACTGAGCATGGACTCGATGCCCGGCACGAGCGAGTCGACGATCAGCGCTGACTTTCCGGCCCCCGAGACCCCCGTGATGACGCTGATTCGGCCGAGCGGGAGGCGCAAATCAATGTCCCGCAGCGACAAGTATTCCGACACGCGCATGTTCAGCCATTCGCTCTCCGGAGGCGGCGCGAGGGACGGGCCGAGCACCACCGACGCGCCACCAGCGAGGTACGGCCCGGTCACCGAGTGCGGGTCCGCCTCGAGCTGGGCCGGCGTGCCCTGTGCCGTGATGGTGCCGCCGTGGCGGCCGGCGCCCGGGCCCACCTCGATGAGCTGGTCGGCCGCCTTGAGCACGGCGACGTCGTGGTCCACCACCACGAGGGAGTTCCCCTGCTCCACGATGGAATCCATGACCCCCACGAGCCCCGCCACCGCCTCGGGGTGCAGCCCCACGGTCGGCTCGTCGAGGACGTAGAGCATGCCGGTGGTCCTGCGCATCGCGGTGGCGGCGAGCTCCATGCGTTGCCGCTCGCCCGTCGAAAGCGTCTCGCCGCGCCGGTCCGGGGAGAGGTAGCCGAGACCCAGACGGAGCAAGGGCTCGACGGCGCGGAGCAGCTCCGCGCCCAGGTGGGCGGCCGGCTCCTGGTTGAGTGCCGGGAGATCGGCGGCGGCCGGGGGCTCGGAGTCGCCTGGCGCGAACGGGACGGGAGATCCGGCCGCTCCGGCCGGGGCACCGCCATCGTGCCCAGCGCCGGAGGTGCGGGGCGCATCCGAGCCTTCGGAGGCGGCGTCGCGCAGTTCCTGGCTGAAGCCCGGCAGGGCCTCGAGCGGCAGCGCGAGGAGCTGCGGCAGGGTGCGGCCGAGCAGCGTGGAGGTGCGGGCGGCGGGGCCCAGGCCGGAGCCCCCGCACTCGGAGCAGGGCGCCCAGATCAGGAAGCGGTCGGCGCCGTGGCGCTCCCCAGAGGACCGCGCGCTGGTGCCGAGGCTCAGCACGGATTGCACGGCCGACTCGTAGACGGCGTCCATCTCGAAGGCGCGGCCGTTCTTGCTCGTGATGACCACGTGGCGCTTGGTGGTGGGGCCGTCCAGGACGATCTCCTGCTCGCGCGGCGTGAGCTCCTCGAACGGAACGTCGGTGCGCACCCCGAGCTCCTTAGCGACCACCGGCATGTGCTTGCGCCCCGTGAGGCGCCAGGGCGCCACGGCGCCCTGGTCCAGGGTCAGGCTCGGGTCGGGGATGAGCGCGCCGCGATCCACCTCGGAGACCTGCCCCAGCCCCTGACAGCGAGGGCAGGCCCCGAGGGACGCGGAGGAGAAGGACTCCGCGGAGGGCAGATGGAACTCGAGCCCGTCCACGGGGCAGACGAGGCGCTCCGAGGCCCAAGCCGCCGGCGTCGCCGCGACGGGGTGGCCTTCGGGACACAGGTGCGAGCCGAGGCGGCTCATGCTCAGGCGCAGCACGGCGCCGACCTCGGAGAGCGTCGCCACGGAGGAGCGCGGGCCGGGCGCCGGCGGGCGCTGGCGCAGGGCCAGCGCGGCCGGCACATGCTCCACGGAGTCGACGCGCGGCGCCTGGGCCTGGTTGATGCGGCGGCGCTGGTAGCTGGAGAGGCCGTCGAGGTAGCGCCGCGAGCCCTCCGCATAGAGCACCCCGAGCGCCAGCGAGGACTTCCCCGAGCCGCTCACGCCCGTCACGCCGACAAAGGAGTTCAGCGGGACGTCGACGTCCACGTGCTTGAGGTTGTTGACCCGCGCACCGCGGACCTCGATGTTTGCCGGCTGCTTGCGCTTCCCCATGGCACGAAGCCTAGGGCCCAACGGCGCCGGCTCGCCCGGGTGGGCCCCGCGGCGACCCGAGCCACCCGCGCCCCGTGGGGCCGTCGCCTCACCCCCCGGTGAGGCGACGGCACGGCCTCACGTCACCACGCGCCGTCGGGCAGTGATTGACTCTCCCCGCCTTCCGGGCCACGATGAGGGTTCACCCGACTGATGCGCCAGCGTGCGCAGAATCGGAGGACGGCTGACATGCAGCCCACCGGACAGCACCCCACCCCCGCCCCCGCCGTGCACGGCGCCACCTGGTCAGCGCGCCACATCGGCGGCCCCAACCACGTGGTCAGCGTGAAGACGGGCGAGGAGGTCATCGCGGCGCTGACGGACTTCGCAGTAACCCAAGGCATCCGCGGCGGCGCCATCCGCGGGATCGGCGCGGTCGGCCGCGCCACCCTCCTCTTCCGCGACCCGGACGCCCTCACCTACGTGGACCGCGAGTTCGACGAGCAGATGGAGATCGCGGGCCTGCAGGGCAACATCGCGGTCAAGGGCGAGACGACGCTCATCCACATCCACACCACGCTGGGCCGGCAGGACTACTCGGCGATCGCCGGGCACCTCAAGGAGGCCTGGGTGCGCGGGGCCGGCGAGTTCTTTGTGACCGTGTCCGAGGTGCCGCTCGAGAAGGAGCTGGACCCCGAACTCGGGCTGAACATCTTCTGCCTCTAGCGCGCCGCCCGCACCCTGCCGGGAGCCCAGGAGGGGCCAGACGAGGCGCTGACGAACACGAACGCCATGTGACAAGAAACGGCAAACCCTTCCACGCCGCTCGCGAGCGGCCTAGGGTCGGGGCGAAGACTGCACATCGCCCCCGACAAGTTTTGGAGTCATCATGTCGCTTCCCACCTCAAACACCCCCCTGGCCGACCTCGCCGACGACCTCCGCAAGACCGGCTTCACCTGGCTGCTCGTCAAGGGCATCCTCGGCGTGATCCTGGGCCTCATCCTGTTCCTCGCCCCGGGCATCGGCGGCACGGCGATCGCGATCGTGGTCGTCTACTCGCTTGCCTTCTGGCTCATCCTGGACGGCTTCGCGACGAGCTCGCTCGCCTGGCGCCAGAAGCGCGAGGGCCTCAAGGGCTGGGGCTGGGCGCTCACGAGCGGCATCGTCTCGATCATCGCCGGCCTCCTGGCCGTCATCTTCCCCGTCTCCACTGGTGCCTTCATGGGCGTGCTCTTCTTGTGGTTCATGGTGATCGGCCTGATCGGGCGCGGCATCGCCGCCCTCGGCGACCGCTCGCTGGGCGGCTGGAGCATCGCCCTTGGCATCCTCGACATCATTATCGGCATCTGGTTTGCCGTGGCGCTGTTCACCGGCCCGGCCGGCATGATCATTGCCGCCCTGTGGGTGGCGGGCATCTACGGCGTGGTGTTCGGCATCGCCTCGATCGTTCTGGCGTTCAAGGTGCGCAAGGCCTGATGCGCCGCCCGCCGCGGACGGCGGGCCAAACACCCAAGGCGGGGCACGACGTCGTGCCCCGCCTGCGTCTGTCACCGCGCCTCGGGCGCGGGGCACGGCCCGGCACATAGGGTGGCGTCGACGAAGGGGGAGCGCGTGAGCGAACGTGGATTGAGCGGTTCGAGTGCCTGGACCCGGCTGGCCGCGGCCGTGGCGGCAGGGGTGATCGGCGGCGTCCTCGTGGGCGTGCTGACGGGCTGGACCTGGGGAGTCTTGACCGGCCTGGCCCTGGGCGGCGTGACCTTCTCGGTGCTGGCGTGGGTGCACATGTGGCCCATGGACGCCGCGCTCACCAAGGCGCACGCGGAGCGTGACGAGTTCCGCCCGGCGGCCGAGGAGCTGGCCATGGCGGCGGCGGTGACGATCGGCATCGCCGCGACGTTTGTCATCGGCGCCGTGGGGACGGGCAACGCGCAGAAGGGCGCCGGGATCCTGGCGCTCGTGGCCGTGCTGGCGCAGTGGTTCAGCCTGCACGCGATGTACGCGGCGCGGTACGCGTACGAGTACTACGACGACGTGGACGGCGGCATCGACTTCAACGACAAGGAGCTGCCGCGCTACAGCGACTTCCTCTACTTTTCATACAACCTCGGCATGACCTATCAGGTCTCCGATACCTCGGTGACATCGAGCCGCATCCGCGCCGTGGTGCTGCGGCACTGCCTGCTCTCGTTCCTGTTTTCCCTCACCATCCTGGCCACCGCGATCAACGTGGTCGCCGGGATCGTGCTGGGCTAGCCGGCTCCAGAGGTCGACGACATCACGGTGCGGGCCGGGCCGCGGAAGTGATGCTCGCGGCCCGGCCCGGGCGCCTGGTCTGGGAGAGGCGCCCTCGTGCGGCTAGTGCCTGCGCGCCCCGCGGCGCGCCACCGCAGCGATGAGCACACCGCCCAAGGCCACGGCCAAACCTCCGGCCCACAGCAGCGGCGCCGGAACGCTAGCGCCGGTCCTGCTCAGGGTGGGAGTGGGATCGGCGGCCTGCGGGGCGCCGTCCTCGGAAGAGTCATCGTCCGAGGAGTCCCGGCCCGAGGACGGGGCCGGCGTCGACTCCTGGTCATCGGTGCCTGAGTCGTCGTCGCCGTCGGAGCCGCCCTCGCCTCCGCCCTCGTCGGAGGGGCTCGGCGACGGGCTCACAACGGGCTTCACCGGCGGCTTGACCTCCTCCTCCGAGGGCTCGCCCACGGCCACCGAGGCGTCGGCGCAGTCATCGGTGAGGGCCGGGTTCCTCCCCGTGACGCAGACGCTGTTGACCAGCTCATCGTCAGACGAGGTTCCGTCATAGCTCACTGTGTACTTCAGCGACAGCGACTCCACCGGCTGGCCGGTGGTGGGATCGGTGGGCCACTCCCCCGACACGACAAAGCCCTGGTCCGTCACGGAGGCGTTGGCGGAGAGCCCCTGGGGCAACTCGATGTCGTCTGCCGTGAAGCGTTCGGCGTCCTTCAGGACGTCGCTCATGTCGTCCGTGAGCGTGAAGGACCGTGCTTCGGCGCCGGGGATGCGGCCCACCTTGACCGTGTAGGTGACCTCGTCGCCCTTGTCCTTGACCTCGGATACGTCCGCCGTCTTGAAGACGTCGAAGGAGGCGGGTTCCACGGGGATGGTGACGCTCGTGTCGAACTCCGCGCCGTAGGCGAAGTAGGGCTGGATCATGTAAGCGCCCAGGACCGGGACATCGTTACCCTCACCCGTGTAGGTGGCGCTGAATCGGATACGGGTATCACTGACGTTGTCGTGCATGCGCAGGGTTCCGCGCAGCACGCCGTTCGCCAGCGTCAGGTTTTCGATGGGGGTGCCTTCGACTGTGAAATCCGACAAGGAAAGGGACTCAACGTCATCCAGCAGGTCGCGCAAGCGGAGCTCGAAGGTCGCAACGCCTGGATACCCGCGTTCGGTCATCTTGGCGCCGGGAAGCTGCACCGGGTACGGGTTGAAGGGTTTCGGCGCCTGCCGGAAGGCAGCGAGGAAGTCGATCCGATCCCCCACCCTCCGCACCGATGAAACCGAGTGGAAGAGGTCGATAAAGACACTGTCTGCGGGAACGTCATACCTCGTGATGCCCGTCGTGCCGTTGTAGAGGTTTCCGTTGGGATCTTCCATGAACCATGGGAGCGTCGCGTAGTCCATGTCGACCCAGTGCTCAGATTCGCTCACCCCCGTCCAGCCCGACGGCGGGGTCAAGGGATCGGAGCTCGCCGCGTGCGCTGGGGTCGCTCCGGCGCCCACCGTCGCCAGGAAGACGAACCCTGCGGCGACGCCGCAGCCGAGCTTGTGAGCGGAGGAAGGCATGGGAGTGACCTGTTCGTTCGAGTTCCGACGCCGGCCCAGCACCGGACGGAAGGCCACTCGACCCAGCCGGGCATGGGGCGCCGAGCGATATCTTTCTAAGTCAACATTCCACCATGCATTCAATGTGACTATCAATCGTTTTCTTTGCCGCTATTTCATGACATAGTCCGGCAACTCAAATCCATCAAAGCGATACTCACGAAGAAGCTTCACAAAGCCCTCCCGGCTGCGCCGGGTTCCGTGGGCAACGTGCTGCGGCGAGCCGAGAATGTCCTTGGCCACGCGGTTGCTCTCCTCGAGCGCGGCCCAGAAGGACGCCCACAACCCGCGCGACTCCCGGAAGTCGGCGAACGGGGTGTGCGCCTCGCCGTTCCAGTTTTTGTCCTTCGCATACCGATGGAAGAGCGGAATCTCGGCCGGCACGACTACATCAAATCCGTGCGTGAAGAGACGCAGTGAATGCACCGTCACGTCGCCGATCAGGACCTCGGGCTGGGCCGGGACCTCCGTCGTCGAGCACCCGGCCCCGAACTGGAAGCAACCTCCCACCAGCAGGCCCCTACTGAAGGGGGCCACCTCGGGGCCGCCCGTGATGGCCGGAAGGCCGTGCTGATCGATGCCCTGGACCACGATCGCGTGCGGCACCGCCGGGTTGGCCGTCACCGCGCCCGCGGCGTCCACCCGGTAGGGCCCGGGATAGGTGGACAGGACGGCCCGCTCGTTGCCGAGCGAGTCCCACTGCCGGATCAGGTTCGCGTCCCAGCCCCGCACAAAGCGCATGTGGGCGTCGATCTGCAGGGTGAAGTCCTCGCCGTCGTACATCTCGTCGCTCGCGCGGCGCGCCCGCCCCAGCCCGCGGCTCTCCCGCCACGGGATCTCGAGGATTCGCGCACGGGGATCGGCCCGCACGGGGTCCAGGATTCGCTCGGTGGCCTCGTCGAACTGGTTGACCACGGCAAAGCGAATGTTCTCCGGGTGGCTCGCCTGCTGCAGGGCCGCCGCCATGGTGAGGATGAGTTCGTGGTCTCGGAAACTGGCGATCTTCACCAGGATGGTTCGCTGTTCCATGCCTACCATTTCGTGGGATCCGGGGGTGTGGCAAGTATCCGACACCCCAGGCAGGCTCACGCAATGGGCGCCCACCGTGCACCGGCCCCATGACGCGAGCCGGAGTCCAGCCGCGTGAACGGGCGTGACGCCGGCCTGGGTGCGCCCTGCGCTCTCCCGGCGAAGACCCGACGAGAGTCCCGTAGGCGCTGCACGGGCGCCGACACCCCCTCCGGCCCGCAGTCACTGGCGAGACGCCGGCTTCCCCCGGGCCGCACCGGTGGGTTACCCCGAGGAAATCATGCAAGCTTCAAGTGTCAGGGTGGTGGGGCGGTCGACCGGCCGCGCTTCCCCAAGCCAAGGACACGCCATGAAGCCCACCTCCTGGACCACCGACGTTGCCCTCCTGATCCTCCGCGCCGTCACGGGCGCCCTCATGCTCGCGCACGGTGCGCAGAAGGTCTTCGAGTTCACCCCCGCCGGGACCGGCGCCAGCTTCGAGCAGATGGGCGTGCCGCTCGGCTCCGTCGCCGGGCCCTTCATCGCCTACGCCGAGCTGATCGGCGGGGCCCTGCTGATCCTCGGCCTGGCGACGCGCGTGGTCGCCGCGGTGTTCGTGGCCGACATGCTCGGCGCGCTGTTCATCGTGCACCTGCCGGCCGGTGTGTTTGCCGCCGACGGCGGCTACGAGCTCGTGGCACTCCTGGGCGCGGCCTCGCTCGCGTTGCTTGTGGCGGGCGCCGGGCGCTTCTCGCTCGACGCCGCGCTGATGGCACGGAGGGCCGCGCGTCCGGGCCGCGAGGGCGTCGTCGCCTAGGGGCTCAACCCCGCCCGAAGCGAGAAGCGACGGGGCAATCGAACGGATCGCGTGCGGCGAGCCCCACCCGATTCAGGTAGCGGATGACGATGCCGTACGAGCGAAGGAGCGACGTCTCCGTGTACGGAACGGCATGGGTCGCGCAGTACGTCCGCACCATGCGGCGGGCGGCGGCGAGGTGTGGCCGCGGCATGCTCGGGAACAGGTGATGCTCGATCTGGTAATTGAGCCCGCCCATGAGCACCGTGGCCCACCAGCCGCCGCGGATGTTGCGCGAAGTCCGCACCTGCTTCGAGAAGAAGTCCAGCTTGGCCCCCGGAGCGATGAGCGGCATGCCCTTGTGGTTCGGCGCGAAGGAAGCGCCCATGTAGACGCCGAAGACCGCGAGCTGCACGCCCGCAAACGCCGACGCCATGCCGAGGGGAAGGACCAGGAAGACGGGGACGAACACCACCAGGATTCGCGCGGTGATCATGCCGAGCTCGCTCCAGCGACCCTTCACGGTGCCGCGGCCGACCAGGTGCTTGTAACTCTGCCAGTGAAGGTTCAGCCCCTCCAAGGTCAACAGCGGGAAGAATAGCCAGCCCTGGCGAGCGACAATGAACCTCACCAGCCCCCGCGACGAGGCGGCGTCCTCCGCGCGGAAGGAGATAGTGTCCGGACTGATGTCCGGGTCCTTCCCCACCTTGTTGGGGTTGCCGTGGTGGCGAGAATGCTTGGAATCCCACCAGGAATAGCTCAGCCCGACGACGCTCGCGAGCACGCGGGCGAGGCGATCGTTGCGGGGCCCGCTGCTCAGGATCTGGCGGTGCGCGGCTTCGTGGGCCAGGAAGGCCACCTGGGTGAAGATCAGCCCCAGTCCCACCGCGATCAGCAGCTGGAACCAGGACGAGCCCAAGAGGACAAATCCCGCAACGCTCCCTCCAAACGCCGCCGCAAGCGCAGCCCCGACCCCGATGTAGAACCACGGCGTGCGCTTGAGCAACCCGGCCGCCCGCGCCTGCGCAGAGATCTCGAGGTAGCCGCGCGTGTGCGGGGGAAAGGAGCGCTCATCCGCCAGCTCGGTGATGAACGCGGCGGCGGGGACGCGTAGGTGGCCTGAGGTGGTGGTCATTGCGTGGTCCTTTGGCGTCGTGTGTGCTCAGTGGCTTGCCTGGTACACGACGGGGCCGGGGCAGGATCGTTCCTGCTCCGGCCCCGTCGTCACTGGCTAAGCCGCCTGAATGTTCGCTGCCTGCGGGCCCTTGGGCCCGGCAACCGTCTCAAACTGCACGCGCTGACCCTCGGTCAGGTCGCGGTGGCCGGCCCCGGCGATGGCCGAGTAGTGGGCGAAGAGGTCGGCGGAGCCGTCCTCGGGCGCTATGAAGCCGAAGCCCTTGTCCGAGTTGAACCACTTCACGGTGCCGTACGTCATGTTGTTTTCCTTTGATTCAAAGCCCGCAAAGCGCGGGAGCCCGCACCGATGATCGGTGTGGAACGAGAGTGGACTCCGCGAGTCCCCCTACAGGGGAGCCGGAGGTGAGAAAGGCGGAGTCGTTGACGTCCGCGTGCCCCGCTTGTGCAAGCGGTGGAAGGTCTCGGCGGCCGCTATCGGGCGCCGGCATGATCCCTGACGATGCAGGGAAATGAAAAGAAAACGAAAATCATCCGATTCGTTGCGTGCAGCTTGTTCGTGGCCTGCACTAAACCTCGGCGAGCGGCATCAATGCCCATCCCGCCGCGACCGCGACGTGGTCGCGATGCGTCCGTGTTCGCCCTGGGGCGGGTACGCGGTTCTACCAACACTACGGCAAGGGGCCCCGGATGTCGATGCGGCGGCGTCCCACGTGGGCATGCTCACGCTGGACGCCACGGCCGTGCGGCCGACCACATGGAGCCTCAGGCGGGCAGGAACCAACCGGCCAGGCTGACGACAATCCCCACGAGTGAACCCGCCGCGACCTGGGCCGGGGTGTGGTGGGAGAGCTTGACGCGCGACCAACACACGAGCGCCAGGCCCGCGGCCGCCGCGTGGGCGCCGACCACGTCACCCGCGCCGGCCGTGAAGAAGACGAAGGCGGCGACGGCGGCATGGATGGAGATCTTCCATCCCAGCGTGACCAGACCCGTCACCAGGAGACCCGCCAAGACGAGCAGTACCTGTCGCACCATGGCAGAGGGCGCTCCGGTCCAGGCCAGCAGGCCGAGGCCAACCACGATGAGAACCAGACAGAACAACAACAGCGGCCAGCGCTGCTCGCGGCGGGTCACATGGAGGTCACTCACGCGACCCTTCCAGCGCGCCCAGAGCAGGGCCAGCCAGGGCTGACCCGTGGTGAAGAGCAACGCAAGCGAGGCGTACCCCCACCCGACTCCGGGCACCCGCAGAGGCAGACCCAGGAGCAGGAGACTGACGAGCAAGGCTGGCGGCGCAAGGTGACTGACCAGGCCAGCGAGCCGTTCCACCCCTAGATCCCGCCGGGCTCCCCGCCCGCGTACCCGCCGCCGTCGAAGTCGCCGCCGGCCATGTTGTTGAAGCGCGAGTAGTGGCCCTGGAAGGCCACGACGATGGTCTTGGTGGGGCCGTTACGGTGCTTGGCGACGATGACGTCGGCCTCGCCGGCGCGCGGGGATTCCTTGTCGTAGATGTCCTCGCGGTGCAGCAGGATGACCATATCGGCGTCCTGCTCGATGGAGCCCGATTCGCGCAGATCCGAGACCTGCGGGCGCTTATCGGTGCGCTGCTCGGAACCACGGTTCAGCTGCGACAGCGCGATCACGGGGACCTCGAGCTCCTTGGCCATGAGCTTCAGGGCGCGGGAGAACTCGGAGACCTCTTGCTGGCGGGACTCGACCTTCTTGCCCGAGCTCATGAGCTGCAGGTAGTCGAGCACGATGAGCTTGAGGTCGTGCTTCTGCTTCAGGCGGCGGGCCTTGGCGCGGATCTCCATGAGCGACATGTTGGGGCTGTCGTCGATGAAGAGCGGGGCGTCGTTCAGATTGCCCATGGTGTTGGCGATCTTGGCCCACTGCTCGTCCTTGACGTTTCCCTTGCGCAGGTCCTGCAGGCCGATGGACGCCTCCGCTGAAAGCAGGCGCATCGCGATCTCGTTGCGCCCCATTTCCAGGGAGAAGAAGACGGTCGTCATGTGGTGCTTGATCGCCGCGGAGCGGGCGATGTCCAGCGCAAACGTGGACTTACCGACGGCCGGGCGGGCCGCGACGACGATCATCTGGCCGCCCTGCAAGCCCTGCGTCAGCTCGTCGAACTCGTAGAAGCCCGTGGGCACGCCGGTGATGCCCTCGGTGCGCGAGGAGGCGGACTCGATCTCGTCCACCGTGCCCTCGATGATGTCCTTCAGCGCCACGTAGTCCTCGCCGCCGCGGCGGTCGGCGACCTTCATGACCTCGGCCTGGGCCTCGTTCACGATCGCGTCCACCTCGCCGTCCTGCGAGTAGCCCATCTGCACGATGCGCGTGCCGGCGTCCACGAGGCGGCGCAGCACGGCGCGCTCGCGCACGATCTCCGCGTAGAAACCGGCGTTGGCCGCGGTGGGCACGGACTGGATCAGCTCGTGCAGGTACGCGGCGCCGCCGATGCGCTGGATGTCGCCGCGCTTGGTCAGCTCGTCCGCGACGGTCACGGCGTCGGCGGGCTCGCCGCGGCCGTAGAGATCGATGATGGCCTCGTAGACCATCTCGTGGCTTGGGCGGTAGAAGTCGACGCCGCGCAGCACCTCGACGCAGTCGGCGATCGCGTCCTTGGAGAGCATCATGCCGCCGAGCACCGACTGCTCCGCGACCAGGTCCTGCGGGGGCGTGCGGGATCCGCGATCGGACGGAGCCATCTGCTCCTCGTAGTCCTGGATGCTCACGCCGTACCGCTCCTCAGCTCGCTTCCCCGCGCCCAGGATGCCGGAGGGAGCCGACAGAAAGCTGGGATGCGCGGGGCGCCCCGCGTACACGGGGGACCACGCCACCGTAGGCCCGTCAGCGCCCGGCGGCAAACAAGTTATCCACAGGGTGTGTGAGTTGCATGTGCATAAGCGCCGACTCCACGGGGGACAACTGTGGACAAGGTGGGGACAGAGCGGTGCATGACTTTGTTCAGATCCCAAACTTCGTTGATTTGGCGCGGATTTATGGGTGTGGACAGCTGGGGACAAGAAGAAAGTTGTCCCCAGCCATTCGGAGTTGCGAAGGGCTTGACGCGCATGGCCTCCGCATGGGTGGGGTACTTATCCACAGTTTTCGCGGCTTCTCCACAGACACGCCGGTGGGCGGGTCGGCTCGGTGTGGAACCGGTCTCACCGTTAAGTGCCCGACGTCGCGTGGCGGCCTCCAGCGTGAGGCGAGCCTCACGCTCGGGTGACGCCCCGCCGTCGTGCGTTGCGGCACCCGGCGTTGTGCCCGGCTCCGCGCCTCAAACCCTGCACACCCCACGCGAAACGGCCGGATCGCTTCAAAACTGCGCGAAGGTTGCGGCTGTTCTGAAGCGATCCGGCAGTTCGGGCGCGCGGCCGGCCCGCGGGCTACGGCCGCACCGCCACCCGCGCCCAGCGACCGCCCTTCGCAGCTGCGAGCGCCGCGTCCAGCTCGGCGAGCGCGAAGGCGGGCGACACCGCCCGCGTGAACGCCGCCGACAAGGCGGCATCGGCCCCGACCCACTCGAGGAAGTCCACGGCGCCCAGCAGGTCCTCGGCGCCGTAGTTGTGCGAGCCCACCACGGTGAGCATCCGGCGCACGATCACCGCCGGATCCAGGATCACCGTGGTGGCTCCCTCGGAGACCGAGCCGATGAGCGCCACGCGCGCCCCGACCTCGGCTACGGCCACGGCCTGCTCCACGCCGCTCGGGTGGCCGGAGAGTTCCAGCACCACAGACGCACCGCGCGCAGCGGCCGCGGAGGCCAGCTCCGACGGAGCGCACACCCGGTCCGCCCCGAACTCGAGCGCCGACGCCCGCCGAGCGGCGTCCACGTCCACCGCGACGACCGAGGCGGCGCCGAGCCAGCGCGCGTACGCCACGGCCGTCAGTCCCAGCAGCCCGCAGCCGACCACCACCACGACGTCGCCAGGGCCCAGGCCCGCGCGCCGCGCGGCCCCGGCCACGGTCGCCGTGGCACAGTTCGCCGGCGCCACAAGCTCGACGGGAAGCTCCTCCGCGACGCGGACCAGCGTGGTCCCGGCCAGCAGGTGCACGTGCGTGCCGAGCCCGCCGTTGAGCCGCCAACGCTCGGTCACCGCCTCGTGCCCGTACTTCAGCAGCGAGCGGCACTTCTGCTCCAGCCCGCCTCGGCAGCGATCGCACTGCCCGCACGAGGCCGCGACGGTCCACGTCACCCGGTCGCCCACGGCGATCGGCGGGGCGCAGGCGCTCACGGTGCCGGGCACCCCGATGCCCGACGCCGCCGTGCCCGACCCCGCGCCCGGCCCGCCGGGGCGGGCGGAAGGCGCGTCCATCGCCACCACGCGCCCCACCGCCTCGTGCCCCAGGACGGATCGCAGCGGCGTCGAGCGGTGCCCGGCCAGCGTGTGCAAGTCCGAGCCGCACAGCGTCGCGAGCTCCACCTGCACCAGCGCCTCCCCCGGCCCCAACGCCGGGAGCGGCTCCCGCACCAGGCGGAAGCCGCTCCCGTCGTAGAGCTGGGCCGCTGCCTCGCCCCCGCCCAGGCCGGCGGCGGAGGGGGAAAGCAGCCCGGCGCTCATGCGTTGAGTCGTTTGCGGATCATGCCGGAGACCACGTCCACCACGATCACGAGGATCAGGACCATGAAGATGTAGGTCATCATCTGGTCGAACTTGAAGAGCGAGATCGACTGGTTGATGAGGAAGCCGATGCCGCCGGCGCCCACGAGGCCCAGGACCAGCGAGGAGCGCACGTTCACGTCGAAGCGGTACAGCAGGAGCCCCGTGAACTGCGGGATGACGCTGGGGATGACCACGTGCGTGGTGATCTGCGCCGAGGAGGCGCCGGCCACGCGCAGGGCCTGGACCGGCCCCTGGTCCATCTCCTCCATGGCCTCGGACCAGAGCTTGGCCATGACGCCCGTGTTGTGCAGGATCAGCGCGAGCACGCCGGCGAAGGGGCCGAGGCCCACGGCGGTCACGAAGATCAGGGCGAAGACGATGTCCGGCACCGCGCGGAAGAAGGACATGATGGCGCGGGCCACCTGGTAGACGATCGGATTGCGGCTCGTGGCGCGCGAGCCCAGGACCGCCAGGATCAGCGAGCTCGGGATGGAGAGCGTGGTGCCCATGAGGCCGATCGCGAGGGTCACGCCGCAGGCCTGCAGGCCGGGCAGCACCACGGTCTCCCAGCCCAGGTCCATGGGGAAGGCGTCGGAGAGGAAGCCGACCATGCCCTGCCAGCCGGCGGCGAGCTGCGTCAGCGAGAACTCGGTGGTGTTCCAGCCCCACACGTGGGCGGCCACGAGCGCACCGATGACGATCAGCGCCGTGACGGTGGAGCCGAGGCCGCGGCGCTTGGGCGGCACCGCGAGGCGGCGCTCGGAGGACGGGACGACCGGCAGCGAGCCGGGGAGCGTGTTCAGTGACATCGGGGATCAGCCTCGGTCGGGGGCGTAGAGCTCGCCGAGCATCTGCTCGGTCAGCTGGGACGGCGGGCAGGAGAAGGAGAGCTGGCCGCGGATCAGGCCCACGGCGCGGTCGGCCCAGCGGCGGGCCAGATCGGGCTGGTGCAGCACGGCGGCGACGGCCATGTGGTCGTCATCGGCCAGGGAGCGCAGCAGCTCCATGACCTGCTCGGCCGCGGCGGGATCCAACGCGGAGACGGGCTCGTCGGCGAGCAGCACGGGGGCGCGCTGGCACAGGGCGCGGGCGATCGCCACGCGCTGCTGCTGGCCGCCGGAGAGGCTTCCAGCGCGGTCGTGGGCGCGATCGGCGAGGCCAACGCGGTCGAGGCACGCCATGGCCTCCTCGCGCAGCTCCTTGGGGAACGCCGAGCGGATCCACGAGCGGGAGTAGGGAAGGTGCCCCAGGGCGCCGGAGCAGACGTTGTCCAGCACGGTGGAGCGCTTGACGAGGTGGATCTGCTGGAAGACCATCGCCGCGTCGTGGTGCTTGCGGCCAGCGTGGCCGTCCACGCGATGGCCGGCCACCTCGACGGCGCCGCCGTCGATGTCGGCCAGGCCCACCACGCACTTGAGCACGGTTGACTTGCCGGAGCCGTTGGCCCCGAGCAGCGCGATGAGCTCTCCCACCTTGTCCTCGAGGTTCACGCCGTCGAGGACGGTGCGCTCCCCGTAGGTCTTGCGCAGGCCGGTGATGGCGAGCGCGGTGGCGGCGTCGTTGCCCTGGGACGGGCCGGACAGGCGGGGCGTGGTGGGCGTGGCCAATGACATCAGGCGTCCTTCGAGGTCAGGCCCATGGTCTTCGCCAGGTCGGCGAGGGGCTGGTAGTCGTTCTCGGTGACCTCGATGAGCTGTCCGGCCGGCTCAACATCGAGGAACTTCGCGGCCTCGGCGACGGCCTCGGCTGGGAGGTTGGCCAGGGTCTTCTTCACGGCGTCCTGGAACTCCTGCGGGGCGTTGCCCGCCACGGTGATCGGGTCGTTCGGGATGGGCTCGGAGGTCCAGATCTGGCGGAACTGGGACTGATCGAACTGGCCCTCGGCGGTGGAGGTGGCCAGCTGCTGGGAGTTGATCTCCGCGGCGTCGACCTTGCCGTTCTTGAGCGCGAGGAGGGCCTCGGGGTGGCCGCCGGCGTACTGGATCTTGAGGTCTGAGTCCTGCATGCCCTCCTTGCGGATGGCGTAGCGCGGCAGGGCATCGCCGGAGGTGGAGCCGGGCTCCGAGAGGGCAAGCGACTTGCCCTTCAGGTCGGCGATGGACTGGATCGGGGAGTCCTTGGGGACCCAGATGCCGCCCGTGTAGGCGGAGAGCTTGCCGTCGGAGGTGCCGAAGGAGACGAGCGCCTTGGCACCGGCCTCCTGCTGGGCGAACACGTAGCCGAGCGGGCCGAACTGGCCGAACTGGCCGAGCTCCATCTGACCGTTCTTCATGGCCAGGACCTATGCGGCGTAGTTGTCCACCACGGTCACCTCGACCTTGCAGTTCAGTTCCTTGCCGAGCGCATCGGCGATGGTGCGGTAGGCGGGCTCCAGCTTGCTCGGATCCTCGAAGGGCTCCACGCCGAAGCGGATGTTGCCGTTGGGGCAGGTGACCGAGTCGCCGGCGGCCGCGGAGGTGCCGGTGGCGTTGGCTCCGCCGCCGCAGCCCGTGAGGGCGAGGGAGAGGATCGCGGCGGAGGTCAGGCCCGTGACGAGGGCGGGGCGGCGCGAAAGGCGCATGGCGTTCTCCTGGGTGAGGAAGGGCAGGGCTGCCCGGGGTGGGTTGTCGACGACGGGGACGGCTGGGATGTCGGTGCCCGACGGCGGGTGGGAGCGTGGCGTGCCTCGCGGCACCTCCCGCTTCACGCGCCGCAGGCGCGCGGGAGGTGGTGCGCGCCTTTAGGCGAGGGCCGCGACGGGGGCGTGCGCGGCGTCGTCGTGCGTGGTCTTCAGGTCCGGCTGGACCGATCCGGCGGCCGCGGCGGGCCAGCTGAGCCCGTCGAGGACGTCCGGCGCGAGGCCGAAGCTCGGGGTCATGCCGATGCCGCTCGTCACGGAGACGACGCGGACGGCGGGGTGCGGGGAGGCGATGAGGAAGTCGGTGGAGGCCGAGTGCGCGTAGACGCCGCGCCAGCGGCGGCGGACCTCGAGGTCCTGGCCGAAGAGCTCCTTGGCCTCGCGCAGGAGCAGCTCGGCGAGGCGCTCGTCGTCGAAGGGCGAGGTGGAGTCCTCGTCCACGTGGGTGTCGCCGAGGACCAGGGATCCCTCGGGGCGCTGGGTCAGCATGAGGTTCATGGCGATCTCCAGCAGTTCGGGGGTGCTGGCCTGAATGCGTTCCTTGACGTCGCGCGCGGCGGGCGTGGCGGCGAGGCCGCCGTAGCGCAGCATCGACAGGCCGGTGAGGAACGCGGGGCCGAGGTCCTCCTTGACGGGAGGGGCGACCTCGAGCATCTGCAGGCGGCAGCGTGTCAGGTCGATCTCCTTGGCGAGGGCCGGGAAGAGGCGGTCGACGTCGTGGCCCACGGCGTGGACCACGCGGGCGCCCGTGACGTCGCCGCGGTTGGTGGAGACGGTGACGCTAGAGCCGTCCGCGGCGGGGGTGATGGCCGTGACGTGGGTGCCGAAGCGGACGTCGGCGCCGGGCTGGCCCGCGATCCACGCGGCGAGCGCGGGGATGGCCTCGCGGGGGTCCACGTGCAGGTCGAGCGGAAGGTGGGCGGCGGCGCAGGGCCTCGGCGGCGTGGGCCAGGCCGACGATGCCGGCTCCGACGACGATGAGATCGGGGGTGGTGGTGCTGTTCACGGCATCGAGATTTCCGCCTGGAGACGGGGCTTCGCAAGCCAAAACGGTACTTGTCTGGACAAGTTCACCGAGGGTTCACGGGCCTTGTTTCGAGTTCACCTGGCGTCCACCTGAATCACCCTCAACTTGTCTGTTCACGTGGTTAGGGTGGGCGCCATGACCACTCCCCTGCACGTGCGCATCGCGGACGAACTGCGAGCACAGATCGTCTCCGGCGCCCTGCCCGTGGGCACCGCACTGCCCTCCGAGGCGCGCCTCACCGAGCGCTTCGACGCCTCCCGCGGCACGGTCCGCACGGCGCTGGCCGCGTTGCAGCATGAGGGGCTCATCGACCGCGGCCAGGGCCGCCCGCCCGTGGTGCGCGAGTCGGCGGCGCCACAGTCCTTCGAGTCGTTCATGTCCTTCACGGCGTGGGCGCAGCGCGAGGGCCACGCGGCCGGCCAGCGAACCATCGAGATCGCGCGCCGTCCCGCGTGCGGGCCCGCCGCCGAGGCCCTGGGCCTGGCCGAGGGCACGCCCGTCATCGAGGTGCTGCGCCTGCGCACCCTGGACGGCCGGCCCGCCATGCTTGAACGCTCCGCCTTCCCCGAAGACGTGGGGCGGCTGCTCTTCGAGTTCGATCCGGACGCGAGCTCCATCTACGCGCACCTCCTGAGCCGCGGCATCCCGCTGCATTCGGCGCGCCATGTGATCGACGCCGTGGGCGCCGACGAGGTGGACGCCGAGCAGCTCGAGGTGCCGGTCGGCTCGCCGCTGCTGCGCGAGCGCCGCCGCGTCCTCTCCCCCGACGGCGTCCCGCTCGAATACGGCGAGGACCGCTATCGCCCCGACCGCGTGACGTTCTCTATCAACAACGTCCTCTCCCCCACCCCGGGCTCCACGCCCGAACCCCGCATCCTCAAGGAGCCATCATGAGCACCGCGTACGACCTCGCCAGCCTGGACATGGCCGGCACCACGATCGACGAGAACGAGCTCGTCTACCGGGTGCTGGAGTCCACGGTGGCGAGCGCCGCGGACACCGCCATCCCGGCCGAGCTGCTCGGCCGCTGGAAGGGCACGAGCAAGTGGGAGGCCATCCAGGGCCTCCTGGCCGGGCTGGGCCGTCCGTCCACGGTTCCGGAGGTGGACGCCGTGTTCGAGCGCTTCTCCGCCGACCTCATCACCGCCTACCGCGAGACCCCGCCCACCCCCATGCCCGGCGTGTTGGACCTCTTCGCCGATCTGCGCGGGCGCGGCATCAAGGTGGCGCTGCAGACGGGCTATTCGGCGCCCATCGCCGCTGCCATCTTTGAGGGCCTCGGCTGGAGCGTGGGCTCCGGCGAGCAGCACACCGTCGACGCGCTGGTCACCTCGGACCTCGTGGCGGCCTCCCGCCCCGCGCCGTACCTGATCTTCCACACCATGGAGGCCACGGGCGTGCGCCGCGTCGACCGCGTCCTCGCCGCGGGCGACACCCCCAACGACCTCGGAGCGGCCGACGCCGCCGGCGCCCGCTTCAAGGTGGGCGTGACCTCGGGCGCGTTCACCGAGGAGCAGCTGCGCAAGGCGCCGCACACGCACATCCTGGGCGGGGTCGCGGGCATCGCGAAGCTCGCCTAAGGCGCGCGGCGCGGGCCACGGAGGTGCAGTTGGGCATCGTCTTCGTCCGACCCAGTTCCCGGATGTGGACCCGCACTCCGCCGGCCGACATCAGCGTGGGGCCTCACTTTTTCGTGTTGCTGATGGGTAGCCCACGATCACTGCGCCCCGTCAGCCGATGTCAGCGACGTCCGAACTGCGCGGCCACGGGACAGTCGAAGGGGTCTCGAGCACCCAGGCCGACGCGGTTGAGGTACCGAATGACGATCCGGTAGGACTCTCCGAGGGAGGTTTCGGTATAAGGGACTGCATGCCTGGTGCAGTAGTCCTGAACGATGATCCTGGCCCGCGCCAGGTGAGGGCGCGGCATACTGGGGAAGAGATGATGCTCGATCTGGTAGTTGAGTCCTCCCATGAGCCAAGTGGCCCACCAGCCGCCTCTGATGTTGCGGGAAGTGCGCACCTGCTTGCTGAAGAAGTCGAGCTTGGCAGAGGCCGCGATCACGGGCATGCCCTTGTGGTTGGGCGCGAACGATGCGCCCATGTAGACGCC
>NZ_QQXK01000027.1 GCF_003575975.1 Galactobacter valiniphilus | reverse complement strand
CAATCACCACCGCGGCCACACATCACTCAAGGGCTCCACCCCCGCCAGCCGCGTACCCAACCTGGCGGGGCAATACATCTAGTCCAGCTGGCGCTTGCCTGCCGCGAACCAGCCGAGCAGTGCCGTGAGGGCGGCGAGCCCGCAGAGCACCCAGAGCACGGGCGTCCAGCTGCCCGTGGCATCGTGCAGGACACCGAGCGCCGCGGGGACCACTGCCGCGGCGAGATAGCCGACCGATTGACCCATCCCGGAGACAGCGGCCGCGCTCTGGTGGCTGCGCGTGCGCGCGCCGAAGAGCGAGAGCGCCGCGACGATGTTGTTGCCAGCCGCGAAGCCGAAGCAGACGCTCCAGAGCAGGGCGGCGTCCGGGGCGGTCAGCATCCCCACGAAGGCGATGATGATGAGCGGCTGCGGAAGCATCGTGACCCAGCGCGCGTCGACGCGGCGCAGCAGCGCGCCCGTGAGCAGATTGCCGCCGATGCTGGAGAGCTGCAGCAGGGCCATGTGCACGCCGGCCGTGACGGGGTCAAGGCCCGCGTCGCGCTCGATCGACGGCCACCAGGTGAGCATCGAATAGAAGAGCGTCGACTGCACGCCCATGAAGGCCGTGACCTGCCAGGCGATCGTGCTGCGCCAGACCGGGGTGCTGGGGCGTGGCGGGGCCGGTGCGCCGGCCGCGTCGCTGGTGGTTCCGGCGGCGAGCGGCGCGGTGGCGCCGCCGGCGGTGGAACCCGGCCCCACGCCGTCGGGCAGTGGATCTGTGGTGAGGGCTCGGCGGGCGGCCCGCCCGGCCAGCGCGGCCCGCAGGATCGGGAGCATGACGGCCAGGCCGACGAGCGCGAAGCCCAGCGTGATGCCAATGGCCGTGCGCCAGCTCCAGCCGGGCAGCCCGGCGAGCGGGACCGCAAGGCCGGAGGCGGCCGCCGCGAAGGTGGACTGCACCGCGTTGTAAACACCCGTCATGGGGCCGATGCGGGTGGGGAAGTCGCGCTTGAGCAGGCTCGGGAGCAGCACGTTGATCGCCGAGACGGAGGCGCCGATGCCCGCCGTGCCGAGCCACAGCCCGGGCGTCCAGGGCAGGGAGCGGACCACGATCGCGAGGCACAGGAGCATCAGGGCGGCAACGAGCGTGCCCTCGATGCCCCAGCGGCGCGCGAGGCGCGGGACCAGCGGGGAGAAGGCGGCGAAGCACAGCAGCGGCAGGGAAATGAGCACCGAGGCAGTGGCCGAGCTCAGGGCGAGTTCCTCCGAAATGGTGCCGAGCAGCGGGCTGACGACCGTGATGGGAGCGCGCATGTTCGCGGCCAGGAGGAGGATGCCGGCCAGGAGCAGGGCCGGGCGGACGAGGCGCTCTCCCGGCTCGCGCGGGGAGGACGGCACGGTGCCGGCGGTCTGGGCTACGGGGCTCATGCCGTGCGCTCCGGGTGGTCGGTGGGGGCCGTGTGCGCGCCCGGGCTGTCGAGGATGCGGTGCGAGGCCTCGATGAGGTGGCGCGCGGCGGCGGCCGCCGCCTCGGGGTCGCGCGCGGTGATCGCGTCGAGGAGGAGGTCGTGGTCGCGGTGCACGTCCTCGGTGGCCCAGACGAGGGCGTGCGGCTCCGGGGTTGAGGTGGCGGGGGCCGCCTTGCCGGGGGTCGCCTTGCCGGGGGTCGCCCCGCCGGGGCGGCGCTCGCGGGCGTAGGTCGCGGCGCGGTCCACACCGAGGTAGAGCTCCAGAAGCAGCTCGTTGCCGCTCGCCCTCGCCACGGCCTCGTGGAAGGCAAGGTCGGCGCGGAGGAAGGCCGCGTCGTCGTGCCGGGCGGTGGCGTCGGTGCGTTCGGCCAGGAGCGCGCGGAGGTCGGCGAGGTCGGCCTCGGTGGCACGGGTGGCGGCGAGGCGCGCGGTTTCGATCTCGAGGGCACCGCGGACCTCGAGGACGCGGTGCGCCTCCTCGCTGTCGACGCGGCGGGCGAGGGCCGCCTCGAGCTCGTCGGTGGCGATGACGTAGGTGCCGTCGCCGCGGCGGGCCGTGAGCAGGCCGGCGTTGACGAGGGTGCGCAGGGCCTCGCGGACGGTGTTGCGGCCCACGCCGAGCTCGGCGGCGAGCTCGTGCTCGCCGGGCAGGCGCGTGCCGACGGGCCACGTGCCGTCCTTGAGACGCGAGCGCAGCGTGGAGAGCACGGCGGAGCCGCGCGTGGGGGAGGTCATGCATCAAATGTAGGACATTTGCGTGCAGAGCGGTGAACGACGACGCTGGCGCCGCCTTCGGACCCACCGCCCCCTCCGTCTCCTTCGCCCTCCGCGCCCTCTTCTTGTCCGCGTACTGACCAGTAGGTCCGGTGGTGAGCCCGTCATCGACGTCTTTTCGGACCAGCCTCGGGAGGCCGGGGCGTCACTGCAAGCGAAGGCCGCTCGGTGCTCCGCCCTAGAAGCCGTAGACCTCGGGACGGCGGTCCCTGACCACGTCGTTGAAGGGGCCCAGGGCCTTGTCGCGCGAGGCCTCCAGGTCCACCTCGGCGCTCAGGAGTGCAGGGCGGCCGTACGCGGTGGGGGTGAGGGGGAAGCCGTCCTGACCCACGATGATCGAGCCGCCCACCCAATCGGAGCCGACCCCCTCGCCGAGCCGTTCGGCGCCCGTGCGGTCGCAGACGGCAAAGGCGACGCGGTTCTGACGCGCGGCGGCCTCCACGACGATCTGCTCACGGGCGCGCGAGCCCTCGGGGCGCGGCTCGAGCGGCCAGTTCACCGGGGCAACGATGAGGTCGGCGCCGGCGAGGGCCGCCATGCGCGTGAACTCGGGGAACTCCAGGTCGTAACAGACCATGAGGCCCAGGCGCCCGAACTGGCTCGGGACCAGGGCAGGGAGGTCGGTTCCCGCCACGAAGTGTTCCGGCTCGCGGGCCCAGAGGTGGACCTTGGTGTAGCGGCCCACGATGCCCTCGGCCTCGACGACGACCGCGACGTTGACGACGCGTTCCGGGGGCCTCGCGGGCTCGGACTGCGAGGCGACGCCGGGGCCGGCGGCCGGTTCGAGGATCGCGAGCGAGGCGACGAGCGTGCTGCCCGTGCGGGCCGCGAGCTCGGTCAACGCCCGGACGCTGGGGCCGTCCAGCGGCTCGGCCAAGGCGCGGGACTCCTCGGTGTCGCGGAAGCAGTAGCCGGAGTTCAGGAGCTCCGGCAGGACCACGATCCCGCGGGGAGCGGCCAGCACGGCCTCCGCGGCGAGGGAGAGATTGTGCTCGCGCTCGCCAATCACGAGCGGGAGCTGGGCGACGGTGACGGCAACCATGTGCCCAGTCTCGCCTGCCCGGCCCACGCGCGAAAGGGGCGGCCGGGCAACCGGCCCGGCCGCCCGCCGTCGTGCGTTACTTCCCGGCCGGCACGGCCAGGCCCGGCGTGTGCTCCTCGCTGCCGAACCAGGCGCCGCGGCCGGCCTCGATCGCGGCGGCGACGGAGAAGGCGGTCTGATCGTCGTAGGGGCGCGCGGCGACCTGGACGCCGATCGGCACGCCGACGCCGGAGCGAGCGGCCGGCACCGAGATGACCGGGCAGCGGTTGGCGATGTTGAAGATGACCGTGGGGAACGACTCGATGTGGCTCGAGTAGTCCTCGCCGGCGATGCTGATGCCGTGCTCGTAGTACTCGTCGGCGAGCAGGCCGACCGTGCCGGAGATGGGGGCGACGAGCGAGTCGTAGCGCTCGAAGAGCGTGCCGAGGACGCCCTGCACCTCGGCCTCGCCGAGCAGGCCGCCGAGCTGCCCGAGGTCGGCGACGGCCTCCTGCGCGAGGCGGAGGGCCTGGCGCGTGTACGGCTCGAGGAGATGGAAGTTATCCTCGCCGATCTCGTCCGCGACAAACGGCATCATGATGGAGCCGAGGTGCGTCCAGGCGATCTGCATGATCTGGCGGTGCGTGAAGGGAAGGGCGACCTCCTCGACCGTGGCGCCGGCGGCCTCGAGCCAGGCGCGGGTGCCGCGGACGGCGGCGATGACCTCGTCCTCGAAGCCGTAGTCGCCGATCGCAGTGACGAGGCCGACGGTGCGGCCGCTCAGGCCCGCGTCGGCGCGAACCGGCGCCGGGGCGGGGAGGCTGATCGGGTCGGAGAGCTCCTGGCCGGCCATGACGTTCTGGAGCAGCGCGAGGTCGGCGACGCTGCGGGCCATGGGGCCGTCGGTGCAGTAGGAATCGGCGTTGAACGGGGGAAGCGCCGCGTTGCGGCCGAAGGGCGGCTTGTAGCCCACGACGCCGTTGAAGCAGGCGGGGATGCGCGTGGAGCCGCCGATGTCGGAGCCGGTGGCCAGGGGTGCGTAGCCGGCGGCGAGGGCCGCGCCCGAACCGCCCGAGGAGCCGCCCACGCCGTAGTCCGGGTTCCACAGGTTGCACGTGATGCCCCAGAGCTGGCCGCGCGTGTAGGCGGCGATGCAGAACTCCGGGGTGGTGGTGCGGCGGAACGGGATGCCGCCGGCCTCGATGATGCGCGTGATGAGGGGGTGGGTCTCCTCGGCGATGACGTCCTTGAAGAGCGGGGTGCCCTCGGTGGCGGAGTGGCCCTCGATGGGCTGCTCCTCCTTGAGAACCACGGGCAGGCCCTCGAGCGGGCGCTGCGTGCCCTCGGCCCAGCGGCGTTCCGACTCCGCGAGGGCGGCGTCCACGTCCAGTACCTCCGGGGTGAGGGCGTTGACGGTGCCCTCCGCCTCGGCGATGCGGGCGCGCAGTGCCTCGACGACGGCGGTGGGCGTGGTGCTGCCGTCGGCGTAGGCGGCGAGCAGGTCGGTGGCGGTGGCGTAGTGCAGGGGCGCGGGCACGGAGGGCTCCTTGTGTGACGCGGGACACGGTCTGGTGTTGAGGCTAGCCTCGCGTCAGCACTGTTGTCAACAGTGTTGACTTGCTGGACTGCAGATCTGCGGGGCGGCCGCCCACTCTTGCGCTCGCTCGCACGGCCCGTGCGTCGGCCCGGTCCCACACTGGCCTCGCCTCCGGCGCTGACGCTGGCGGGAGCCTGGCCCGCGGCACTCAGTGCAGGACCGCGCGTGAGTCCGCCCGGAGACCGGCCGCTCCGAGCAGCGCGATGAGGCGCTCGGGGTGAACGATCTCCGCCCAGCCCCACCGTCGCAGCTGGATGCCTTGGGCGAGGAGGCGGTTCTCGCGGCGCTTCTCGTCACGGAGGACGTCCAGGGGTCCGCGCCCGTTGGTCATGGCCGGGTTCGTGTATTTCACCTCGCCGTCCACTTCCCCCACTAGGCGTAGGTGGTCCCACCAGGCATCGACCTGCGCAACGAACCCGAGCTCGTCCTCGAAGCGGTGTTGGAGCTCGGGCTCCGGGAAACCGGCACCGAGGATCACCGCGCGCGAACCGGACTCGGCGGGGGACTGGGCGCCGGCCCGCCCTGCCTCGAGCCGCAGGAGGGCGCGGTTGCGGCGCGGGCCGGGCCTGCTCGTGCGGATCTCGGCCGCCACCGCGGCCTGGGCCCACTCCCCGGACCGGGCGGCACCGTCTGAGACGGTCAGGGCGTGCGTGAGCGGCGCCCGCAGGAGGATCTGCGCGCCAGCGTGAGCGGCGGGAACGGAGCTGGCCCAGGAAGTCGTGAGCTGCGAGATGCCTTCGTGGCGGTGCCGGACATGCGGCACAAAGCCGGGGAGCGAGACGGCAGCCCCGTTGACGAGGTGCTGGGTCTCCGACTGCAGCCCGTGGCGGCCGCCGTGCGCGAGCGTCGTGATGCGTCGCGGCACGCCAAAGGTCGCGATCCCGTGGACCGCTAGCGCGCTCTCACAGCAGAACACGGGGTTCGAGTGGTGGCGCAGCGCTTCGAGCTGGAGCTCATACCTGGCACGGGCGCTCGCCTCGAGCCATGCCGACAACTCGGTGTACTGGCCGGGGTAGAGGCGAACGAGGCTGGTCCGGGCCAGCCTCCGAAGCACGGTGTTCCCCGTGTTGGCGGAGTTGACCAACAGCAAAGGCCCAGGAGGGTGGTGCGCAGCGGTCGCCGGATGCATGGTCATGGGCCCAGTCCACCGCCGCAGCTCTCCGTTCGCGTCCGCGACGGCGCCCCCTGGGGACGGCCGGATGGTCAGCCGCCAGTGTGAGGGGAACGGCCGCGGCAGGCGCACAGCCGGAACCGGTCCGATTTTGTGTTGATTCGGCCCGAAATCGCCCCTTTTCAACAGAGAATCGGACCAGAACCACGTGCTAGCACGGAAGCGGACCAGAATCGCCCCACGAGCACCGCAGATCACCGACCGCACGCGAAAGGGCCCCACCGCCACGCCCCCGCAAGGGGAACGCAGCGACGGGGCCCTCCCGTCATGGACAGCAGCCCAGGTTCAGCGCGAAGCGCCGATCACACCTGGTTGCCGAGCTTGAAGCCCTTCGAGGCCTGGCCGCGGTAGGTTCCGTCCTCGTCACCCGCGCGGGTGAAGGAGAAGCCGTCGGCGCCGATGGTCACGTCCAGCTCGGAGTCGTCCGTGCGCTCGATGACCTCCTGGACGTTGCCGTCCAGGTCCAGGACGAGGGAGGCCTCGGTGTACCAGGACGGAACCACCGGGTTGCCCCACCAGTCGCGGCGCTGGTTGTCGTGCACGTCCCAGGTGATGACCGGGTTGTCCGGGTCGCCCGTGTAGTAGTCCTGGGTGTAGATCTCGATGCGGTGGCCGTCCGGATCCAGGATGTAGAGGTAGAAGGCGTTGGAGACGCCGTGGCGGCCCGGGCCGCGCTCGATGCGGTCCGAGATGCGCAGCGCGCCCATCTTGTCGCAGATCTGGATGATGTTGTGCTTCTCGTGCGTGGAGAAGGCAACGTGGTGCAGGCGGGGGCCGTTGCCGCCGGTCAGGGCGGTGTCGTGCACGGTGCCCTTGCGGTGCATCCAGGCGGCGTAGGTGGTGCCCTCTTCGTCCTTGATGTCCTCGGTGACGCGGAAGCCGAGCTCCTCGAGGTACTTGCGGCCGCGGGGGACGTCCGGGGTCACCTGGTTGAAGTGATCCAGGCGGACCAGCTCGCCGACCGAGTACAGGTCGTAGCGCATGTGCAGGCGCTCAACGTGCTCGGTCTCGAAGAAGAACTCGTAGGGGAAGCCCAGCGGATCCTCGACGCGCACGGCGTCGCCGATGCCCTTGACGAAGCCCTCGGAGCGGCGCTCGGTGCGGCAGCCCATCTCCTTGTAGTACGCCTCGGCGATGTCGACGTCCTCGGGGGTGCGCACGCGGAAGGCCATGGCCTTCAGGGCGGCGACGGGGCCCTTGGTGAGGACGAGGTTGTGGTGGATGAACTCCTCGAAGGAGCGCAGGTAGATCTGGTTCTCGTCCTCTTCGGTGACGTGCAGGCCGAGCACGTCAACGTAGAAGTTGCGCGAGGCCTCCAGGTCGGTGACGACCAGCTCGGCGTAGGCGCAGCGCAGGATGTCCGGGGGCGCGATGGACGGGGTGGGGATCGGGTTCGCGATCTCAGTCATGGTTCTCTCCTTTGAGACAAGAAGGCTCGACGGCGGGCAGGCCGGCTCGGGTGCCTCGGCGGCGGGAGCGGCGCGGGGCGCCGCCGCCGGGGTAGGCGGGGCGAGCGGTGAAGGTGACCGCCCGCCGTCGGGCATTCAAGGGGTAAGTGGGTCAGGCCTGCTTGCCGAAGACGGGATTGTGGACCTCGCCGAGGTTGATGTGGACGGCCTGCTGATCGGTGTAGAAGTCGATCGAGCGGTAGCCACCCTCGTGGCCCAGGCCCGAGGCCTTGACGCCACCGAAGGGGGTGCGCAGGTCGCGGACGTTGTTGGAGTTCAGCCAGACCATGCCGGCCTCGACGTTCTGCGCGAAGTTGTGGGCGCGTTTGAGGTCGTTGGTCCAGATGTAGGCGGCCAGGCCGTACTTGGTGTTGTTGGCCAGCTCCAGCGCCTCCTCGTCCGTGTCGAACGGGGTGATCGCGACGACGGGGCCGAAGATCTCCTCCTGGAAGATGCGGGCATCCGGGGCCACATCGGCGAAGGCCGTGGGGCGAACGAAGTTGCCCTCCGGGAACTCGGCCGGGCGGTCGCCGCCGGCGATGAGGCGGGCCTCGGTCTTGCCGATCTCCACGTAGGACATGACCTTCGCGAAGTGCTCGGGGTGGACGATGGCGCCGACCTCGGTGGTGGGATCGTTCGGCAGGCCAACCTTCACCCGGTCGGTCTGGGCGGCGTAGCGCTCAACGAACTCGTTGTAGATGCCGCGCTGGACCAGGATGCGGGAGCCGGCCGTGCAGCGCTCACCGTTCAGGGAGAAGACGCCGAAGATGGTGGCGTCGATCGCGGCGTCCAGGTCGGCGTCGTCGAAGACGACGGCCGGGGACTTGCCGCCCAGCTCCATGGACAGGCCCTTCAGGTAGGGCGCGGCGTTGCCGAAGATGATCTTGCCCGTGCCGGACTCGCCGGTGAAGGAGATCAGCGGGACGTCGGGGTGCTTGACCAGCGAGTCGCCGGCGAAGCCCTCCTCGCCGTAGCCGTGCACCATGTTGAAGACGCCGGCGGGCAGGCCGGCCTCCTCGAAGATGCCGGGCCACAGGGAGGCGGAGAGCGGGGTGAACTCGGCCGGCTTGAGGACCACGGTGTTGCCGGTGGCGATGGCCGGGGCCAGCTTCCAGGACTCGAGCATGAACGGCGTGTTCCAGGGGGTGATCAGACCGGCGACGCCCTTGGGCTTGCGGTTGACGTAGTTGACCTGGCGGCCGGGGACCTTGAAGGTGTCGTCGTGCTGGGCGACGATCAGGTCGGCGAAGAAGCGGAAGTTCTCGGCGGCGCGGCGGGCCTGACCCAGGGCCTGCTTGATCGGCAGGCCGGTGTCGAAGCACTCCATCTCGGCGAGCTGGTTCTCGCGGGACTCGACGATGTCGGCGATCTTGTGCAGCACGCGGGAGCGCTCGCGGGGGAGCATGGTGGGCCACGGGCCGTTGTCGAAGGCGTCCTTGGCGGCGGCGACGGCGGCGTCGATGTCCGCGACCTTGCCGGAGGAGGCCTTGATGTAGGCGGTGTTGGAGACGGGCTCCAGGACGTCGAAGGTGTCGCCGTCGATGGAATCGACGAACTGGCCACCGATGTAGTGCTGCAGCTTCTCGGGGAGACCCGCGGGGACGGAGATCTGGCTCATGTTCTCTGCCTTCTTCTTCACTGATGTGTGCTTCACGCGGTGCTGACCACAGTGGCCAGCACCGTTGCTGGTGGGAGGGTGTTCCGTGCTCCGGCTGGAGCTGTTCAGATGGCCGAGGGCGGGGCGCCCACGGCGTTCAGGTAGGCGTTCAGCGTGGTCATCCGGTGGGCGCGGGCCTGGGCCTCGATCTCCGGTGCCGGCCGGTGGGCGGCGATGGAGTTGAGGAGGGCCTCGTGCTCCTCGACCGACGCGGCGGCCCTGCCGGGCACCGTGGTGAAGGTCGAGACGCGGATGGCGTTCATGCGGGTCCAGCCCCGGTGCACCAGGTCGAGCAGGTGCGTGTTGGGGCAGCACTCGTAGAGCGCGGCGTGGAACTCGGTGTTGAGGCGCGTGAACGCCTTGGGGTCGAACGCCCCGAGGAGCTCACGCATGCGCTGGTTGATGTCTCGGGCCTTGGCCAGGGCCCGCTCGTCAATGACAGCGGCGGCGAGGGCGGTGGCGGTGCCTTCCAGCACGGCCAGCGTCTGCATGGTGTTCAGGTACAGCGTGGAATCCACGGCGGCCACCGTGGCGCCCACGTTGCGCTCGAAGTGCACCAGGCCCTCGGCCTCGAGGCGACGGATCGCCTCGCGCACCGGGACCACCGAGCAGTCGAGTTCGTCGGCCAGCGTGCCGAGGACCAGGCGGTACCCCGGGGTGTACGTGCCGTCCAGGATGCGCTCCCGGATGGCGTCGTACGCGCGCTGCGACTTGCTCGTCGTGATGGTCATGTCATAAATCGTATACGAAATGCGAGTGATGCGCCACACACGTTTTTCAGCCCACGGCGATGCCTGCGCACAGCGGCGATGGCGCGAGAAACGCTCGCGCCATCCGCACATCGGGCATGCATCGGGGGAGGGGGCGGGAGCCGGTGCCCGACGGCGCGTGGCCGGGTGAGCGCTCGCGTCGGGTTGCGTGGGCGGTGCACGGCGGCGCGTGGGCGCCGGCGCGTGCTCGCCGCCTCCGCGCCAGGGCGACTCATCCCGGCCCGGGGATGCCGCCGTCGGGGCGGGGGCCTATGCTGAGCCGTGCTTGAGTTCCTGGCCACCGTGCTGCCCGTCTTGATCTTCCTGTTGGCCATCGCCCTCGTGGCGGAGATCTGCGACCGGGTGGGCGTGTTCGACGTGGCGGGACACGCGCTCCTGCGGCTCTCCGGCGGCCGCGTGCTGCCGCTCTGGATCGGCCTCGTGCTCCTGTGCCTCGTGACCACGAGCGTCCTGAGCCTCGACACCACGGCGGTCCTCGTCGCCCCCGTCGCGATTGCCATGGCCAAGCGCGCCCGCCTGGACCCCGTGCCGTTTGCCGTGACCGCCGTGTGGCTCGCCAACACGGGCTCCCTGCTTCTCCCGGTCTCCAACCTCACGAACCTGCTTTCCTCGGCCGTGCACGGCTCGCCCCTGCAGGGCCAGTTCACCGCATCCACGTGGCTGCCCGCCCTGACCGCGAGCGTCGTGACCGTGGTGGCCGTCGCCGTCTTCTGGCCCCGCGTGCTCAAGGGGCGCTTCCGCATGCCGGCCGCCCCCAAGCCGCGGGACCCCTTCATGCTCTGGCTCGCCGGCGGCGTGTGCGTCGCGCTCGCGGTGCTGTTCGGGCTGGGCGTGGAACCGGCCTGGCCTACCGTGGCCGCCGCTGCCGTGCTGACCGTGGCCTACGCCAAGCGCGGCCGCTCCTGGCGCAAGCTGCGCGTCCCGTGGGTCATGGCGCTCGTGGTGCTCGCGCTGTTCGTGGTGGTGCGCGTGCTCGGCCCGCTCGGCCTGGACGCGTGGCTCGCCTCGCTGCTCGGCGACGGGCACGGCTTCGGCGAGCAGCTGCGCGTCGCGTTCGTCGGGGCCCTCGGCTCCAACCTGGTCAACAACCTGCCGGCCTTCCTGGCCCTCCAGCCCGGCGTGGACGACGGCACGGGCCGCGCGGTTTCCCTGCTCATCGGCGCGAACGCCGGCTCCATCGTCACGCCGTGGGGCTCGCTCGCGACGCTCCTGTGGCTCTGGCGGTGCAAGGCCTCGGGCGTGAAGATCGCGCTCGGCCCGCACATCCTGCGCAGCGGCGTCCTCGCCGCGGCCGTGCTTCCCGCCTCCGTCGGCGCGCTGCAGCTGCTGCCGCTGAGCTAGCGCAGGCCAACGCGCCGGCAGGTCCGCTGCCGCAGCACCTGCCGACGGCGTACCCCGCCCGGGCCCGCCCAGCGCCGTCGCGTGGCTACGCCCCCGCGGCCCGGAAGGCAGCCGCCACCCCGGCGGCGTCCACGCCCCAGCGCGCCTCGGGATCGCGCCCGCTGAGCACCTGAACCGAAAACTCCCGCCCCAGCAGGTACTCGCTCAGGCAGAAGTTCAGCCCCGAGTCCACGAGCGGATCCAGGCCCCGCTCCGCGCACAAGGCGAGGAACCCCGGGGAAAGCGACCACACGCCGTCGCGCAGGAAGGCCACGCCTGAGGCGACGGCGGCGGACTCCGGGCCCAGCGCGAGGAACACCGACTCGTCCGGCAGGCCCAGCACCAGGGAGCGCAGCCCCTCCGGCACGCCGGAGTACATCCGCAGCTGTGCCTCCGACTCGTCCTCGACGTAGAGAGTCAGCTCGCTCTCGTGGTCAAGGACCAGCACAAGGACCGTCCCGTCGCCCGGGAGCACCCACGCGGCGTTGTCCCCGGCGCCGTTCTCCCAACCCACCACCCGGGCCCCGCCCAGGGCTGCCTCGGGCGTGCGGCTCAGCTCGGCGAGCACGCGGGCGCGACGCTCCAGCTCGGCCACGGGCGTGGCGGTGAGGGCGTCCAGAACGGTGCTCATGCGCCCACGCTAGCGCCACCCCTTGTGAACGCGCTCACACCCGGCGACGATGGGGGAGCGCCCGGCGATGCCGCGCGCCCTGGAGACAGGATCAGCAGGACTCGACCAGCAGCAGGCAAGCCGAGGAGCAGCGTGAGCACCCAGCCGACCACCCCGCGCACCCCCGAGCCGGGTGCCCCGCCCGCCGCGGCGGCGACCGAGGCGAGCGTTCCGCCGCCCGTCCCCGCCGTGCCGGGGGCCGTGCCGCCGCTCGACTTTGGCCTCAAGCGCCCCGCCGTGGATGAGGCCCTCGCCGCGCGCGTGGCGCAGGTGCAGTTCGGCCTCGACGCCACGGCCACCGAGCTCGGATCCAACCAGGACCGCAACTTCCTCCTGGCCGTGGGTGGCGCCAACGCCGGCGTGCTCAAGATCGACAACGCCGTCTTCGAGGAGGAGGAGCTGGACGCGCAGTGCCGCGCCGCCGAGGCCCTCGCCGCCGCCGGCATCCCGGCCGCGCGTTTCCTGCCCGGCGCCGACGGTGAGCGCCTGCAACGCATCGAGGACGCCGACGGCGTGCCGCATTTCGCGCGCCTCATGGAGTACCTGCCGGGCGGCTCCCTCGTGGATGCCGGCTACCTCTCGAAGGCCGCCTTGGCTTCCGTGGGGGACCTCGCCGGGCGCGTGGACGTGGCCCTCGCGCCGCTCGCCGGCCCGGGCCTGCGCCGCGAGCTGCAGTGGGACCTGCGCCGCGGCATCGACGTGGTGCGCCGCCTGGCCGGCGCGGTCCCGGACGACGGCCGCCGCCAGGCGGTCCTCGACGCCGCCGAGGGAGCGTGGAAGGCCATCGAGGCGCAGGCGCCCGGCCTGCCCACCCAGCCCATCCACGGCGATCTGACCGACGACAACGTCATCGGAGCGCCGGGCCCGGACGGGCGCCCGCTCGCCCACGCCGTGATCGACCTGGGCGACCTGGCGATCGGATGGCGCGTCGCCGAGATCGCCGTGAGCGTCTCCTCGCTCCTGCACCACCGCCCGGATGATCCGCTCGCGTGCCTCGAGGCCGTCAGCGCCTACCTCGAGCATCTCCGGCTGGACGAGCCGGAGCTGCGCGCCCTGTGGCCGCTCGTGGTGTTGCGCGCCGCCGTGCTCATCGCGAGCGGCTGGGAGCAGACCCGGCTGGAGGGCGACAACGTCTATGCCGCCGAGCGCATGGACGGCGAATGGGAGATCTTTGCCGCCGCCACCTCGGTCCCGCTGGCCGTGGGAACGGCCGCCGTGCTCGGGCGCGCGGGCGTGGCGCCCAGCGCGCCCGCCGCGGGCGGCGCGCTCTACGCGCACGCGCCGCGCTTCACGGTCCTGGACCTCGGCATTGAGTCGGAGGAACTGCCCGACGGCGCGTGGTTGCGTCCCGGGGCGGCCCAGGGCCTGATCGAGGCCAGGCTGGGCCCCGGCTCGGCCGACGCTGTGTACGTCCACGCGCTCGCCCCGCGCCTGGATCTCACGCCCGTGGACTCAGCGACGGGCGGAGCGAGCGTCCCGCTCGGTGCCACCGTGGTGCATTCGACGCCGCGCGAGCTGCTCGCCCCCGGCCCCGGCATCGTGGCGGCGCCCGCCCGCCCGGCCACCCCGGAGGACCCCACCGCGGAGGGGAAACGCGCGCCCGAGCCCCAAGAGCTCCTGCTCCACCTCGATAGCGGGGACCGCCTGCTCCTGCGCGGTGTGGTCCGCCCCGTCCGCCCCGGCGCGGTGAGCGCCGGCACCGTCCTGGGGCACGCGCCGTCGGGCAGCGCGGTCACCGTGTTCCGGCTGGGCCCGGCCGCGCCGGAGGACCCGGCCCGGATCCCGGATGCCGTGCGGCCGGCGGAGGCCGGTGCCTGGCGCCGGCTCATCCTGGACCCCGCGCCGTGGTGCGGCGTGGAGCCGCTCCCGGAGGGCAGGAGCCCCAGCGAGGAGTACGCGGCACGCCTGGCCGTGCAGTCCTCCGCGCAGGAGAAGTACTACGAGGAACCCATGCAGATGGAGCGCGGCTGGCGCCACCACCTCGTGGACACCGACGGCCGTTCCTATGTGGACCTCGTCAACAACGTCGCCGGCCTGGGGCATTCGCACCCCGGCGTGCGAGACGCCGCCTCGCGTCAGCTCGGCCTGCTCAACACCAACTCGCGCTTCCTCTACCGGGAGCTGGGGGAGTATGCCCAGCGCCTCGCGGACCTCGCGCCGGAGGGCCTGGATACGGTCCTGTTCGTGAACTCGGGCTCGGAGGCCGTTGACCTGGCACTCAAGCTGGCCCGCGCGGCGTCCGGCCGCCCCGAGGTCGCGGCCCTGCGCGAGGCGTATCACGGCTGGACCGCCGGCGCAGATGCCGTCACCACGAGCGCCTACGACTCCCCGCATGCGCTCGAGTCGCTTCCCGGCTGGGTCAAGGTGCTCGACGTTCCGCACCCGTTGCGCGGGGCCTACACGGGCGACGACGCGGGGGCCAGGTACGCGGCGGACGCCGCCGCGGCGCTGGCCGGGTGGGCCGACACCGGGACGCCGGTGGGCGCTTTCATCTGCGAGTCCGTCCTCGGCAACGCCGGCGGCGTGCTCTTGCCGGAGGACTACCTGGCCGGCGTCTACGAGGCGGTGCGAGCCCAGGGCGGCCTGTGCATCGCCGACGAGGTGCAGGTCGGTTTCGGGCGCATGGGCTCCCACTTCTGGGGCTTCGAGCTGCAGGGGGTGACCCCCGACCTCATCACGATCGCCAAGCCCATGGGCAACGGCTTCCCGATCGGCGCGGTCATCACGCGCCGCGAGATCGCCGAGGCGCTGGGCCGCGAGGGCATGTTCTTCTCCTCGGCCGGTGGCTCGCCGCTCTCCTGCGCTGTGGGGCAGGCGGTCCTGGACGCCATGGAGGCCGAGGATCTGCAGGGCAATGCGCAGCGCGTGGGCGAGCGCCTGCGCGCGGGGCTGCAGGGCCTGGTCGCCAAGCATCGGCTGGCCTCGATGGTGCACGGGGCCGGTCTCTACCTGGGGCTCGAGCTCGTCCGGGACGAGCGCACCCTGGAGCCGGCGGCGGCCGAGACCGCGGCGATCTGCGAGCGCCTGCGCGAGCTCGGCGTCATCGTGCAGCCCACCTCGGAGCGCCAGAACGTCCTCAAGATCAAGCCGCCGCTGTGCCTGGACGAGGCCTCCGCCGACTTCGCCGTGGCCCAGATCGACCGCGTGCTCAGCGAGGGCTGGTAGGCGCTCGGCGTCGGGCGCCGGAGGGCCCCTCACCGCACGGTGAGGGGCCTTTAAGTGTCTCCGCGCGACGTCGTGCATAAATAACGCTAGACAAGCGTTGCCTATTTATCTAAGGTTGATCTTGCGCAACCGAGAGGGGGCGGATCGAGAACCTGGAAGCGCCGAGTGCGGGCCTGCGTCTCGCAACGGAAAGCAGCGCGCAGCGCCAGAGCGTGGCTGCACCGTTCGCGAGGAGTCGGCGCGCGGCACGGCCAGGGGGATCCGCGCCCGTGCCCGGCGAGTGCATCGTCGCGGCATCGGTGGGGCGGGCCGAACTGTGGGTGTTCGGCCGGCCCCAGGGAGACCTGCTGCGGCAACGCGGAGTGTCCGTTGCGGAAGGGCTATGAGGGTGGCTCCTTCTGCGAACAACGGCGCTTTACACTCCCCGGGCGGCCCGGCCTGTGCGTGGGCACGGGCCGCCCGGCGGGGGAGCCGTCCCGTCTCCGGCGCAAGAGAAAGCTTGAGCCGATCGCGCTGGTCCGTGATCGGCTCACGTGGTCCGCGGATGGCTCGTCGAGAGGAGCCGCCCGCGGACCATTTTTCGCGGGTCCGCCCGGACGCCCGGGTGGACCCGCGTTCGCGGCCGCGTCCGGCTCGCTTTCCCCGCGGATGTGCGTGGACGTGACCTAAATCATCCGATTTCGTATACGATTGGGGGAAGTCCACACGCCGCTTCGAAGGAGATCGCCCGTGTTCCCCACCGACACCACCGCCACCGTGCCCGTGACGCAGGAGGTGCTGGACGGGATCGGCAAGGTCCTCGCCGTGCACCTCTCCTACAGCTCGCGCGCCGAGCAGCGCGGCCGCACCCCCAAGTTCCCCTCGTACTTCATGAAGGCGACCTCCTCCCTCTCGCTCTCCGGCGACTCCGTGGAGCGCCCGGCCGAGACGGAGCTGCTGCAGTTCGAGGGCGAGATCGCCCTCGTCATCGGCACCACGGCCCGCCGCGTCACGCCGGAGGAGGGCTGGGCCCACGTCGGCTGGATCACCGCCTCCAACGACCTCGGCGTGCAGGACATCAAGTACGCGGACAAGGGCTCCAACATCCGCTCCAAGTCGGGCGACGGCTTCACCCCCTTCGGCCCCGTGCTGCTGCCGGCCGCCGGCCTCGACCCCGAGAACCTGCGGGTCGTCACCAAGCTCAACGGCGCCGTGGTGCAGGACGCCACCACGCAGGAGCTGCTCTTCTCCTTCGGCCAGATCGTGGCCGACCTCTCCCAGCAGATGACCCTGCATCCGGGCGACGTCATCCTGACCGGCACCCCCGCCGGCTCCTCCGTCTTCCAGCCGGGCGACGTCGTCTCCGTCGAGGTCTCCGGCAACGGCGCCACCACGGGCGAGCTGCTGACCACCGCCGTCCAGGGCGCCGAGGGCTTCAAGACCTTCGGCAACCCGACCAAGGTCACCGACGCCGACCGCATCGACGCCTGGGGTGACGAGGAGGCCGCCGGCCTCGCGTCCGCCGCCGAGGCCGACGTCCTCACCCCCGAGGTCCGCGCCCAGCTGGAGGCCGCAGCCATCGCGACGCTGTCGACCTCCATCAAGAAGGCCGGCATCGAAAACTGCACCATCGCCGGCCTCACCGCCACGAAGGGCCGCCGCCGCGTCATCGGCCGCGCCCGCACGCTGCGCTACGTCCCGCTGCGCGAGGACCTCTTCAAGCAGGTCGGCGGCGGCTACAACGCCCAGAAGCGCATCATCGACGACCTCAACGAGGGCGATTTCCTCGTCATGGAGGCCCGCGGCGAGCAGGGCGCGGCCACGATGGGCGACATCCTCGTGACCCGTGCCCAGGTGCTCGGCGCCGCCGGCATCGTCTCCGACGGCGCGGTCCGCGACCTCGCCGCCGTCGAGGACATCGACGTCCCCGTCTTCCACAACGGCGCGCACCCCTCGGTGCTCGGCCGCAAGCACATCCCGTGGGACATCGACACGACCGTCGCCTGCGGCGGCGCCGCCGTGCAGCCCGGCGACATCATCGTGGCCGACTCCGACGGCATCGTCGTGATCCCGCCGGCCCTCGTGGCCCAGGTTGCCGCCGACGCCGCGGCCGCCGAGGCACAGGACGCCTGGGTCCTCGAGCAGGTCGAGGCCGGGCACGCCGTCGACGGCCTCTTCCCGCCCACGGGCGAGTGGAAGGCCAAGTACCAGGCCTTCAAGGAGGGACAGAACTGATGCTGGATCACGCCACCCGCACCGCCATCGCTGACGAGCTCGTCGAGGCCGTTGCGACCCGCACCCCCGTCCCGCTGCTCACGCAGCGCTACCCCGAGATGGAGGTGGCCGACTCCTACGCGGTCCAGAACATCTGGAAGCAGCGCGGCGAGGAGGCAGGCCGCGTCGTCGCCGGTCACAAGATCGGCCTGACCTCCAAGGCCATGCAGTACGCCACGGGCATCACCGAGCCCGACTACGGCGTCATCTTCAAGGACATGATCCGCGAGTCCGGCTGCGTCCTGAACCACGCCGACTACACCAAGCCGCGCGTCGAGATGGAGCTCGCCTTCCTGCTCAAGGAGGACATCGAGGGCCCGGACGCCACGATCTTCGACGTCCTGCGCGCCACCGAGTACGTGGTCCCCGCCCTGGAGATCCTCGACGCCCGCGTCGAGATGGCCGGGCGCACCATCGTCGACACCATCGCCGACAACGCCGCCATGGGCCTCATGGTCGTGGGCGGCTCGCCGGTGAAGCCGGACGCGATCGACCTGCGCTGGGTCGGAGGCATCCTCTCCAACAACCAGGAGATCGAGGAGACCGGCGTCGCCGCCGGCGTCCTCGGCCACCCCGCCAACGGCGTGCACTGGCTCGCCAACCGCCTCTCCGAGCACGGCGACAAGCTGCGCGCGGGTGAGATCATCCTGGCCGGCTCCTTCACCCGCCCCATGTGGGTGCAGCCCGGCTCCACCGTCTCGGCCGACTACGGCCAGTTGGGAGTGGTCACGTGCCAGTTCATCTGAGCGCCCAGCCGTCCTTCAAGGACCTCTTCGGCCCCGGCTCGGTCGGCGAGAAGCGCACCGTCGCCGGCATGTTCATCTGCGACGGCGGCGCCACGAGCGCCGAGATCTGCGCCGGCGCCGGCTTCGACTTCCTGCTCATGGACGGCGAGCACGGCAGCTTCTGGCTCGAGTCGATCCAGGCCCAGCTGCGCGCCATCGCCGCGTACCACACGCTCGCCGTGGTGCGCGTCCCGGAGAACTCCGAGGTCCTCATCAAGCAGGTCCTGGACGCCGGAGCGCAGACGATCATGGTCCCCATGGTCAACGACGCCGCCGAGGCGCAGGAGGCCGTCAAGGCCGTGCGTTACCCGCAGCCGGGCAACCCGGCCGCCGGCGTGCGCGGCGTCGGCTCCGCGCTGGCCCGCTCGGCCCGCTGGGGCCGCATCCCCGACTACCTGACGCGCGCCCACGAGTTCGTCTCGCTGATCGTGCAGATCGAGTCGGCCACGGCCCTGCGCCACGCGAGCGCCATCGCCGGCGTCGAGGGCGTCGACGCCGTCTTCCTCGGCCCCTCCGACCTCGCCGCCTCCATGGGGCTGCTGGGTCAGCAGACGCACCCGACCGTGGTCTCCGCGGTCAAGCAGGTCATCGCCGACGTCAAGGCGCAGGGCAAGGTCGTGGGCGTCAACGCCTTCGACCAGGCCCAGGCCCGCGCCTACATCGAGGCTGGCGCCGACTTCGTCAACGTGGGAGCGGACGTCGCCCTCCTGGCGCGCGGCACGGAGGCCCTCGCGGCCGCCTTCATCCCGCAGGACTGAGACCCGCCCGCCCCTCGCCCGAAGGCGAGGGGCAAGCCAAAGGCCCCGCACGACGTCGTGCGGGGCCTTGTGCGCGTCCGTCACCCGATCGTTGCCTCGCCTCCCTTTCGGCGGCGCGGACGCCGCGCCTACGCTGGGCGCCTCACCCTGCCTGCCGCAGTGCTCCTGTCTCCTTGCGTGTGAAGGGATGAACCCATGAACTGGCGTGTTGTCGGTGGCGCCCTGCTTGCCGCCCTGGCTCTCGTGGTTGGATCGAGCGTCGTGGCGCCGGCGCCCCGCGCCGCCGCCATCATCGACGGGCGCAAGGCGGCGGCAACGGACGCCCCGTACATGGTGGCGATCAACGCCGTGGACGGCGCCGTCTCGCCGGACGGGAGACCCGATCAGTGGTGCGGCGGCGTGCTGCTGGCCCCCACCAAAGTCCTCACGGCGGCCCACTGCGTCGATGGGGGCCGCAAGTCCTCGCTGCGGCTCAGCGTGGGCAGCCTCAACCGCCTCAAGGGCAAGCCGGCGCGGGCGAAGAGCGTGTGGGTGCACCCGGCCTACAACGAGTACACGTACCGCAACGACATCGCGATCATCACGCTCGACCGCAAGATCAAGGGGTCCGTGGCCAAGCTGGCCACCAGCTCCTCGTCCGAGAAGGCGGGTCGAAAGGCGAGCGTCTACGGCTGGGGCATCACCTCCACGTCGGAGGACCCCATCACGCTGCGCCGGGCCGTGACGCCCATCGCCGCGGACGCCACCTGCAAGGCGAGGTACAAGAGCGACTTCATCGCGGCGACCATGCTCTGCACCGGCCGAAAGAGCGGCGGCCCCTCGCCGTGCTTCGGCGATTCCGGCGGGCCACTCGTGGTCGGCGGTCGCGTCGTGGGCGTGGTGTCGTGGGGCAGCGCGTGCGGAGAGCCGGGCGACTACGCCGTCTATACGCAGGTCCGCGCGTTCAGCAAGGCGATGGCCGCGCAGCTCAAACGCTGATCGCGGCGATGGGCGGCGGCGATGGGCCGCGGTGCGATCAGCGCAGCAGGTCGCGGAGGCAGGAGCGCAGCAGGCCGAGCTCCTCGAAGTCGGAGAAGTAGTCCAGCGACTCGTTCCAGGCGGGGCGCGCGGCGTACGCCAGGTAGGTGTGCGGGTCGCCGTCGGCGTCCACGCCCAGGGCCACCATGAAGGTGCGCACGGGGATCATGCCGGGTTCGAGGGCCAGGCACTCGAGGCGCGCGATGCGCTTGGAGAGCGGGCCGTCTCGGCGCGTGGGGTCGTAGTCCGGCTCCTCGCCCTCGAGGGGTTCCTCAAACTCGCCCAGGCGGAAGGGGCTCGGGAAGCCGGGGCGCTCGTCCGGATCGTCCCAGGACGCCACCGAATACTCCTCGAGGTGTGCCACGCGCCAGGCGAGGATGCCGGCGAGCCGGTCGTCCTCGAGGGGCTGCGTGCGCCGCTCCACCCAGTCGACGTTGCCGTCCTGGTACTCGATCTGGGTCACGGCCCACGCGCTCGTGAGGCGCACGCCCGCCTCGAGCGTGGGGAAGGACCAGCCGCCGAACATCTCGCCGAAGGTGCCGCGGGCCGGCGGCGCGGCCGGGACGATGGTCTCCGGCTCGGGGTCGGACCAGGAGAGGGTCTCGGTGAAACGTAGCTGGGCCACGCGCAGCAGCCCCTCGACCTCATAGGCGTTCAGGCCGCGGTCGAAGAGGACGGCGTTGGAGTCGGTGCCGGGCTCGTGGTCCATGAGCAGCAGGAAGAGGTAGCGGCCCGTGAGGCGCAGCCCGGGGTCGAGGTCGATGAAGCGCAGGGCCTCGAAGCGGGCGTCGAGCTCGATCTGCTCCTCCTCCTCGGCGAGCTCGCCCGCGGGGACGGGGGCGAAGTCCTCATCGTCCTCGAGCCACACGTCGTGGCGGGCGAGGTCGCCCAGGTAGCCGCTGAGCTGCGCGAAGACCGACTCGACCTCGGCGCCCTCGGTCATGCGCTCGGCCCAGGTCAGGGCGCCGTCGGCGTCGATGGCCTCGAAGAGCCCCCACGCGTGCACGGGGGCGGCCTCGGCCTCGAAGGGCGGGAACACCTCGCCGCGCAGGAAGGCGGTGAGGGGGACCCGGAGGTAGTCGGACGCGGTGCTCATGCCCTCATCCTCGCACCGCGCGGGCGCCGCGGCGGACGCCCGCGCCACGCCCTGGGCTGAATGGCGGCGCGCGCCCGCTCAGCGGATGGCGTACCGCAGCGCCCCGCGGAGCAGCCCCAGCTCCTCCGCGTCGCTGACGAACGGGTAGGCGACCCAGGCGTCCGGGTTCGCGGCGTAGAGCCGGTGGACCGAGAGGGGGTCGAGCGCGGGGTCGGGGATGCTCAGCAGCATGAGCCGGCGGGCCCTCCAGCCGGGTGGAAGCGCCGGAACGCGCAGCGCCGCGAGGCGCGCGTCGAGCAGGCCGACCGGCGTGGCGGGATCGGGCTCGTCCGCCGCCGGCGTCTCGGGGACGCGCGCCCGCGGCGGCCGGTCCTCCGGTTCGTCCCAGTCGTTGATGAGCGCGTCTTCGACGAGGCGGGCCTGCCGCAGCAGCGTGGCGGCGAGCAGCCGGGGATCCCGCCAGGTGGTGCTGCGCTCCACCCAGCAGCGTTCTCCCCGGGTGGACTCGATCTCGATCGCCGCCCACAGCTCGGCGGGTGCCCACTGCGCGTGGGCGGGAAAGTCCCACCCGGACACGAGCTCGCCGAATGCTGTGTCCCGGGCGCGGGGTTCGTCGTCTTCGTCCTCGGCGCTGTCCTCGTCCTCCCGCTCGCCCGGCGCCGACCACGACAGCGACTCCGTGAAGCGGGCGACGGCGAGGCGCAGGTAGCCCTCGAGCTCGGGGCCGCTCAGGCCGCGGATGCGAATCTGGGCCGGGGCCTCGTGCTCGTCGGGCGGCACCGTTCCCATGATCAGCAGCACCCAGCGGTCCGTGAGGCGGTCCCCCGGGCGCATCTGGATGAACGTGAGCCCGTCGTAGTCGGAGCTGAGCCGGAAGGAGCCCTCGTCACCGGGGAGCGCCTGGTCCGCGAGGGAAGCTGGATCCCCGAGAACCTCCGTCTCCTCCGGCTCGGGGTCGTTGTCCGTGGCGGAGGGCCAGCGCTCCACGTCGCCGAGGAAACCGCTCAGCTGGGCGCAGATGGCCTGGGCGTCGTAGCCGAGGCTGGATCGTTCGATCCAGCCGAACCGCCCGCCCTCGTCCATGATCTCGAAGAGCCCCCAGGCGTGGGCCGCCGGGAACTCGTCCTCGAACGGGTCGCCCGCGTAGCTCCCCAGCCACTGGGGAAGGCTGAGGTAGGGAGACGTCTCGAATTCGGCCGACATGCGGACATCCTCGCATCGGCGCCGCCGTTGAACATCCGAAAAACGACGGAGCATCGTCGAAGAGACGATGTTCCGTCGTTTTTCGGATGTTCGGTGTGGTGTGATGGGGGCGCCGCGGGTCCAGGGAATCAGGGGGGCCAGCGGCCGGGCGCGGTCGGAGCCGCGCGCCGACTCAGCGCCCCCAGCGGCGCAGCCGCAGGGCGTTGGTCACCACGATCACCGAGGATGCGGCCATGGCGGCGCCCGCGATCATGGGGTTGAGCAGGCCCAGCGCCGCGATCGGCAGACCGAGCACGTTGTACGCAAACGCCCAGAACAGGTTCTGCCGGATGATCTTCAGCGTGGCCCTGGAGAGCCCGATCGCCTGCGCCACCTGCTTCACGGACGAGCCCATGAGCTCGATGTCCGCGCTCGCCCGCGCCACGTCCGTGCCGGCACCCATGGCGAGCCCCAGGTCGGCGGCGGCCAGCGCCGGTGCGTCGTTGACGCCGTCGCCCACCATGGCCACGCGGCGCCCGGCGGCCTGCAGCGCGCGCACGCGCTCCACCTTGCCCTCGGGGCGGACCCCGGCCACGACGTGCTCGGGGGAGATCCCCACCTCGGCGGCCACGGCGCCCGCCACGGCGGCGTTGTCGCCCGTCACGAGCCACGGCGTCACGCCGAGCTCGCGCAGCGCGGCCACGCCGGCGGCGGAGCTGGGCTTCACGGTGTCGGTCACCGACAGCACGGCGGCCACGGCCCCGTCCACGCCCAGCAGCACGGCCGTGGCCCCAGCCTCCTCGGCCGTCGCCAGTGCGGCAAGGGCCTCGGGCCCCACCGGCACGCCGGCGGCAACGAGGTGGTCGGCCTTGCCGAGCACCACGGCGTGCCCGTCCACCGTGGCGGCCACGCCGCCCCCGGCGGAGGACACGAAGCCCGTGGCGGGCAGGAGGCTGCCCGACGGCGCGGCGCCGCCCGAGTGGGCGGCCTCGCCGGCCACGGGGGTCGGGAGCGTGCCAGACGGCGCGGCCTCGTCGGACTGGGCGGCCGCACTCGGCCGCGTCCAGCCTGCTCGCGCGGCGTCGGCGATGGCCCGGGCGATGGGGTGCTCGGAGCCGTCCTCGGCGGCGCCGGCCAGGGCCAGGGCACGCTCGGGGGAGAGCCCGGCGGGCAGCGGCTCGCCGGAGGGCGCCGCCACCGTCACGGCGGCCAGCGCCATGCGCCCCTCGGTGAGGGTGCCGGTCTTGTCAAGGATCACGGCGTCGACGCCGCGGGCCTCCTCGAGCACCTGCGGCCCGGAGAGCAGGATGCCCAGCTGCGAGCCGCGCCCGGTTCCGGCCACGAGGGCCACGGGCGTCGCGAGCCCCAGGGCGCAGGGGCAGGCGATGACGAGCACCGTCACGGCGGCCACGAAGCCGCCGCGGAGGTCGCCCACGGCGAGCCACCACACGAGGAAGGTCGCGGCGGCCAAGACCAGCACCACGGGCACGAACACGGAGGAGATCCGGTCGGCGAGGCGCGTGATGGGGGCCTTGGCGGTCTGCGCTTGGGAGATCATGCGGCCCATCGAGGCCAGGGTGGTGTCCTCGCCGACGCGGGTGAGCCGCACGCGCAGGTTCCCCGAGGCGTTGATGGTGGCGCCGGTTACGAGGGACCCCGGACCCACTTCCACGGGCACCGACTCGCCAGTGATGACGGCGGCGTCCACGGCGGAGTGCCCGGAGAGCACCTCGCCGTCCGCCGCAATCTTGTCGCCGGGGCGCACGTCGATGACGTCACCCACGCGCAAGGCATCGACCGGCACCTCGGCGACCGAACCGTCGTCGTGCACCACCCGCGCGGTCCGCGCGCCCAAGGCGAGCAGCGAGCGCAGCGCGTCGGCGGCGGAGCGCCGCGCGCGGTGCTCCAGCCAGCGCCCCAGGAGCAGGAAGGTGGCCACGGTCGCGGCGACCTCGAAGTAGAGCTGGTGATCGCTCATGTCCATGGGGTGCCCCCACATGGCGTGGGCGGTGAGCCCCGGATCCGCGAGCAGCTGGCCCAGCGAGAAGAGGTACGCGGCGGCGATGCCGAGGGAGACGAGCGTGTCCATCGTGGAGGCGCCGTGGCGCGCGTTGACGGCCGCGGCGCGGTGGAAGGGCCAGGCGGCCCAGGTCACCACGGGCGTGGTGAGCGCCGCGACGACCCAGCCCCAGTGCGGGAACTGCGCGCCGGGCACCATGGAGACGATGAGGACGGGCACCGTGAGCGCCGCGGCCACGAGGAAGCGGGCGAAGAGGTGGTCGTTGCGCTCGGGGGCGCTCGTGTCGGCGTCGTCGGCGCCGGCCGAGCCGGAGCCGCCCGGTTGGGGCTTGGGCGTCGCCGTGTAGCCGGCGGCGGCCACGGTCTCGAGGAGTTGTTCATCGCTGATGGACGCGGGCGCCGTGACCTGCGCGGATTCGAGGGCCAGGTTCACGCTGGCCTCGACGCCGGGCAACTTGCCCAGCTTGCGTTCGATCCGGCCCACGCAGGAGGCGCAGGTCATGCCCTGGATGTCCAGGTCGACGACGCGCAGCGCGGTGGCGTCCGGCGCGTCCATCGTGGGGTTCTGCCGTGCAGCCACGGCGATCAACTCCTTGTGGTGGGGGATCAGGCGTTCTCGGCGACGACCGTGTAGCCGGCCTCGGCCACGGCCTCGGAGATCTCGAGGACGGTGATCTCGCGCTCGGCGGTCACGGTGGCCGTGGAGAGGCCGCCGGCCACGAGGTTCACGTCCACGCCGGTCACGCCGGGCAGGGCCTCGATCTCTTCCTTGACGCTCATGACGCAGTGTCCGCAGGTCATGCCGGAGATGGTGACGGTGGTGTTCATGCTGACTCCTTGGGGTGGCGGGCCCTGATCAAGGGCACGACGGCGGGTGGCCGGGTGGGTGCCGGCCCACGTGGGGTGGGAACGGGGCGGCTAGCGCAGCAGGCGGCCGATGGCGACCGCCGTCTCCTCGACCTTGTCGGCCACGATGGTGGCGTCCCCGGTCTCGGCGGAGCGGGCGGCGGCGTCCACGACGCAGTGCCCGATGTGGTCCTGCACGAGGGCGAGCGAGACCTTGTGCAGGGCGGCGTTCACGGCGGAGATCTGGGTGAGGACGTCGATGCAGTAGTTGTCCTCGTCCACCATGCGCGAGACGCCGCGCACCTGGCCTTCGATGCGGCGCAGCCGCTTCAGGAGGGCCTCCTTGTCGGCGGAGTAGCCGTGGGTGGTGTGCTCTTGCTCGCTCATGGCGAGAACTTTATACCCCCTAGGGGTACGGTCGCAAGTACCCCTAGGGGGTATGTGGCGCGGCTCGCGCGCGGCGCTCGGTAGGCTGAAGCCCATGCGCATCGAGGATTCCCAGCCCTTCGTCCCCCTCATCCTGGGCGGCGACATCGGGGCCTACTCGCTGGCCAGGGAGTTCCACGAGGCCTACGGTGTGACCTCCGTGGCGATCCCCTCCGTGATAACCGGCCTGCTGGCGCACTCCCGGATCGTCCAGGCCCGCGTCTTCGCCGACCACGCCGACGAGGCGGGCCTGCTCGCCTTCGTCGAGGCGCAGGCGCGCGAGCTCTCCCTGAACGGCACCCGCAAGGTGCTGCTCCTGGCCTCCAACGACCCGCACACGCGGCTCATCGTGGAGCACCGCGAGCGCCTGGAGCCCTGGGCCGTGGTGCCCTACGCCGACCTCGAGCCGCTCCTGGCCGTGACCACCAAGGAGGGATTCGACGCCCTCTGCGCCGAGCGCGGCGTCCCCACGCCCGCCACCGCCGTGGTTCGCCTGGGCGACGACGCCCCGGCCGCCGCGCTCGCCGCCGGCGTGGGCTACCCCGCCATCGTCAAGGCCTCCGACTCGGTGGCCTGGCACGACGTCGAGTTCCCCGGCCAGAAGAAGGTCCACACCGTCGCCTCGGCCGAGGAACTGGCCCGCCTCGTCGCGGACGCCGAGGCCGCGGGCTACGCCGCAGGCTTTGTGGTCCAGGACCTCATCCCCGGCCCCGACTCCGGCATGCACCTCGTGACCTTCTTTGCCGACAAGGCGGGCAACGTCCGCTTCGGCGCGGCGGGCCGCGTGGTCGTGGAGGAGCACGCCCCCGGCGCGCTCGGCAACTCCGCCGCGATCGTTTCGGGCGCCTACCCGGAGGTCGTGGAGACGGGCCGGCGCATGCTGCAGGACCTGGGCTGGCGCGGCTTTGCCATGTTCGACCTCAAGTACGACCCGCGCGACGGCTCCTACCGCTACTTCGAGCTCAACCCGCGCCTGGGGCGCAACCACTTCTACGTCACGGCGGCGGGCAACAACGTGGCCCGCTTCTACGTCGAGGAGTTCCTCGAGGACGGCCTGCGCCAGGACGAGGCCTTCGTCCACGCCACGCGCGAGCACCTCTACTCCGTGCTGCCCAAGTCGCTCCTGCGCCGCTACGTCCCGGCGGATCTGCAGGCCACGATCAAGCGCCTGCTCAAGCGCGGCGGGCACTCCCACCCGCTCGTCTACATGGCCGAGACGCACCCGCGCCGCTGGTTCTACATCGCCGCCTCGCTCGTGAACCAGCACCGCAAGTTCAAGCGCTGGCACCCGGCCCCGTAGCCGGGCGCGCGAACGGCGGGCGGCCGGGTTCGCGCCCGGCCGCCCGCCGTCGTTCGTTGCCCTCGGTGCGGGCGCGAAGCGCTCAGGCGCCGCCCGCGAGCGCCGGGTCCATCCACATGATTTCCCAGACGTGGCCGTCGGGATCCTTGACCGCCGCGCCGTACATGCCCGGCATCTCCTCGACCGCGGGGCGGTATACGCGGCCGCCGTGCGTCGCGGCGGCGGCCACGAAGGCATCGACCTCCTCGCGCGAGTCGGCGGAAAGCGCGTTGAGCTTCTGCTGCGTGCCGCTGGGGGTGCTCGGCTGGTCGCCCTCGCGCAGGAAGGTTGAGTAGAAGCCGGGGAGCAGAAGCATGACCCAGATGTTCTCGTCGATCCGCCACGCGCTCGCGACGTCGTTAGAGAACGGGCCGATCTTGGTGAAGCCGAGGCCGTCGTAGAAGGCGTCCGCGACGTCCAAATTGCTCACGGGCAGATTGACGAAGATCATGCGGGCCATGGGAATCCTTGCCTCGTGCGGGCGGCCGTTGGGCCGCCGCCGCCGGTGGCGGCGCTGGGGACTCAGCCTAGGGCACGACGGCGGCCGCGTCAGTGGGTGCCGGAGCGGCGCCTCAGGCGGCGCGCACCATGGGCACGTGCGGGATCCCGTCCTCGAGGAACTCGTCGCCGCTGCGCACAAAACCGAAGCGCTCGTACCAGCCCTGCAGGTGCGCCTGGGCCTCGATCTCGATCTCGTGTCCGGCGCAGTCTTCGATCGCCGCGGCGAGCAAGCGCCCCATGACCCCGCGGCCGCGAGCGTCCTCGCGCGTGGCGACGCGGCCGATGCGGCGGGCGGTGCCGCCGTGTTCGTGGAGGATGCGCAGGGTGGCGATGACCGCGCCCGCCTCGTCCTCGATCCACAGGTGGGAGGCGCCGGGCTCGGCGTCGCGCCCGTCCAGGTCCGGGTAGGCGCACTCCTGTTCCACGACAAAGACGTCCTGACGCAGGCGGGCGAGGGCGTGCCAGGTGAGGGCTGGCATCGCCTCGAGCGTTGAACGGTGGAGGGTTGCGTCCTCGGAAGGGGTGCTCATCCTGTCGATCGTAGCCGCGACGCCAAAGTCATTCCTCGATTCATCGGGGCGGAAGAATAGTGATGGTCGAGAATGCTCCATCTTGCCTTTCGCTGTGTCCTTGTGTAAAGTCATTGTCAATCAAGCAAATCCGCGAGGATGCGCCTGATGAGACGACTGACATGGGGACGGTCCGCGTGATCTTGGGGGATACGCGGGGCGTTCTTTTGTCATGCTCTGGCGGCCTCGGTGTCGTGATGCGGCTTGTTCTCGCTGGAAAGGGATCATCGGAAAGATAAGATTCAGCCCACAGTCCTTGCGCCGTTCCCGTTCCGCCGCCCCCAGGAGTAGACCGCCATGTCACACCCCTGCCCTTGCCGGCCGGATCCGCCATGGGGGATCGCACCGGGTTGCGGATCCTCATCAGCGCCTAGCGCCTAGCGCCTCTACGGCCAGCACGGTCTCAGCACCACGGTGGAGCAGATCGCCGATGCCGCCGGGGTCAGCGTCGCGGAGGTGCGTGGTCGCTTTCCCACGGACGTCGCGTTGCTGACCTCCGCGCTCTCGCTGGCGAGCCGCGGGGCCGGCGAAAAGGTGTACGACGCCCGCCCGGATCGCGGCTGGGAGGCCCTGCGCTCGGTCGTGTACGGCATCGAGGCCCTGAACGCGGTGCCCGGGTTCTTCCTGTTCTGCGTCGACATGCTGGTCGGGGGGCTGGACAAGGCGCACCCGGCCCACGATTGAGCCACGCTTCGTTACGAGTTCATCGACGGGTTCACGCGCCACGCGGTGGCGACCGGTATTGAGGACGGTGAGATGCTCCCCACCATCGACGCCGACCTCGTAGTGCGGCAGATGATGGGCGTCTTCCCGGCGGCGCTCGTGGCCCGCGTGCTCGACGACGACCAGGCCCCGTCAAAATCGCGAACGAGCTACTGGGGCTGATTGAGGCCAGGTACCGGGTCTCGCCCGCCGCCGAATGACCGCCCGGCTGCCGCGCGCTGGAGCGTTCGCGGCGCCGAGGAGCATCCGATCGTGAACCTTGTGCATCTCTCGACCCCTCGGGCCCGGCTGATCCGGGCGGCCCTCGAGGAGTTCTCCGACGGGGGGTACGCTGACGCGTCCCTCGTAGCCATTGCCGACCGCGCCGGGCTGGGCGTTGACGTGCTGGCCGAACACTTCGCCGACAAGCGGGCGCTGCTCTCCGCGGCCCTCAGTCGCCGCGATCGCACCGTCAGGGACGAGGTCTGGGCCGGGGCGAAGGGCGAGGGTTGGAACGGGATCCAGGCGTGGGTCGAGCTCATGCGCAACAACCAGAAGAAGCCGGGGACCGTCCGCTTTTTCGCGGAGCTGCGGCTGCTCGCCACCGATCCGCAGCACCCGGCCCACGACTGGCTGCGCGGCCACTTCGAGCTCGTGGACGAGGTCGTGGAGCGCGCCGTCTCCACGGGCATCACGCGCGGGGAGATCCGCCCGGACACTGACGCCGCCGCGCTGGCCAGGGGCCTGCTCGCCATGATCGAGGGCATCGAGACGCGGTGGCTCGCGACGCCGGCCGAGGTGGATCCCGTCGCGATGATCAGCGACTACGTGGATCTCCTGGCCGGCGTCATCACCACCGACGCGTTCCGCGCCCGCCTCCGGCGCTAGCGGGAGGCTCCGGCGAGGGCGCCCTCGTCGCGGCGATCGCCGTCCCCGCCGGAGGGTTCGGCCGCCGCGTGATGCTCGGCGTCCGCGTGGTCCTTGAGCAGCTTCGCGCCCTCCACGTCCACGTCGGGCAGGATCCGGTCCAGCCACGTCGGGATGTACCAGGCGTGCTTGCCCAGCAGGGTCATGACGGCCGGCGTCAGGGTCATGCGCACCACAAACGCGTCGGCGAGCACGCCCACGGCCAGGGCAAAGCCGATGGGCCGGATCATCGCCAGGTGGCTGAAGATGAAGCCCGCGAACACGCTCGTCATGATGAGCGCCGCGGCCGTGACCACGGGGGCCGAGCTGCGGAAACCGGCCTTGACCGCCTCGCGCGGATCGGCGCCGTGGGCGTAGGCCTCGCGCATCGCCGAGACGAGGAAGACCTGATAGTCCATGGCGAGGCCGAAGAGGATGCCCGTGAGCAGGATCGGCAGGAAGCTCATGATCGGGCCCGTCACGTGGATGTCGAACACCGGCCCGAACCAGCCCCATTGGTACACCGCCACGGTGGCGCCGAAGGCCGCCGCGAGCGAGAGGAGGAAACCGGCCGTGGCCAGGAGCGGCACCACGATCGAGCGGAAGACGAGCAGCAGCAGGATGAGCGAGAGGCCAACCACGATGCCGAGATAGAGCGGCAGCGCATCCGCGAGCTTCTCCGAGACGTCGATCTGGGCCGTGACCTGGCCCGTGAGCGCCACGGTCGTGTTTGTGTCCGCACCGATCCCCGGGGTCTGCTCGCGCAGCTCGTGCACCAGCTTCTCGGTGGAGGCGGAGGACGGGCCGTCCGTCGGCACGATCTGGATCGCGCCGTAGCTGCGGTCGTCGTTCGTGGCGGCCGGCATGACCGCCACGACCCCGTCGGCCTGGCGTAGCCGGTCGGCGACGTCGAGCAGCTTGTTCTGCGCCTGGTCCTCGCTCAACCCCTCCGGCAGGTGCACGAGGGCCAGGATGGGGCCGTTGAAGCCGCCGCCGAAGCGCTCGGAGGTCACCTCGTAGGCGCGTTGGGCGGAGGAGCCGTACGCCTCCTGGTTGCCGTCGGGCAGCGCCGTGCGCAGCTGCGCGGTCGGCAGGGCGATGACGGCGAGCAGGATGACCGAGGCGGCGGCGATGAGCCACGGATGGCGCGTCGTGAACGCGCCCCAGCCGCGCTGGGGCTTGGCGGTGCCGGCGGCGGCCGCCGCCGCGCCGGCGGGCAGCTGAGCGCCCGACGCCGCGTGGGCACCCTGGGTGCCCAGGGAGCCGGCCGCCTCGGCCTTGCGCCAGGCCCGCTTCGAGACCATGCGCTTGCCGAGGAAGCCGAGGATGGCCGGGAGCAGCGTGAGCGAGACGAGCACCGAGAGCGCCACGGTGGCGGCGGCCGAGAGGCCGAGGATGGAGAGGAAGGGCAGGCCCGGCACCACGAGCGCCGCCAGCGCGATCACGACCGTGAGGCCCGCGAAGACCACGGCGTTGCCCGAGGTGCCCACTGCCGTGCCGATGGACTCGACGACGGGCATGCCGGCCAGCATCTGCTTGCGGTGCCTGTGCATGATAAAGAGCGAATAGTCGATGCCAACGGCCAGGCCGAGCATGAGCGCCAGGGCCGGGGTGATCGAGGCCATCTCCACGAGCGAGGAGAAGGCCAGCGTTCCGCCCACGCCGGCGCCCACACCGATGATCGCCATGAGCAGCGGCAGACCGGCGGCCACGAGGGTGCCCATCATGAAGAAGAGCACGAGGGCGGCGATGATCATGCCGATCGCCTCGCCGGGGCCGAAGAAGGAGTTGAGGTCGGAGACGATCTCCTTGGAGTAGAGCACCTCCACGCCCTGGGACGTCACGCGGTTCAGGGTGTCCTGGAGCTTCTGACGGTCGGCCGGGCTGATGGCCTCGGCTTGGCCCTCAAACTGCAGGTTCGCGACGGCCGTGGTGCCGTCCTCCGAGACAAAGCGCATGCCGTGGCCTGCGTCCGCATTGCGCTGGCCGAGCGCCAGCTGCGTGCGGGCGCCCGCGAGCTGCTTTTCGCCGTCGGCGAGCTTGGCCTCGTTGGCCGGGAGTTCCTTCTCTCCCTCGGCGATCTGCTTCTTCGCATCGGCGAGCTTGGCGGCGCCGTCCTCGTACTTGGCCTGCCCGTCGGCGAGCTTCTTCTCGTTTGTGGCGATCTCGGCGCGGCCGCTGGCGAGCTGGGCCGCCGCCGCGTCCAGCTTGGACTTGGCCGCCGTGAGCTGCGGGCGCTTCTCGGCGATCTGCGCGCGGCCAGCATCGAGCTGCGCCTTGGCGGCGGTCAGTTCCTTCTCTGCGGCGGTCAGCTTGGCCCGGTTCGTCTCGATCTGCTGGGCACCGGCGGCCAGCTTGGCCTTGGAGTCGGCCAGCGTCTTCTTTGCGGCGGCGAGCTTGGCCTCGCCCTGCTCGAACGCTCCCAGCTGCTTCTGGGCGGCCGCTGCCTGCTGCTGGGCCGCGGCATAGCTGGGCAGGCCCAGCTGGGCCTCGGCCTGCGCATCGCGGCACGCGGCCTGGGCCTGCTCGGGGCCGGCGGCCTTGCATCCCTCGGCGATGGCCTTGAGTCCGGCGTTGAGCTGGGCCAGCTGCTTCTTGCCCTGCTCGTAGGCGGGGCGCTTGGCTTCGAGCTCCTTGAGCCCGGCCGCATACTCCTTGGTGCCCGCGTCGTACTGCTTCTGGCCGGCGGCCAGCTGCTTCTCGGCCGCCTCGAGCTTGGCGCGGCCGTCCCTGAGCTGCTTGGCTCCTGCGTCGTACTGCTTCTGGCCGGCGGCGATCTTGTCCCCGGCGGCGGCGAGCTGGGCCGCGCCGCTTTGGTACTGCGCCAGGCCGGAGTTGTACTCGCGCTGGCCCTCGGCCAGCTTGGTCTTGCCCGCCTCGAGCTGGGCCTTGCCATCCTCCAGCTGGGCCTTGGCCTTGGCGAGCTCGGGCTCGTTCTTCTCGATCTGCTTCTTGCCGTCCTCGAGCTTCTGCTTGCCCTCGGCCAGCGCCTTCTTGCCGTCAGCGAGCTTCTTGGCGTTGGCCGCGATCTCCGCCTCGCCGTCGGCGACCTTGTCGGCCGACTCGTCAAGCGTCTGCTGCGTGCTGAAGGGGGCGATGGCCCCGACCACGAGCTTCTCGTCCTTGAGCTCCTGGAGGCTGTCCTCGATCGTGTCCTTTTGCTCCTGCGTGAACGCGCCGTCCTTGCTCTGGAAGACCACATTGCCCTGGCCGCCGGCCAGTTCGGGGATCTCTTGGCGCATCTTGTCCAGGGTCACCTGGGTCTCGGTGCCCGGAATGGAGAAGGAGTTGCTCAGCTTGCCCATGAAGGCGCCGGCGGAGCCGCCGATGACCAGGAGGACCACGAGCCAGGCGGAGAGGAACCACCAGCGCTTGCGGGCGGCGAGGGTTCCGAGTCGGTACAGGAAGGAAGCCATGGAGGGGTCCTCGAACTAGCGCGCGTCTGACGCGTCGGCGGGGTGGGTGGGGGAGGGCAAGGGGGACGGGCGCCCGACGGCGCTCACCGGCACGGGCGGGCAGGAGGCGAGGTCCGCCTCGCTGAGCCACTCGGGGATGGCAAAGCCGTGGCCGAGGAGGTCGAGTCCCTGCGCCACGAGGGTGCGCAGGCGCATCACCTGGGCCTCGTCAACGGGAGCCTCCGGCAGTTCCTCTGCCCACGTCTCGAAGGCAGCCTGGGCCGCGGCGATGGCGGTGCGGATGAGCGTGGAGAGGAAGAGTCGCAGGGCCGGGGTGCCCTGCCCCGCGGGGGGAACCAGGGCGCGCACGCAGTCGTCCCACGTGCGCAACCCGGCCTCGCGCAGCTGGGGCTGGTCGCGCGTGATGAGCAAGACGCGGGCCGTCGGTTCCAGCAGTTCGAGCGAGAGGATCTCGTCGAGGGTGCGGGAGAGCAGGCCGAGGATGTCGGTCCCCACGGGGTCTTGCTCGTCCATCCTCATCGCAGCCCGCTCGACGAGCGCTCGCAGCGGCTCGTGCAGCGCCTCCTCGAGCGAGCGGAAGTAGTTGAAGAAGGTCCGGCGCGAGACGCCGGCCTCCTCGGCCACGCGATCCACGGTGATCGACGAGAATTCCTGGGCCTCGGCGAGGCGCAGGACGGTGTCGGTGATGGCCCGGCGCGTGGCGAGCCGATTCAGCTCGCGTCGGGAGAGGGGGTCGCTGGCGACGGTGACGAGGGAGGTGGGAAGCACCCCTCAAGCGTGCCAGCAAAGGTGCACAGCGTGCAACTTTGCACGCTGTGAAAAGACTGGGAGGGTTAGGCGCGCTCCCACGCGGCGACGCGGCCGGGCACGGAGGCGAAGAGCGGATGGGGCAGCGCGACGTCGTCCAGGCGCGGCAGGGCCTCCGGGGAGCGCGCCTCGAGCTTGGCGCGCAGGTGCTCCCGCTCCAACGCGAGCTGCCCCTCGCTCACGCTCATCACCCCAAGCCAGCGATCTGGGTTGGTGGGCGGCACGGCGATGCGGGACGCGTCGAAGCGGTAGCCGCGCGCCGTGGCCTCGGCGTGGAGGAAGTGCAGATAGGCGCCGATCGCCTCCACTGGCTCGGCCTGCTCGCGCCAGCGCTGCAGCTGCGGGTGCTTGGTGTAGCCGCGGGTCAGGCCGCGCAACACCTTCTGGGCCAGGAGGGTCTCGCGCCAGCAGGCCACGAGGCCGGAGGCGTCCAGGTATCGGGGGTGCAAGCTCCACACACGCATGGCACCCATCCTTGCATCGGTACGGCGGCTTCGCGGTGTCCGGGCACCGCTAGAAGCGTGATGAGGAGCCCGATCCGGAGAAGCTGCCGCCGCCGCCCGAGTAGCCGGTGGTGGAGCCGCCCGAGGAGGCGGAGGACCGAGACGATTCCACGCTGGAGACACCCGATTGGTAGCCGGTGGAATAGTTCACCGACGACCAGAAGATCGTGGGCGAGGTGATGTCGAGGATGGAACCGCTGCGGCGGCGGGAGCTCGACTGTGCCGCGTCCATCTGTTCGTGCATCTCCTCGCGCTCGCGCTCGGTCTTCGCGAAGGCATCGATCTGGGCGGAGGAATAGTCGCGCAGTCGCTGGGTGAGTTCCGCGCGCAGCGCCACGAGGCGATCCAGCGCGGCGTCTACCTCGATGCTGCCCGCCTCCATCTGCGCGCTGACGTCCTGCAGCTCCTGCCGCGCCGTGGGAAGCCACGCGTCGAGCGCGGCCGAGGCCGCAGACATGGTCCCCTCGCGCTCCGCGGAACCCCAGAAGCCGAAGCTCATGCTTTGCCCCGTCTGGATGATCCCGGGGATGCCGGCCAGATCCTCCTCGAGCGGGGCGATCTGCAGGCGCCAGGCGTCCCTCCAGCCGGCGGTTCGTGCGTACAACGCCGCCGCCGCCGCGATGGCGTCGTCCACCGTGTCGAGGTCCTGGGCCTGCACGGCAAAGAGCTCGGCCCGGTCGCGTACCGCCGAGGTGCTGCGCTGCTTTTTGTCCGTCGCCTCCAGCTCCTGCTGCTCGGTGAGCAAGCCCCTGTACCTCTGCATGAAGGAGGTGAAGCGCGCCTCGAGGTCAGCGGCGTGCTTGGAACCGGTCTTCGGGAGGGCCCGGGCCGAGAGCTCGGTGTTGTCGAGGTCCATCGTGACGCGCGTGAGCGAGTTCTTGCCGGACGCCAGCCCGGCCGCCATGCGGTCACGGTTGTTTGAACGGCTCGCGCTCACGACCACCGCGCCGATGCCGACGACCCCACCGCCGATGCCCACGGGCCACCAGAGGCCGGGGCTCAAGTACCAGGGCTGGTTCATCTTGCGCGCGGCGGCCTGGGCCACGTCGAGCACGCCGGCGGTCCAGTCCGCGGCCCGGAAGTTGGTCTTGCCTGCGTCCTGGATGGCTTTTTCGTTGCCGGTGCCCACCTTGCGGTCCTCGCCGAAGTAGGTGCCGATCTGGCCCCCGCCGCGGCGCTCCACCGAGAGCGTGATGATGAAGAGGCCGTCCGCCCACTTGTCCGAGTCGGAGGAGGAGATCCAGTCAGGGTGTTTCTGCCGCGCCCGTAGCAGCGTCTTGGTGTTGATGTTGTCCTCGTAGAGCCCGTCGCGCGTGTAGATGGCGACCTTGGTTGGCTCGTTGAAGTTGATCTCCTCGAGCCCCGCCCGGATCTTGGCCTCGTTGAGCACGCCAAGCCCGCCGTCGGCGGTGTCGTCGATGACGATGCCGGTGAGGTTCTTGCCCGCCGGTGCCACGGCGGCCGAGCCGACCCCGGCGGAATCGACGAAGCCGAGCGCCGTGGCGGGTGCCGCCGCGCTCAGGCCCCCGATCAGCAACGCGGCGGCGAGGGCCGCCGCCCGTCCCAGCCGCCCGCGAAGGAGCGTCCCGCGCCGAGCCCGTCCGTGCGTCGTCGTGCTGTGCATGTTTCCCCCTGAAAAAGCAAAGCTGATGCCGTGAGGATACCCGTCCGAGCGTGTCATGTGATTGGCAGCGCGGCGGGGCTCACAGCAGACTGGCCCCACGCCCGCCCGCTCGCGCAAAGGACACCATGAACGCCATCGCTCAGCTCCTGACCGGCCTCGCCGACGCCTCGATCCGCGTCGTCGACCTGACCAACCCGCTCTCCTCGGCGACGCCCACGCTGCGCCTGCCCGAGCCGTTCGCGAACCTCATCGACTTCTCGCTCGAGACGGTCTCGGAGTACAACGAGCCCGGCCCGTTCTGGAAGCACGCGAACATCCACACGGGCGAGCACATCGGCACGCACCTGGATGCGCCCGTGCACTGGGTCTCGGGCCGTGAGGGCAAGGACGTGGCCCAGATCGAGCCCGCGCGCCTCGTGGGCCCCGCCGTGGTCCTCGACTTTGCCGCCGAGGCGACGGCGGACCCGGACTTCCTGCTCACGCGCGAGCACGTCCTCGAGTGGGAGGCGCAGCACGGCGGCCTGCCCGAGAACGGCTGGCTGCTCTACCGCACCGGCTGGGACCAGTACTCGCAGGACCAGGAGGCCTTCCTCAACGCCGACGAGACGGGCTCGCACACGCCGGGCATTTCGGCCGAGTGCGCCCTGTGGCTGGCCACCGAGCGCAAGATCAGCGGCATCGGCGTGGAGACCGTGGGCATCGACGCCGGCCGCGGCGCCGAGCTGGACCCGCCCTTCCCCGTGCACTACCACCTGCTCGGCAACGACAAGTACGGCATCACCTCGCTGCAGAACCTCAAGCAGCTCCCCACGACCGGCGCGACGATCGTGGTCTCGCCGCTGCCCATCGTGGGCGGCACTGCCTCGCCCGCGCGCGTCTTCGCGCTGGTGCAGGCGTGAGCGCTGGGCTTCCCGAGGAGGCAGGGCCCGACGCCGCGGCGCCGGGTTCGGGGGCCGGCCCGGCCCCCAGCGTGGCCCAGTTTGTGGGTCGTGCCGTGGCGGCGTGGGGCGCCACGCGCGCCTTCGGCGTGGTGGGCTCCGGCAACTTTGCCGTGACGGGCGCGCTGCGCGCGGCCGGGGTGCCGTTTGTCGCCGCGCGCCATGAGGGCGGCGCCGTGGTCATGGCCGACGCGTATTCCCGGATGGGTGGCGGGGTCGGCGTCGTGACGGTGCACCAGGGCTGCGGGCTCACCAACACCGCCACGGGCCTGGGCGAGGCGGCCAAGTCCCGCACGCCCCTGCTCCTGATCTCCGCCGCGGCGCCCGCGGGGGACCCCCACAACAACTTCGCGATGGATCAGCCGGGGCTCGCGGCCGCCGTGGGGGCCGAGTCCCTGACGATCGACGCGCCCGAGCGGGCCGGTGCTGTGCTCTTCGCGGCGTGGGAGCTGGCGCTCTCCGGGCGCGCGGTGCTGCTGAACCTGCCGATCGACGTGCAGGGCCACCCGGTGTCGGCGTCCGACGCCGCGGCGCTGGCCGGCTGGGAGTCGGCCGCCGCCGGTGAGCCGGGCGGCACCACCTCGCCCGCGGCACCGGCCGCCGTCGTGCCCTCGGGTGAGGACGTGAGTGCGCTGGTGCGCGCTTTGGGCGCGGCCGAGCGACCCGTCATCATCGCCGGGCGCGGCGCGCGCGAGGCCGGGCCCGCGCTGCGCGCGCTCGGCGCCGAGGCGGGTGCCCTGCTCGCCACGAGTGCCGTGGCCAAGGGGCTCTTCGCCCGCGATCCCTTCGATCTGGGGATCTCCGGCGGCTTCGCCACCGATCTGGCCGCCGAGCTGATCCGCGGTGCTGACGTGGTGGTGGCCTTTGGCTGCGCCCTGAACGACTGGACCACGCGCCGCGGCACGCTGCTCGCGCCGGACGCCACGCTCGTCCAGGTGGACCGCGACGCCGCGGCGATCGGCAAGCACCGGCCCGTGGGTGTCCGCGTGGTGGGCGATGCGGGGCTCGTCGCCGTGGCCGCGCTCGAGGAGCTCGCCTACCTGCGCTCGGGGCTCGACGCCGAGCCGGGCGGGCGGTACCGCTCCGAGGCCGTCGGTGCGCGGATCGCCGCCGAGGGCACGTGGAACCGCACGCCCACCCCCGATCTGGGCGGGGACGGGCGGATCGACCCGCGCGTGCTCAGCGATGTGCTGGGCGATGTGCTGCCGGCCGCGCGCGTGGTCTCCACCGATTCGGGCAACTTCATGGGCTACCCGGCGCAGTACCTCAGCGTCCCCGACGAGCGAGGCTTCTGCTTCACGCAGGCCTTCCAGTCGATCGGGCTGGGGCTCGGCACCGCGATCGGCGCCGCACTGGCCCAACCCGAGCGCCTGCCCGTGCTCGGCACGGGCGACGGCGGCTTCCTCATGGGGATCGCGGACCTCGAGACGGCCGTGCGACTCGCCCTGCCGCTGCTCGTGGTGGTGTACGACGACGCGGCGTACGGCGCCGAGGTGCATCACTTCGGTCCCGCCGACTCCGGTGTCGACCTGAGCGACGTGGTCTTCCCCGAACGGGATCTCGCGGCGCTCGCGGCCGGCTTTGGGGCGCGCTCGGCCGTGGTGCGGTCCGTGGCCGACCTGGAGGTGGTGGAGGACTGGCTCGCCGGCGTGCGGGCCGGGGAACGCGTGCCGCTCGTGCTGGACGCCAAGATCGCCTCCGATGGTGGCGCGTGGTGGCTGCAGGAGGCCTTCGCCCGGCACTGAGGCAGGGGACACGCACTGGCATCGGCCCGGCCCCAGTGACACAGTGGAGACCGAATAGCAGGAGGAGCTACCCGTGTACGTCAAGGTCTGCGGAGTGACCACGGCCCAGATGGCGCGCGAGGTGTGCGCAGAGGGAGTGGACGCGATCGGCGTCAACATGAGCGCCAAGAGCCCGCGCTACGTCGACCCCGAGCGGGCGCGCGAGGTCATCGCGGCGGTCGACTGCTCCGTGGAGACCGTCCTGGTCATCAACGACAAGCCGGCCGAGGAAGCCGCCCGCCTCGCCCTGGAGGTGGGTGCCTCCGTGCTCCAGCTGCACGGCCCTTCCTACGGACCGGAGGACTTCGCCGCCGCGGCCGCGATCTTCCCCCGCCTCTGGCGCGCCACCTCGTTGGAGCACGACCCTTACCCCGTGGCCGGCTCTCACGGCGAGGAGCTGTTGCTCATCGACGCGCCCAAGCCGGGCAGCGGCGAGAGCTGGGACCTCTCGGCGCTGGAGGACGCGCGACCAGAGGGCCGCTGGCTCCTGGCCGGCGGCCTCAAGCCGGGCAACGTCGAGGACGCGGTGCGCCGCGCGCGGCCCTGGGGTGTCGACGTCGCGAGCGGCGTCGAATCGGCGCCCGGGGTGAAGGACCCTGCGCTCGTGCGGGCCTTCATCAAGAACGCCGCTACCGGCGCGTCCTGAGCTGTACGCTCGCACCCAAGCCGGGGCACCCGAACCCGGCCCGCCGCACACAGCCCCTGGGGGAGACCATGCCGTACATCTCGTTTGAGCCCACCCTCGATCTGAGCCTCGAGCGCCTCATCAAGGTCAATCCCGCGAAGGTCTGGGAGGCCTGGACCTAGCCGCGGCTCCTGGAGCGCTGGTGGCTTCCGGCGCCGCTACACGCGCGCGTCGACGAGCTGGACCTGCGCCCCGGCGGCGGCTTCGTGACCTCGATGAGCGAGGACGGCGCTGAGTGGTCGCAGCACACCAACAACGCCTACCTCGCCGTGGAGCCGAGGGAGCTGCTGATCTTCACCAACGCGGTGCACGCCTCCCTGCGCCCGGCCGAGCCGACGCCCGTGGCGATCACGGCGCACGTCATGCTGGGCGAACACCCAGAGGGGACCGACTACAAGGTGGTCGTCCGCCACCGCTCGGAGGCGGACCGCGCCAAGCACGAGGAGCTCCGCTTCCACGAGGGCTGGGGTGCCGTCACGGCCACCCTCGCCGCGCTCGCCGAGGGCGGGAACACCTAGCCTCCGTGCCGCGGCTGGGTTGCGCGTCTGCGCCCTAGCCTGTCTTGCTCAGAATTCCTCGTAGACGGCCGGGTCCTGATTCTTCATGCGCCCGTCGGGTCGGCCCAGGGCCGTGATCGCCGCGACCTCCTCGGGCGTGAGCTCGAGGTCCTGCGCGCGCAGGTTCGCCAGCTGGCGGTCCGGGTGGGCCGACTTCGGGATCGGCAGCGAGCCGATCGCCACGTGCCACGCCACCACGACCTCGGCCGGGGAGACCCCCAGCCGCGCGGCCGGCGCGGTGATCGCCCGCTCCTCGAAGAGCTCACCGCCGCGGCGCAGCGGGCTCCACGCCTGCGTGATGATGCCGCGCTCGCGGTGGAAGGCCAGCGCCTCGGTCTGCGGGAAGTAGGGGTGCAGCTCGATCTGGTTGACCTCGGGGTACTCGCCCGTGGCGTCCTTGAGCGCCTCGAGGTGCTCGGGCAGGAAATTGCACACGCCCACATGGGAGATCAGCCCCGCCTCGCGGGCCTCGAGCAGCGCCTCGAAGGCCTCGACGTACAGGCCCTGGGCCGGGTTGGGCCAGTGGATCAGGTACAGGTCGATGTTCGAGAGCCCCGTGCGGTACAGGCTCTCCTGCACCGTGACCAGCGCGTCGTCGTGGCGCTGGTAGCGCCCCGGGAGCTTGGACGTGACGATGAGCCCACCGCGCGGCTCCCCGCACGCGCGGATGCCCTCGCCGACCGTCCCCTCGTTCTCGTAGTTGTAGGCCGAATCCAGCAGCGTGTAGCCGAGCTGCACGCCGCGCGCGATGGCCTCGGCGCCCACGGCGCCCTTGAGCTTGTAGGTGCCAAGCCCCACGGCGGGCAGGGTGAGTCCGCGGTGCGAAACGTGGGTGACGGGCATGCCTCAGGCCTCCGGCTTGTGGTTGGGGCGGTCGAGATCGGCGTCGGTGATGACCCCGTTGTCGAGGGGGTCGTCGTCACTGCCCGACGGCGCGGGGTTGGCCCAGGCGTTCGCCTCGCCCGGGGCGGGGGTAGCGGTGCCGCCCCAAGCGGGGCGGTCGGCGGCGATGGCCTCGGTGGGGTTCGTCGAGCCCGCCGGTGCCTCGGCGTCGAAGAAGGAATCGTTGGTGCGCGGCGCGGCCTCCGGCGCTTCTAGCGCGCCGGCGTCGCCGCCCGCGGCCGGCGCGGAGGCGACGGCGCCGCCCGTGGTGAGCGGGGCGTCGTCGTGCCCTACGCCCTCACGCGGGGCCGCACCCAGGCCGCCGAGGCGGCGCAGCAGGAGCGCTCCGGAGACGAGGAGGAGGGCCACGCCGATCAGGCCGAACCAGGGAAGCAGCGGCTGGGCCGCGAACCACGCCACCACGGGGAGCATCGTGAAGACAGCGGCCAGGACCAGGTACAGCTTGCGGCCGTAGAGGCTCGAGGAGGGAAGGAAGGCGGCGGCCAGGCCGAGCATGGCGCCGGCGAAGAAGGCGTCGGGGCGGGCGTCGGCCAGGCCCATGGCGCTGAGCGTCACGACGAGCGGGACGGCGCTGACCTGGTAGAAGAGCGGCGAGAGCGGGTTGCTGCGCGGAACCATGGCCGGGCCGCCCGCGAGCTTGAGCACCAGCCAGGCGACGGGGTGCGCGGCGGCGCTGCCGATGAGCAGGGCGATCTGCCCCGCGAGCGGCGAACCCCATTGGTAGAGGGCCGCTGCGATGCCCCAGAACGCGGCGAGCGAAATGAGCGTCATGGCACCTGAACGGTGCAGTCGGTCGGCTTCGGTCTGCGCCTGCTCGAAGGACTGCGTGGGCACCAGGTCCATCTCTGTCTTGGTCATGGCCGCAATCTACCCGCGCGCGGCACCGTCGGGGAGGGCACCGCGCGGCGGGGCGGCGCGGTCAGATCCAGTCGGGGGCGGCGGGCAACGGAGCGGGACCCGAGGCGCTCACGGCGGTGACGCCCTCGCGCGTGCGGCCCGTGGCCCAGCCGGCGACCGCGGCGAGCGATCCGGTCACGAGGGTGACGCCAGGGGCCTCGGCCGCGCCCAGGGTGAGTGGCGCGCCGTCGGCCGCCTGCGTCGCGATCGCCAGCCCGGCGTCGGCGCCGCGGGTGGTCCAGGAGGCCCAGACCTCGCGGAGCACGGCGTCCGCGATGTCGGCGGGGACGTCGGCGAAGGTGTGCCCGGCGTCCAGGTCCACGAGGTGCACCCACACCTCGCGGGTGCGGCCCTTGACGGTTCCGGCGAGCGGCATGGGATTGCCCTGGCCGTTCGTGAAGGCGAGCGACCACTGCTCGGGGGTGAGGCCGTCCCACGCCTCGACGAGCGAGGCGGCGGAGGCGTCGCTCAGGGCACGCAGATCGGCGGGGTGCAGCCGGGCGTATTCCTCGATCTGGGCGTTGCGCTGCTCGCGGGAGTCGTACATGCGGGTGTCGCCGCCCGAGGTGGCGCCGGCGATGGCGCGGGCGAAGGCCTGCGCGTTGCCGCTGACGTGCGCGATGAGCGTGGCGCGGCTCCAGCCGGGGAGCAGGCTGGGGCCCGCGACGTCGTCGTCGCTGAGGGCGTGGATCGCCTGGCTGAAGGCCAGCTCGGCCGCCGCGTCCTGCGAGCGGTCAGGTCCATGGGTTGCGGCGGTCATGGCGTGCTCCTTCGCTGAGGGTGGGCGGCGTTGCCAGCCCCATTGTGCCCCGCGCCGTTGCGCGCGGGTCCCGGCCACGCGCCGTCGTGCCTTGCCCGCTCGCCCGAAGCGGGCCTCAAGCGGGCGTCGCGCACTTCAGGTGGGCCGTCAGGCGAGCGAGAGGAAGAGCTTCTCCATGGCCTCGCGGTCGGCCTCGCGGTCCGCGGGGTCGGCGTCGGCCGTGAGGCACTGCTGCATGCCGGAGGAAATGATCGCGAAGCCAGCGCGGTCCACGGCCTTGGAGGCGGCGGAGAGCTGGTGGACGACCTGCTGGCAGTCCTGCCCCTCCTCGAGCATGCGGACCACGGCGGCGAGCTGGCCTTGGGCGCGCTTCAAGCGGTTGATGACCGGCTTCATGTCCTGGGGGTCGAGCTGCACCATGGGGTCCTCCTGGGCGGGCTGGGTGTTGAACCGGCCTCCAGCGTATACCCCCAGGGGTAATTTGCATACCCCGGGGGGTATCTGGCACTGTGGAGTGTGACCCCCGGTGACTTCGGCCGCCGACCCGCAACAGACAAGGGCCAGGAACGTGATTCTCAAGCAGTACTACCTCGGCTGCCTCTCGCACGCCTCGTACCTCGTGGCCGATGAGGCCACGGGCCGCGCCGTGATCGTCGACCCCCGCCGCGACGTGGACGAGTACCTCGCCGACGCCATGGAGCTCGGCCTCACGATCGAGGGCGTCTTCAACACCCACTTCCACGCCGACTTCCTGGCCGGGCACCTCGAGCTGCAGGCCGCCACCGGCGCGTGGATCGGCTACGGCCCGCAGGCCGACCCGCAGTACGCCCACCGCGCCTTCGCCGACGGCGAGCGCCTGGCCCTCGGCGATCCCGCCACGGGCCTGGTCATCGAGGCAGCGCACACGCCGGGCCACACGTGGGAGTCCACCTCCCTGCTGCTGCGCCCCGCGGGCGTCGAGTCCGCCGTCGAGGCCGTGCTCACGGGCGACACCCTCTTCATCGGCGACGTGGGTCGCCCCGACCTCGCCGCCGCCGTCGGCGCGGATCCGCTCGAGCTGGCCCACGCCCAGCACGCCTCCGTGGCGCGCCTCATGGCCCTGCCCCACGCCGTGCGCGTCCTGCCCGCCCACGGCGCCGGCTCCGCGTGCGGCAAGAACCTCTCGACCGAGCTGGAGTCCACGATCGGCGCGCAGCGCCTCGTGAACCCGTTGGCCCGCGAGCTGCCGGTCGAGGAATTCGTGCGGATCCTGACGAGCGGCCAGCCCGCCATCCCCGCGTACTTCGGCGAGGACGCCGTCCTCAATCGCGCCGAGCGCGCGCTCTTCGACGTGGACGGACTGCCCTCCGGGCTCTCGGTGGCCGAGGCCCTCGCCGCGCGCTCCGCCGGGTCCGTGCTCATCGACACCCGCTCGCCCGAGGACTTCGGCGCTGGCCACGTGCTCGGTTCGCTCAACGTTGACCTGGGCGGCCGCTTCGCCGAGACGCTCGGCATGGTCGCGCCGCTCGGCGCCTCCGTGGTGTTCGTTGCCGCGTCCGCCGCCGACGCGGAGGAGGCGCGCGTCCGCGCCGCCCGCATCGGCCTGGACGGCGGCAACGGCTTCCTGATGCTCGACGACGCGGCGCGCCTTGCGCTGCAGGCCGAGGGTGAGTGGGGCGTGGCGCAGCGCCTCGAGCCGCTCGCGGCGGAGGCCGCCGTGGCCTCCGGCGCCCTGTACCTCGACGTGCGCAACCCGGGCGAGATCGAGGCCGGCGCCATGCCCGGCTCGCTGCGCATCCCGCTCGCCGAGCTGCCGCGCCGCCTGTCCGAGGTGCCGTCCGATCTGGATCTGGTGGTGCACTGCGCCGGCGGCTGGCGCTCCTCCGTGGCCGCCTCCGTGCTGCGCGCGGCGGGCTACGAGCGCGTGAGCGATGTGCTCGGCGGCTTCGGCGCCCTGTCGGTGGCCGTGCCCGGCCGCGTCGAGAGCCCGGTGGCCGCGGCGTGAGCTGGCTGATCCTGGTCCTCGTGGGCGCCGTGGTCGGCGCGCTGCTGGGCGTCGTGGGGGCGGGCGGCGGCATCGTTGCCGTCCCGGCGCTCATGCTGCTCGGCGGGGCCTCGGCCGCGCAGGCGTCGGCGTTGTCCCTCGCCGCCGTGCTGGCCGGCGCCCTCGTGGGGCTGCTGGGCCGGCGCGGCGGGGGAGCGGACCAGGCCGTTGACTGGCGCTCCGTGGTGGGCTTCCTGGCCGCCGGCATCCCGGCGGCCGCGTGGGGCGCGTCCACCGCGCCCCTGCTGCCCGACGCAGTGCTCACCTGGATGCTCCTCGCGATCCTGCTCGTGGCGCTCTGGCGCCAGCTGGCCGGGATCCGCGCCAAGCAGGCCACGGCCCGCGAGCGCGCCGCGGCGCGCAGTGGAGCGCAGGCCGCGGGGGTGGGCGCCGCGCTCGTTCCCGGGGTGGGCGCCGGGCTCGTTCCCGGGGTGGGCGCCGGGCTCGTTCCCGGGGCTGGCGCCCCGCTCGTTCACGAGGCTGGCGCCGGGGACGGCGCCGCCTCGGCGAGCCCTTCCGAAGGCGACGCCGGCACCGAAGGCGACCGTGCGCCGTCGTGCCCTCAGGACGAGGACCCGGAGGCGTTCCCCGTCTCCTGCTGGATCAACCGCCTCGCGGTGGGCGGCGTGGTCGGGTACCTCACCGGGCTGCTCGGCGTGGGCGGCGGCTTCCTCGTTGTGCCGGCGCTGACCGTGCTGCTCGGCCTGAGCATGCGGCGCGCGGCGAGCACCTCGCTCGCGATCATCGCCGGCACCTCGGTGTCCGGCGTGGCGACCCACCTGCTCGCCGGCCACGACGCGCTCGGCGCGGACTACCCAGTGCAGGCGCTGATCCTGGCCGGGGCCACCGCCGCGGTGGCGCTGCTCGGCGCGCGGCTCTCGACGCGCCTGTCCGAATCCCTCACCAAGACCGTGTTCCTCGCGGCGTTGTCCGTGGCGATCCTGGCGCTCGGCGCCAAGGCCGCGCTCGGGCTCTAAACCTTTCTCGCTTCAACCTCACCCCAACCAAAGGAGAACCATCATGTGCCGTCCCGTTTCCTGCAAGAACTGCGGCAAGACCACCTGGGCCGGCTGAGGCCAGCACGTCGCCGCCGTCAAGGCCGGCGTGCCCGCGGGCCAGTGGTGCAAGTGCACCGACGAGGAGAAGGCCTCGGCCAAGTCCTCGGGCGGCTTCCTGGGCAAGATCTTCGGTCGCTGAGCCACTGAGCCGCTGAGCCGCTGCGGGGCAAAACTGATCCACAAAACGACGGCGCATCGTCCAAACGACGATGCGCCGTCGTTTTCTGGATGCAAAGGGGCTGCGGCTCAAGCCGCCCGAAGCCTCCGCCCGCGATCTCGAGGAACCCCAGCGAGTTCGAGCTTGTGGGCGAACAGCTCGGAGTGGCGTAACTCGTCCCAGGTCCAGCGCACGACCGCGCGCACCTCGGAGCGCGACCGCAACCGTGCCTCGCGCTGGCGTTCGGCGTTGAGCACCTGCCACTGCTCCGCGCGGCTGGAGCCGCCCAGGCTCAGGTACTTGTCTTTGCCGTCGAATTCCCCGATGACCCCGCAGGACGGCCACCAGCAATCCACCCTGTCTCGCGCGCCGTCGGTGACGAACTCCTGCTGGAGGACGGGCGGCTCAAGGCCTTGGAGCGCCATGATCGCGCGGCTCCATGACTCGCCGGGGGACTCGCTCAGGGCACTCGCAAACTCCAGGACTTCCGTGACTCTTCTCAACGCACTCAACGATCCGAGGAGCGAGAGAGCTCGATCGTGGGGCTCGCTACCCACGAAGCCTGGTCGTCTGCGCAACGTCGCGTCGGCGAGAACAACGGCTTCAGTGAACGGCAGGCGCGCGATCGACAGGACCAGGGACTCGGACAGTGGCGCGAGGCGGAACCCAAGCGACGTGAGCACAGGTGCAGAGTCTCCCTCCGGGCGGACGTGATAGCGGCGGCGCGGCACGGCAAAAGCGGCACCGCCCATGGCAACGCCCGCGATCTGCGACTGCAAGCCTGCATGGGTGGTGTGCGGCCAAGCCAGGTGTAGCTCTCGTGGCAGGGACAGGAGCGGCAGCCCCCAGAGGTGCAGTGCGGTCGTGTGGCTGAACGTGGCGGAAGGAAGCCATAACTGAATGGCCGCTGCAGCCAACGTATAGCGATCCCAGGGCAACCGAGATCGCCAGTCCTCTTGAGGGACGTAGATTCCGGGGGCGAGCCTGAGAAGGTGCCCTGTCCGTGCACGCCGGTGGAGAAGTGGGTCCACGCTGTGCATGAGGAGGCCTTCGGGGAAAGGGCGGGGGTTGAGTCGTGTCATCGTCTGAGCCTGCGGCCCACGCGAGCGCCCGAGCCAGGGGTCTCCGCCCCGTTGTGGATGCGGGGGAGCTGTGAGGGAGTGACTTTGCCTCCACGAAACGACGAAGCATCGTCGTTTCGACGATGCTTCGTCGTTTTTCGGATGCTCGGCCCCGGCGGGGCACGGCACGACGGCGGGTGAGCCCTGGGCCGAGGGCGGGGTGCGGGGCGGGAACGTGCGGCGGTGTGTGGCCCCCGGCCCGTGACATGCGAGCTCCGCGGTGCGACGCTGGAGGGGTACGCAGCATCGCGACGAGAGGGGTAGCCATGGGTGAGGAAACGGACTTCAGCATCGAGCCGGATGTGGTCTCGGATCCGGAACAGGGCGTCGAGGAGGGCCAGGACTGGACCGACGAGGGCGGCGCCACCGAGAGCGGCCCCGCCGAGGGCTACGAGATCTGACACCAGGGCGGCACACCGCCCGACGACGCCCCGGCGGGTCGGCGCTCATCGCGCCCGTCGCCGGGGTTCGTCATGTGCCCGACGGCGCCCGGTTCCGTCTGGCGCTCATCGCCCCGCGCGCCCGACGCGCCGGCCGCCGGGGCACCGCGCGGAGGGCACCGCATGGATTCCGTGAGGATCGCCGTGAGGATGCAAGCGTCTGGCCGCACCCTCCCTACGCTGGCTCGCATGTCAGCTCGTCTTGTCCTCCTTGCAGCGGCCCTCTTCGTCGCCGCCGGTTACCTCGCGCAGATCGACGTGTGGGCCACGTGGCTCTTCGTCGCGGGCGGGATCGTCAGCCTGGTGTTCGCCGCCGTCGACGGCGTGCGCTCCGTGAAGCGCCGCCGCCCCGCGCGGTCCTGAGCGCCAGCGTCTGCGCACCCCGGCCCCGCGCCCCGGGCACGCCTTCACAGCGCGCCCCCACCACCCGCCGTCGGGCACCGCGAAAGCGTGGCCCGCACCACGGCAACGCCAAGCAAAACGTGAGACGATGGACCGTTATGACTGAGCGCGCTTCCGAACCCCAGCACCACCGTTCCGGGACCTCCCGCGCCGTCGCCGCGCGGGCAGACCGCAAGGACCGCTTCACCGGTCGTCCGCAGGTCCGCCCCACCGCCGAGGGCTGGAAGCAGCCTATGGGCACCGACGGCCGACCCACCCTGCAGTTCGCGCAGAAGCCGCGCGTCAAGCAGCCCCCCATGCACCTCGCGGACATGACCATGGCCGAGCGCCAGGAGAAGATGAAGGAGCTGGGTCTCCCGGCCTTCCGCGCCAAGCAGATCTCGGTGCACTACTTCACGCACCACACCACGGACCCCGAGAAGATGTCCGATCTTCCCAAGGACCGCAAGCAGGAGATCGTCGAGACGTTCTTCCCGCCGCTGCTGACCGAGGTCAAGCGCCTCGTCACCGACGACGGTCGCACCATCAAGTTCCTGTGGCGCCTCTTTGACGGCGCGCTCGTGGAGTCGGTGCTCATGCGCTACCCCAAGCGCATCACCCTGTGCATCTCCAGCCAGTGCGGCTGCGGCATGAACTGCCCCTTCTGCGCCACGGGCCAGAACGGCCTCACGCGCAACATGTCCACGGCGGAGATCCTGGATCAGATCGTCCAGGCCAACCGCATCATCACGGAGGGCGCCCTGGGCGGCACCCGCCACGAGGGCCCCGACGCCGAGCGCGTGAACAACATCGTGTTCATGGGCATGGGCGAGCCGCTTGCAAACTACAAGCGCGTCATGAACGCCGTGCACCGCATGGTCGCCGATCAGCCCGAGGGTCTGGGCATGTCCGCCCGCGGCATCACCGTCTCCACGGTGGGCCTGGTGCCGGCCATCCGCAAGCTCGCCGACGAGGGCGTGCCGTTCACCTTTGCGCTGTCCCTGCACGCGCCGGACGACGAGCTGCGCGACGACCTGATCCCCGTGAACTCGCGCTGGAAGGTCGACGAGGCGCTGGACGCCGCCCGCGAGTACTACGACAAGACGGGCCGCCGCGTCTCCATCGAGTACGCGCTCATCAAGGACATGAACGACCACCCGTGGCGCGCGGATCTGCTCGCCGACAAGCTCAACGCGCGCGGCCGCGGCTGGGTCCACGTGAACCCGATCCCGCTCAACCCCACGCCGGGCTCTATCTGGACGTCCTCCACGCGTCAGGCCACGAACGAGTTCATCGATCGCCTCGAGGCCAAGGGCATCCCCACCACGCTGCGCGACACGCGCGGCAAGGAGATCGACGGCGCGTGCGGCCAGCTGGCCGCCGCCAACGACTGATCGTTGCCAGTGCCCGACGGCGCCCGCTCACCTTTGGCGAGCGGGCGCCGTTCGTGTCACGGGGCCGGGAATAGATACCCCCAGGGGTATCGTTGTTATGAGTAGTTAGCCCGCACACCAGCAGCGAGGAGGGCCGTCCGTGGCCACCATCAACCTGAACCAGTCAAACTTCGATTCCGTGGTCGACCGCGACGGCATCGTGCTCGTCGACTTCTGGGCCGCGTGGTGCGGCCCGTGCCAGATGTTCGGCCCCATCTTCGAGAAGGCCTCCGAGTCCCACCAGGACATCGTGTTCGCCAAGATCGACACCGAGGCCGAGCAGGCGCTCGCCGGTGCCGCCGGCATCACCTCCATCCCCACGCTCATGGCCTTCCGCGACGGCGTCCTGGTCTTCAACCAGGCCGGCGCGCTGCCCGGCCCGGCGCTCGACGACCTCATCGGCCAGGTGCGGGCCCTCGACATGGTGGACATCAAGCGCCAGATCGCCGAGGCCAAGGCCGCCGATCAGGCCGAGGCCGCGCAGGCCTGAGCCTCGAGCCCGCACCCGGGCGCCGCGACGCCGCACCCAGGACCGGCCCAGCGGCCTGCGCCATGATGGATGCATGAGCCGCCAGCCCTTCGGAAGCCCCGGACCCCGCGATCCCCGCGAGGCCCGGGGCTTTCGCGATGTCGCCCCCGAGGCGGTGCTGCTCGGCGGCGCCGGGGCGGCGATCCTGCTCCAGCTCGCCGATCCCCGGGTGGGCCGGGGCGTGGCCGAGCACTCCGACTTCGCGCGGCAGCCGCTCAAACGTCTGTGGGCCACGCTCGACTACGTCTACGCCGTGGCGCTTGGCGGGCCGCAACTGCGCGGCGCGCAGGTGGCCCACGTGAGCGCCGCCCACGATCCGGTGCACGGGAAGGCTGTGGGCGGCCGCCCGGCCTACGACGCGCACGACGACGACGACGCCCGGCTGTGGGTCGCGATGACCCTCGCCTGGGCGGGGACCCGGACGTGGGAGGCGGTGCTCGGTCCCCTGCCGCGCGAGGCGCAGGACCGCGTGGTGGTCGGCTACGGCGCGCTGGCCTCGTCGCTCGGGGTGCCCGCGGAGCGCTGGTTCGGGGACCGGGCGGCCTTCGACGCCGAGTTTGAGCGCCGCGTGGCAGGCCTGCGGGTCGGCGACGACGCCCTCGCCGTGTCCCGCGAGCTGCTTGCCGCCAAGGCGGCCCCGCTGTGGTTGCGCGCCCTCATGCCCGCCGCGCGGCTCGCGACGGCGGCCCTGCTCCCCGCGCCCGTGCGCGCGCAGTTCGGCCTCGCCTACGGGCCGGGCCGGGACCGGCTGTTCCGCGCGATCGTGGGCGGGCTGGGCGCGGTGTACCCGCGGCTCCCAGCCGGCCTGCGCCAGGCCCCGGCCTGGTGGCGGCTCGAGATGCAGGCCCGCTCGCTGGGCCTGACCCGCTGACCCTCCACCCGCCGTCGGGCATCCCCTGCGCCGGCACCACACGTTTCCTTCACGTCCACGCGGGGATTGCAGTGGAAGTGAAGGAAACGTGTGGAGTCAGCGAGCGGAAGCCAGCAGCCCCCGTTCGAGGTGCCTCAACGCCTCGCGGAAGGCTTCGGTGCCGGTGCGGCTCGCCGCGGTGGTGTTGGTGAAGGCGTGGATGTGCCCCGTCACGACCTGCAGCGTGGTGGGCACGCCCGCGTCCTGGAGGCGCCGGGCGTAGGCGATCCCCTCGTCGCGCAGTACGTCGAAGCCGGCCACAGCCACGTGGGCCGGCGCGAGCCCACTCACGTCCTCGGCGAGGAGCGGGGAAACGCGAGGGTCGGTGCGCTGGCCGCGGTCCGGGACGTAGCGCTCGCTGTACCAGTCCATCTGTTGTTCCGTGAGGAAGAAGCCCTCGGCAAACTTCGCGTAGGACGCGCTCTTGTGGGCCAGGTCGGTGACGGGGAAGAAGAGCAACTGGAAGTCGGGCGGGGTGTCGTCCTTGGTGAGCTGGGCGATCACCGCCGCGAAGTTGCCGCCGGCGCTGTCCCCTGCGACCGCCACGGTGCGGCCCAGCGAGGGCTGCTCCCGGATCCACCGGTACGCTGCGAGGGCGTCCTCGATCCCGGCGGGGAAGGGATGCTCGGGTGCCAGGCGGTAGTCCACCGAGACGACCGTGACGGGCAGGTGGTGCGCAATGAAGCGGCAGACGGCGTCCGTCGAGTCGAGTCCGCCGAGCACCCAGCCGCCCCCGTGGAAGTAGGCCACGGTGCCGATCGAGTTCTCGGCGTGGGAGTGCCGGTAGCTGCGCGCCGGGATCGGGCCGGCGGGGCCCGGGATGCCGAGCTCTTCGACGCGGTCGACGGGCAGCCGCTTGCCGAAGACGTAGGCCTCGCTGTCGATCGTCCGTCGGGCCGCCTCCAGGGGCTGTTCGGAGAAGTCGCTCGAAGGCATCGCGTTGAGCAGGCGCAGCGCCATCTGCACCTCGGGGTAGAGCACGTGGCCATCGATCGTGATGGGCTTGCCGCCCAAGCGTCGCTGCAGCCCGGCGGGCAGGGCTCCGAGCCCTCCCAGGACCAGCTTGGCCAGACGGTCGCTCGCGGTGGGGCGCATGCAGGATCTCCTCGCAGGGGGGTGAGTCGGCGCGAACTGGCCCGTCCACCAGCACAACGAGCGGTTGGCCAACGATAGCCGCGAAGCACCCCACGGTGCACCGATTCCTGGGCCCGTGACAGCATGGGCACCATGCAGCTCTCCCGCCGCGGCTCCGTCCCGCCGTTCCAGGTCATGTCCATCCTGCGGCGCGTGGGTGAGCTGCGCGCCGAGGGGAGGGACGTCATCTCCCTGTGCGCCGGCGAGCCCTCCGGCGGGGCGGCCCCGGCCGTCAACGCCGCGGCCGCCGCCGTGCACGCGGGCGGGGAGAGCCTGAACTACACCCCGGCCGCCGGGCTCCCCGAGCTGCGCGCGGCCATCGCCGGGCACTACGCCCGCTGGTACAGCACCGCCGTCGATCCCCGGGAGGTCGTCGTCACGACGGGCGCCTCCGGAGCGTTCATGCTCGCCTTCCTCGCGGCCTTCGAGGCCGGCGACGCCGTCGCGATCGCCCGCCCGGGCTACCCTGCCTACCGCAACATCCTCACGGCCCTCGGCCTGCGCGTCGTGGAGATCCCGTGCGGCCCCGAGACCCGCTATCAGCCCACTCCTGAACTGCTCGACGCCGCCAAGAAGGAACATGGCCGGCTCGCCGGCCTGATCCTCGCCTCCCCGGCCAACCCCACGGGCACCATGGCCACGCGCCCGGAGCTTGAGGCCCTCAGCGCCTGGTGCGCCGCCAACGACGCCCGGCTCATCAGCGACGAGATCTACCACGGCATCACCTACCCGGAACCGGGTGCTGCCGACCCGCTCGGCGTGAGCGCGCGCGAGTTTGGCACCGACGCCGTGGTGATCTCGTCCTTCTCCAAGTTCTGGGGGATGCCCGGCTGGCGCGTGGGCTGGCTCCTGGCCCCGTCCGAGCTCGCGGAGGGCATCGAGGCGCTCGCCGGCAACGTGGCGCTGTGCCCGCCGGCCGCGGCCCAGCGCGCCGCCGTGCACGCCTTCGACGAGGAGGCCTACGCGTTCGGCGCGGCCCAGCTCGAGGAGTTCGCGCGCACCCGCGCAGCGCTGCTGGAGCGCCTGCCGGAGCTCGGCTGGGGCGAGGCGGCCCCCGCCGACGGCGCGTTCTACCTCTACGCGCAGCTGGGGCCGGCGCTGGGGGCCTTCCCGGACGCCTCGGCCTGGTGCTCGGCCCTGCTGGAGGAGGAGGGCGTGGCGCTCACGCCCGGCTCCGACTTCGACGGCGTGCACGGCGGCGGCGCCGTCCGGCTGAGCTTCGCGGCGGGCCCGGAGGCCGTGCGCCGCGCGGTGGAGCGGATCCTGGTCTTCCAGGAGCGCCACGCGCGCTAGACGCGGTGCGTCTCCGGCTCGTCGCTATACAGATCCTCGTCCGTGGGGGCCTTCCAGCCCGGGCCGTGCTTGAACTGCTCCTCGTTGTTCTTGCCGAGCGCCGATCCGGAGAAGCGCGTGCCGTCGTTCATCTGAATGACGCACGTGAGCGAGCGGTAACCGTCCTTGAACTCCTGCTCCGTGGGTACCCAGTAGTACATGGAGAGCCGTGAGTCGTCCCAGGACGTCCCAGTGAATTCCGCGAAGGCTGGGGTGCACTGGCGGTCGTACAGCCGCTGCCAGGCAGCGTCGTCATCGTCGTCCGGCAGGCTCGTGCCGCCGATGACGCCCTGCGCCACGACCTGCCCGTCGTGCATCTGTTCGCAATCGACCACCTGGAAGGTGGAGAAGCGCAGGCCGTTGCTCGTGTCGACGCACGCTCCCACCCGCACCTCGCCCGGGCGCACCCAGCCGGGTGCAGGGGCGTCGCTCGAGGACGGGACAGGGCTGCTCGCCGGGGCGCTGGAGCTCGGGGCGGTGCTCGAAGGCGCCGTGCCCGACGGCGCGGGCAGGGACCAGGGCAGGAGGCCACAACCGCCGAGGGCCAGTGAGGCGGCCGCCACGGCGGCGCCGGCCGCCGTGCGCCGACGGCGCAGCATGCCCGCACGCTGGGCGGGCGCCGGGGCCTGAGCCCCGGCCCCGCGCCCGGCGTGAGGAGCGCGCCGTGCCGGCGCCGCGTCGTCGTGCATGGAGGGCCCGTCTTACTTGGCCGTGAGTGCCTTGAGCGTCTTCACGCCCTTGGCGGAGCGGTGCAGCGGCCCGCCGTCCTCGAGCCCCACGGCGCAAATGAGGGTCTTGTTCGTCGCGTAGCTGATGTTGTCCATCGCGGCGTAGGAGGCGTAGAGGATGTCCGTCTCGGGGTTGCCGACGTACTCGAGGAACGCGTCGTCGCAGATCTTCATGGCCTGCTCGGACATGTCGTCGCCCGCGGGCAGCGTGGTGCCGGTGAGTGTGCCCTTCGCGAACACCTCGTCGGTGTGCTCCTGCGTGCACGGAACCACGGTGACCGACTGCTTCACCTCGGTGGTCTCCCCGGTCATCGCCTGCCCGGACGCCGAGGTACTGAAGCAATCGCCAATCTGCAGATCGGTGATCCCGAGCGAGGCCTTCTCCGTCACCTTGCCCTCCTCGTCGCGCTGCGGGCCGCCGCCGAAGAGCGAGCAGCCGGTGACGGACAGGGTGGCGATGAGGGCCGAGGCGGCGGAACGAAGCGCGGCGCGCGTGCGGGGCATGGTTTCTCCTGACAGGGTGACGCGTGACATCCGCATCGTTGCATGCGTCGATGCGGGCGGTCTAGTTGGCCGGTGGGCGGATCCCGGGGCCGCTCACCGGCCCGGCCCATGACGGATGTCATGCCGAGGTCGTGACAGCCCCCGGATCCACCCGGGCCGCCGCGGCGGCAGGCTGGAGCCATGAGCACGAACACAGCACCCGCCGTCGAACTGAGCGGCCTGGTCAAGACCTTCAACCGCGGCACCGTCCGTGCCGTGCAGGGCGTGGATCTCACGGTGCAGCGCGGCGAGATCGTGGCGTTCCTGGGCCCCAACGGTGCAGGCAAGACCACCACGATCGACATGCTCCTGGGCCTCACGGCCCCGAGCGCCGGCACCGCACGGGTGCTGGGGGAGCAACCCCGCAAGGCCGCCGCAACCGGCCGGCTCTCCGCCGTGCTGCAGACGGGCGGCCTGCTCACGGATGTCACCGTCCAGGAGATCATCGACCTCACGGCCGGCCTGCACTCGCTCTCCCGCGAGCGCGTGGCCCAGGTGATGGACGCCGCCGACCTCAACGAGCTGGCCCGCCGCAAGGTCGGCAAGTGCTCCGGCGGCGAGCAGCAACGCGTCAAGTTCGCCATGGCGATCCTGTCCGACCCCGATGTGCTGGTCCTCGACGAGCCCACCGCCGGCATGGACGTGAACGCCCGTCGCCGCTTTTGGGACGTCATGCGCGCCGAGGCCGACGCCGGGCGCACCATCCTCTTCGCCACGCACTACCTGGAGGAGGCCGAGCAGTTCGCCCGCCGCACCGTGGTCATGGCGCGCGGCGAGGTCGTCGCCGATGCCCCCACCCAGGAGCTGCGCGCCTCGCTCGGCGGGCGTGTGCTCCACGCGAGCCTCCCGGAGGCGGCCGCCGACCAGGCCTGGGCCGCGCTGCAAAGCCTCCCGGGCGTCGTCGAGCCCTCCCGCGACGGGAACCGCGTCTCGGTGCGCAGCACCGACTCCGACGACCTCGCGCTGACCCTCCTGACCACCCTGGCGTGCACCGATCTGGAGATCGTTGCCCCCACCCTCGAGACCGCCTTCGCGGCCCTGACCCAGGACTGAGCCATGAACTTCTCCCCGACCTTCTTCCGCGTGGAGCTGGTGCGCCAGGCGCGCAACCCCTTCACCCTCATCTTCACGCTCGCCATGCCCGTGGTGATGTACGTCATCTTCGGTGCCACGCCCGAGTACTCCGATGTGATGGCGGGGCGCGGCAACGTCGCCTTCACGGTCATGACGTCCATGGCGGCGTTTGGCACGGCCACGGCCATGACCTCGCTGACCTCGCTCGCCGCCTCCGAGTTCGCCCGTGGCTGGGGCAGGCAGCTGGCGCTCACGCCCCTCACGGTGGCCGGGTACGCGCTCACCAAGGTGCTCGTTGCCCTGGCCTACTCCACGCTCTCCGTGGTGGTGGTGTTCCTCGTGGGTGCCGCGACGGGGGCGCGGCCCACCGAGGGGTGGGTGTGGCTCGCCGCCGGCGCGATCATCCTGGCCGGCGGCTGCATGTTCGGGCTGTTTGGCCTCGGCATGGGGATGCTCTTCTCCTCCGAGGGGGCCTCCGGCCTGGCGTCGATCATGATCACCTTCTTCTCCTTCTTCGGCAACGTCTTCATGCCGCTCTCCGGCGTGATGCTGGACATCGCCAAGTTCACGCCGATGTACGGCTACAACGCGCTGGCCCGCTGGCCCCAGCTCGAGGGCGGGATCGACGCGGTGCACTCCGATCCGCTCTGGGCGATCCTGCTCAACGTCGCCGCCTGGACCGTGGTGTTTGCCGGGCTCGTGGTGATCGGCACCCGCCGCGTGCGGGCCCGCCAGTAGGGACCCGGATACCCTCATGGGCATGGACACAGAGGATCGGCAGATCTGCGGCTCGGCGTTCCTCGTCGTGGGGCCCAGCGCGCCGCCAAGCAGCGGGCCAAGGGGAATCCAAACCCCTGGGCCCGCTTCGGGTGGGTCATGGCCGCGGTGTGGCTGATCTTCCTGTACTACCCGATCGCCGCGATCCTGGAATCCCGGGCGGGGCTGGGCACCCAAGTCCTCGCGTGGGTTGGCCTCGGCGTCTTTGTGGCCGTGTACCTGCTGATGTTCAAGTGGGGCACGGTGCAGGGCGTGTCCGGCCAAGGAGGCGTGGCGCCGCGGCAATACGCGCTGCTCGGGGTGCTGCTCCTGGCCGTCGTGGCGACGGTCCCGGCGATCGGCTTCAACGCCACCGGCTTTTTCCCGTTTGTGGTTTCAACGCTGGCGTATCAGTTCAAGCGCCCCCTGTACTGGGCCGCGAGCGGCGTGGCCGTGGCCGTGGTGGTGCTCGCGATCGTGACGCAGCCCGAAGGGCGGGAGTACTTCGGTCTGCTCGGCATCCTGGTGATCCTCGTGCTCGTCAACGCGGTGTCCACGTGGCTGATCGCCCGCTCCATCGATGCCGACCAGCTCAGCCTGGAACTGGCCACGAGCGAGGAACGCGAGGCGGTGGCCAGGGACGTCCACGACCTCATTGGGCACTCCCTCACCGTGGTCAAGCTCAAGGCCCAGTTGGCCCGCCGACTCATGGACGTTGACCCGGAGCGGGCCAGGGCCGAGCTCGAGGAGATCGAGAAGATCACGGGTGAGGCCATCCAGGGCGTGCGGGCCACCGTGACGGGGCTGCGGTCCGAAGGGCTCGCGGCGCAGCTGGAGTCCGCGCGGGCGGCGCTTGAGTCCGGGGGTGTGCGGCTCGAGGTGAGCGGCGACGCCGGCGCGCTCTCGCCGGCGCAGGCGCTGCCCGCCGGTTGGATCCTGCGGGAGTCCGTCACCAATGTGCTGCGCCACGCGCGGGCCACGCGGGTGCTGGTCACCCTGCGCCCCGGCGAGCTTTTTGTGGAGGACGACGGCGTGGGGCTGGGCGGGAAGCCCGGCAACGGACTGCGGGGCATGTCCGAGCGCGCCGCGCTTTCCGGCGGCTCCTGCGCCGTGGGTGCCTCGGAGCTGGGCGGGGCCAAGGTGGCGGTGACGTGGTGAGGGATTCGGAGGAGCGCGCGGTGAGCCGCGCGGGCCGGCGCCGCCCGGCGTCGTCGTTCATGCAGGGAAGGGAAACCACGTGAGCATCAGGCTGGTCTTGGCCGACGATCAGGCCCTCGTGCGCGGGGCGCTCGGGGCGTTGCTGGAGTTGGAGAGCGACCTCACCGTGCTGGGGGAGGCGTCCGACGGTGCCGAGGTCGTGGAGCGCGTGCGCGAGCTGCGCCCCGACGTCTGCCTCATGGACATCCAGATGCCCGGGATGGACGGGCTCGAGGCCACGCGTCTGGTGAAGGAGGCCTCGCCCGAGACCAAGGTGCTCATCGTGACGACGTTCGCGCGGCCCGGCTATCTGCGCACGGCGCTGGAGGCCGGGGCCAGCGGTTTTGTGGTCAAGGATGCCCCGGCCGAGCAGCTCGCCGACGCCGTGCGCCGCGTGCACGCCGGACTGCGCGTCGTGGACCCGGCGCTCGCCGAGGCGACCCTGTTTGAGGGCTCCAATCCGCTGACCGAGCGCGAGGCACAGGTGCTCAAGCTGGCGCTGGACGGGCGCTCCGTGGCGGACATCGCGGCGGAGGTCTTCCTCTCCGCGGGGACGGTGCGCAACCACCTCTCCAGCGCGATCGGCAAGACGGGAGCGCAGAACCGGGCCCAGGCCGCGCTCGCCGCGCGCGAGAAGGGCTGGATCTGACCCCGGCCCGGGGCGCACGGCAGCGCGGCGGCACCCTGGCGACGATAGGCACGGGCGGTTAGCTTGAGTGCATGCTTCCGGAGCGTGAACCCACCCTGCGCGGGCAAGGCCTGGTGTTGCGTCGGCCAACGCACGACGACGCGGCGCTGGTCCGCGCCGCCGGCACCGACGCCTACATCACCTCCGTGACGACGGTGCCCCCGGCGCCGGCCACGGACGCCGAGGTCGTGGCGTACATCGCCAGGCAGCACTCGCGCCTGCGCTCGGGCCAGGGCGTGCAACTCGTCATCGAGGACGAGTCCTCCGGAGGCGCAGTAGGGCAGATCGGGCTCATGGTCAAGGACGCGCACCGGGCCGCGATCGGCTATTGGGTAGATCCCGGCGCGAGGCGGCGGGGTTACGCGGGGCGGGCCGTGAGGGTCCTGAGCGACTGGGCGCTCGACCTGCCGGGGCTGCACCGGCGCGAGGCGAGCGTGGAGCCGTGGAACGACGCTTCGATGCGGGCCGTCGGGGGTGCCGGCTTCGTCCGCGAGGGCGTGGCCGCGAACTGGGAGATGGTGTCCGGGCAGCCGCGTGACATGGTGATCTACGCCCGGGTTCCGGGCGTGCGTGGAGACCTGGGCACTCGCGGCTGATGTCCTACACCGGGCGGTGCGAAGGCCTGGCCGGCACGCGCGGATGTCACGCTCCGCTCTTCTCATTCTGACCCACTGGTCGCCAGCTGGCCGTGCGGTCATGTCGGGGGGAGTGATACCGCGATGCGTGATCAACGCCACAACGCAACTCCCTTTATGAAAAGTTTAATTTTCTTTGATGCCCAGCCAAATGCGGCTCTTCGGACATCCGGTGGGGGTCATGGGGTGAGGCCGCCGGCGGCGAGGAGCATGCGGAGCCGGTAGTTGCCGCGGTTGCGGTAGCCGCGGGCGAGGCGGCGGTGAAGCTCGATGATCCCGTTCACGGCCTCAGTTCCGCCGTTCGATGATCGTCGGGTCGTGAAGTAGGCCAGGAACGCAGCCGGCAGCGGCGGAGGGTGCGGCCAAGGCGGGCGATCTCGGGGGTCGGGCAGGTGTGGAATGTGTCGACGACCTTCTCGGCGATCCGCCGCCCCTCGGCGAGGTCCTTCTGGTGGTAGGCGGAACGCAGTTGCTGGGCGCACTGCCACGCGACGAACACCTC
>NZ_QQXK01000026.1 GCF_003575975.1 Galactobacter valiniphilus | reverse complement strand
ATCAATTTGTTCCATGGCTATCGCTCACATCGCCCTCACGGGGTGAGGACGGCAAGCAACACCATTTCAAATAAAAAACGGTGTCAACAAACTTGGCACACTATTGAGTTCTCAAACAACGAACACCCCACCAGCTACCCCCAGCCCAAACAACCAGGATCACTACAATGAAGCTTCAGATTCTTGGCCGCTGCATCCGTTCCGGTTTCACAGATCGTCGCGGCGACAAGAGAAGACTCTACACGAATTCCGGACACGCGCAAAATCGGGGGCACCCCCTCGGGTGCTCCCCTCGTCCGGGGCCGACTTCCGCGATTTCTCGCGGATCTGGTGGGCCCGGGGCCCTCGAGTCGGCCTCTCAGCGCGGTTCGCTGCGCGTTTTTCCCAGCCAATCGTGAGCGGGCTCATATGTAAAGGGTTTGGAGCTGTGTGTTGCGAACTCTTCACCCGCCACTCGCTCCCCCGTCGCCTGTGCCTGCCGCTCCCCCGTGACGCCGGCAGCGGCTCAGGCAACGACTCCGCCGGCAACAACAAAGGAGGGACGGAACCACATGGTTCCATCCCTCCTGTTGTGGGAAGCCTCCGGCACACCGGCCGCGGCATGAACGCGCTCAGCCCAGGCGGGCCGCCGCGACGTTCTTCTTGCCGCGGCGCACGAGGAACACCCCGCCGGCCAGCGCGTCCTCGGCGCCAAACACGGCGTCCAGGTCGGTGACCTTCTGGTTGTTCACGTACGCGCCGCCCTCGGTGACGGTGCGGCGGGCCTCGGAGTTGGTCTTGGAGAGCTTCGTCGCCACGAGCAGATCGATGATGCCCACGCCGGCCTGCACCTGCACACCCGGAACGGACGCGGCGATGGCGAGCACGGTGCGCTCATCCAGCTCGCTCAGCTCGCCACCGCCGAAGACGGCAGCCGAGGCGGCGATCGCCTTCTCGGTCTCTTCCACACCGTGCACCAGCGCGGTGACGTCGTAGGCGAGCGTCTTCTGCGCCTCGCGGGCAAAGGGGCGCTCGGCCACGGCGGTCTCGAAGCCGGCGATCTCCTCGCGGGTGCGGAAGGTGAAGATCTTGAAGCGATCGATCACGTCGGCATCCGACTGGTTCAGCCAGAACTGGTAGAAGCTGTACGGGCTGCACAGCTCCGGGTCCAGCCAGATGGCGTTGCCCTCGGACTTGCCAAACTTGGTGCCGTCCGAGTTGGTGATGAGCGGCGTGCCCAGCGCGTTGACGCGGGCGCCCTCCGTCTTGCGGATCAGATCCGTGCCGGAGGTGAGGTTGCCCCACTGATCCGAGCCGCCGGACTGCAGGGTGCAGCCGTAGCGGCGGAAGAGCTCCAGGTAGTCCAGGCCCTGCAGGATCTGGTAGCTGAACTCTGTGTAGGAGATGCCTTCCTCGGACTCGAGGCGCTTGGCCACGATGTCCTTCTTGATCATGGTGCCCACGCGGAAGTTCTTGCCGATCTCGCGCAGGAACTCCAGGGCCGACATCTCGCCGGTCCAGTCGAGGTTGTTCACCATGCGCGCGGCGTTCTCTCCCTCAAAGGAGAGGAAGCGCTCGATCTGCGCGCGGAGGGATGACACCCACGTCTCCACGACCTCGCGCGGGTTGAGCACTCGCTCGGAGGTCTGGCGCGGGTCGCCGATCAGGCCGGTCGCCCCGCCGACCAGGCCGAGCGGCTTGTGGCCGGCCAGCTGCAGGCGCCGCATGACGAGCAGCTGCACGAGGTGGCCCAGGTGCAGGCTCGAGGCCGTGGGATCGAAGCCGCAGTAATAGGTGACCGTGTCCTCGCTGAGCGTGCGCTCCAGCTCCGCCTCATCCGTGGAGACGTGCACGTAGCCGCGCCACTTCAGCTCCTGGAAGACGTTTGAAAACGAGGGGTCGTTGCTCTGCGCGGCGAGGGCCGCGGCGTTCTGCGTATCGGTCACGCCTTCAAGGTTATCAATCGGTGGAGGCACCCACGGCCTGCGTGACCGGCAGGAGCGCAGCCGGCGCGTCCTCCCCCACGCTGATGACGCCGAGCCACTGCGTCGTGCGGGTGAGCGCCACGTACAGGTTGCCGACGCCGCCGTCGGAGTCGCGCACCACGTCGCCCGGATCGGCAACGATCACGACGTCGAACTCGAGGCCCTTGGCCTCGGTCGCGCTCATGACCAGCACGTCCTGGCCGGCCGCGGCGTCGCCGGCGCCCGTGCCCACGCGGGCGCCAAAGCGCTCGACCATGGCCCGACGCAGCTCGGTGACGTTGCGCTCGGAGGTCACCACGGCGCCCAGGCCGCCCGGCACGGCGGCGAGGCCCGCCGCCATCGCCTCCACGGCGGCGTCGGGCAGCTCGGTGGCCACGGCCACCGACGCGAGCACCGGTGCCTCGTCCGCGTCGCGCACGGCGCTCGCGGCGGAGATGCGCAAGCCGGCGTCGGTGGCGACGCGCTCGGCCAGCTCGACCGCCTGGCGCGGCGTGCGGTAGTTGACGCTGAGCTCGGCGAGCGTGAAGCGCTCACCCACGAACGGCGCCAGGGCGGCGCCCCAGGAACCGGCGGCCGCCGGCGCGTCGGCCTGCGCGGCGTCGCCCACCACGGTGAAGGACTTCATGGGGCAGCGGCGCATGAGCAACCGCCACTGCATGGGCGAGAGCTCCTGCGCCTCGTCCACCACCACGTGCCCGTAGGCCCAGGTGCGGTCCGCGGCGGCCAGCTCGGCGGCGGTGCCACGGGAGCCCTCCACCACGTTGTAGGCGGCGAGGGCCTCGGCGTCGATGAAGCCGTCGATGCCCTCCTCGGAGAGCTGGGCGTGCACATTGCGCACTGCCTGTTCGGCGTTTTCGAGGTCGCGCTTGGCCTGGGCCTTCGCCTCGGCCGCGGCGCGCCCGGCGCTCGGGTCGAAGTCGCCCAGCAGCTCCGCCGCCTCGTCCAGGAGCGGGACGTCCGCTTCGGTGAAGGGCGCCCCGGCGGGACGGGCCAGCGCGTCTCGCTCGGCCTCGCTGAACCCGGGCGTCACGGCGCGGCGGATGTTCTCCTTGGTGTAGATGCCCTCGAGCAGCTGCTGCGGCGTGAGCGGCATCCAGCACAGGTTGAGGGCCACGCGGACATCGCGCGAGGAGCGCACGTCCTCCACCAGGTACGCGCGGTCGGCCTCGTTGCCGGCGCCGCCGCTGGCCTCGAGGATCTCCTGCAGCTGCTCGGCGAGCTCCTTCACGAGGATCTTGACGAAGGTCTCGCGGGCCTCGTTGTGCGGCTTGTGGCCCTGCCTGGCGCGCTCGCGAGCGCGGCGGACCTGCTGCGGGGTGAGTGTGATCTTGGTGCCCTCGACCTCCAGCACGCGGGGGGCGGCTGGGATGCGCTGGCGCTGGGCCACGGCCTTGCGGATGACGTCTGCCATGCGCAGGGAGCCCTTGACGCGGGCCGTCTCGCGCGAGGTCTCGGGCGCCGCGTCGAGGCCCGGCCAGAGGCGTCCCAGGCTGGACATCACGACGCCCGTCTCGCCGAGCGAGGGAAGCACGCGGTCGATGTAGCGAAGGAAGGCATCGGACGGACCCACGATGAGCACGCCGGCGCGGCGCAGGCGCTCGCGCTGGGCGTAGAGCAGGTAGGCGGCGCGGTGCAGCGCCACGGCGGTCTTGCCGGTGCCCGGCCCGCCCTGCACCACCAGCACGCCGGGCAGTGGCGCGCGGATGATGCGGTCCTGCTCGGCCTGGATCGTGGCGACGATGTCGCCCATGCGGCCCGTGCGGCGGGCGTTGAGCGCCGCCAGCAGCGCGCCGTCGCCCTGCGAGGCGCCCTCGGCCTCGGCAAGGGCTGGGTCCAACACGTCGTCCTCGATGGAGACGACGTCGCGGCGGCGCAAGGTGAGGTGGCGGCGGCGGCTCACGCCGTGCCGGTCGAACGCGGTCGCTTGGTAGAAGGCGGCGGCCTCGGGGGCGCGCCAATCCACCAGGAGGCGGGTCTGGTCCTCGTCGGTCAGGCCGATGCGACCGATGTAGCGGTGCGCGTCCTCGCCGGATTCCAGGTCCAAGCGGCCGAAGGCCAGGCGCTCCTCGACGGCGTCCAGCTGGGCCAGGCGGTCCTCGTACAGCGTGGCAAAGCTGTCGCGCTCCGATTGGTTCTGCCGGCTGCCGATGGCCCCGGTCGAACGCACGCGCCGCAGCTGCTCGCGCTTCTCCTCGCGCAGTTCGTCCAGTCGGTGATAGAGGCCGTGCACGTACTCTCGCTCGTGCTCGAGCGCTCCGCGCGCCTCTGCCTGGACGGACTCGTTCGCCATGGTGCTCCCTCGCGTGGACGATGCCGTAAAAAACGGGACACACGAGTGTACTCCGCTCCCCCGGCGGCGCGGGGTGGTCGCGAGCGAAACACCCAGGCACCGCTCCACCATGCGCTGGCTGGCCGCCGGAAGCCTGGGACTGCTGGCCGTGCTTACGGCCCGCGGGGGCGGGGGCACGCCCGGCCTCCAGAGCCCCGTCGCCTCACCGTCGCAGTCCACTTCAGCCCCAACAACCCCGGGGTCGGCGCAGCTGAGCTACCGACTCGCGCTCATCGAGGCGAGACTGGATCGCATCGAGGACTCCCTCTGCGGCAAGTAGCAGCGGACCACGACGAGGGCCCCGACGCAGTGCGTCGGGGCCCTCGTCGGATGGTGCGGATCAGACGCGCTGCAGCGAGACGACCTCGCGCCCGGCGAGCTTCTCGCGGCCAGCGAGCGCCTCGAGTTCCAGGACCACGGCCACGCCGGCCACGGCGCCTCCGGCCTGCTCCACGAGGGAGGCGGCTGCCTCCATGGTGCCGCCCGTGGCGAGCACGTCGTCGATCAGCAGGACGCGCGCGCCGGGGTGCAGGGCGTCCTGGTGGATCTCGAGGGAGGCCGTGCCGTACTCGAGCTCGTAGTCGCGGCAGAAGACCTCGCGGGGCAGCTTGCCGCCCTTGCGCACCGTGAGCAGGCCCGTGCCGGTCGCGTAGGCGACGGCGGAGGCGAGCAGGAAGCCGCGGGCCTCCATGCCGGCCACGGCGTCGAAGCGGCCCTCGAAGGGCGCGGCCAGGGCGTCGACGATGCGGCGCAGGCCCTCAGCATCGGCAAAGACGGGGGTCAGGTCCTTGAACGAGATGCCCGGTTCCGGGTAGTCGGGAACCACCGCGCAGAGGCGGTCGAGAAGGGCTTCGATGGGCTCAAGCACGACAGAGTTCACCGGAGCATTCTAGTGCCTTCCGTGCCACGTGCACGACGGCGGGTTCCTCCCTGCCTGCCGCCCGCCGGGTGGGCGGGTGGTGTGAACAGCGCGACGGCGCCCTTCCGCGCTTCACGCGGCAGGGCGCCGTCGGGCACCGTGCTGAGACGAGGCGCGCTCAGGCGCGCGGGCCGTAGCCCTCCGCCAGGAGCGGGGTCTGCGCGTAGGCGCGGACGCCGGCCAGGGCGTCCTTGAGGGCGCCGAGCTGGGCGGCCACGGCGGCCGGGGCGGTGCCGCCCTGGCCGGAGCGGGCGTTGAGCGAGCCCTCGGTGGAGAGCACCGAACGCACCTCGGGGGTGAGGTGCTCCGAGATCCCGGCGTAGTCCTCCTCGCTCAGGTCCCACAGCTCCACAACGCGGGACTCGGCCAGGGCCACGGCCTCGCCGGAGAGCTCGTGCGCCACGCGGAACGGCACGCCCTGCTTCACGAGCCACTCGGCGATGTCGGTCGCGAGGGCGAAACCGAGCGGGGCCAGCTCGGCCATGCGCTCCGTGTTGAAGGTCAGCGTCGCGATCTGGCCGGAGACGGCCGGCAGCAGCAGCTCGAGGGTGTCGGCCGCGTCGAAGACCGGCTCCTTGTCCTCCTGCAGATCGCGGTTGTACGCGAGCGGCAGGCCCTTGAGCGTGGCCAGGAGGCCGGCCAGGTCGCCGATGAGGCGGCCCGACTTGCCGCGTGTGAGCTCGGCGACGTCGGGGTTCTTCTTCTGCGGCATGATCGAGGAGCCCGTGGAGTAGGAGTCGTGCAGCTTCACGAAGCCCACCTCCTTGGTGGCCCAGAAGATGATCTCCTCGGAGATGCGGGAGAGGTCGACGCCAATCATCGAGCAGACCCAGGCGAACTCGGCGAAGACATCGCGCGAGGCGGTGCCGTCGATGGAGTTCCACACGGCGGAGTCGAAGCCGAGCTCGGCAGCCACGGCGTTCGGGTCCAGGCCGAGTGTGTTGCCGGCGAGGGCCCCGGAGCCGTACGGGGAGACGGCGGCGCGCTTGTCCCAATCGGCCAGGCGCTGCACATCGCGCAGCAGGGCCCAGGCGTGGGCCAGTAGGTGGTGGCTGAGCAGGATGGGCTGCGCGTGCTGCAGGTGCGTGCGGCCAGGCATGGGGGCATTCGGGTGGGCCTCGGCCTGCTGGATCAGCGCGTCCACCGTGGCGAGCACGCCGCGGGCGATGAGGCGGGCGTGATCGCGCAGGAACATGCGCCCGAGGGTCGCGATCTGGTCGTTGCGCGAGCGGCCGGCACGCAGCTTGCCGCCCAGAGCCGTCCCGGCGCGCTCGATCAGCCCGCGTTCGAGGGAACCGTGCACGTCCTCGTCCGAGTCGGCGGCCACGTAGGCGCCGGAGACCACATCGGCGTCCAGCTGCTCGAGGGCGTCGAGCATGCCCTCCAGCTCCTCGTCGCTGAGGAGATTCGCCGTGTGCAGCACGCGGGCGTGGGCCTTGGAACCGGCGATGTCGTAGCGGGCCAGGCGCCAGTCGAAGTGGGTGGACTTGCTCAGCGCCGCCAGGGCGTCGGCCGGGCCGCCGGAGAAGCGGCCGCCCCAGAGGGCTCCCTCGTTGGTTCCGTGCGCCATGTGCGTGTCTCTCCTCGTGTCTTGCGTTGGCGGTGCCGCGACTCACGCCGCACACCGTTCACCAGTCTATCGGCCACCGCCTCGCCGGGCCGGGCTCCGTGACGCCGCCCAGCACACCCGCCCGCGCCCTTCGCTAAACTGGGCGCCATGAGCCACGAAAACCTCAGCGACTACGACCGCGCCTCCGCCACCCCGTCCCAGGTGGGCGGCAGCGCCGACGCTCCCGCGCTGAGCGATGAGCAGGTGGCCTTCCTCAACCGGCTCTTCGACCTCGCCCGCGAGGGCAAGCTCGAGCTGCTCGAGTACATCCGCCAGGGCATCCCGGCCGATCTCTCCGATCACAAGGGCGACACCTTCCTGATCCTCGCCGCCTACGCGGGCCACGAGGACCTCGTGCGCGGGCTCGTCGAGGCCGGTGCCGACGTGAACCGCCTCAATCAGCGCGAGCAGTCGGCACTGACCTGCGCCGTGTTCCGCGGCGATGAGGTGCTCGTGACGGCGCTGCTCGCCGCCGGCGCCGATCCCGAGCTCGGCGCCCAGAACGCCGTCGCCACGGCGCGGGCCTTCGGGCAGGACGAGCTCCTGGCCCTGCTGCAGCCGCGAGGCTGAGCCGCCCGCTTCCCCACGCAGGAAGGCCCGCCCCTTGAGGGGCGGGCCTTCCTGCGTTCTTGTGCAGACAAAAGTGCACGACGGCGCGGGGCTGGGTTCGCTCGGGTGGGCGCGCAGGGGCGGGTACCCCAGGCGGGTGCCCTCGGGGGCGGGCGAGCCCGGGCGGTCCGCCCGGGCCGGGCTACCCGGGCCGGTGCTCAGCGCGCGGGCAGCAGGGCGAGCAGCGCGGCGAGGCCCTGCTCGAAGGCGTCGTCCGCGGGATCGGCCGGGAGCGCGGCGCGCGCGGCGACCGCCCGCGCGAAGACGGGGTGCTCCCCCGCGTCCTCCCCCGAGTCGAAGATGTTCTCGGGGGCCGTGACATCCAGGGCCGAGCCGAAGATGAAGGACTCGAAGGCCACGATCACCGAGACGATGCGGGCGTCTGGCAGGCCGGCGGCGCACAGCGCCGAGGCGAGCGCCTCGTAGACACCGAGGGTGCGCGGGGAGTCGGCGACGGGCAGGACAGCGATGCCGGTGATGACGCCAGGGTGGGCCGCAAAGACGTCTCGATAGCTCCGGGCCCACGCCGCCATGGCGCTCGGCAGTGGCAGGCGCTGGAAGACGCTGACGTCCACCTCGCCCATGAGCATCTCCTGCACCAGCAGCCAGAGGGCGGCCTTGGAGGGCACGTGGTTGTAGAGGGCGGAGGGCGCGACGCCGAGCTCGGAGGCGAGGGACTTCATGGTCATGGACTCGAAGCCCACGGCGTCGATGAGCCGCAGCGCCGCCTCGGCGATGCCCTCGAGGCTCAGCACCGAGGTGGTGGGGCGCCCGGTGCGCCGCTTGAGGGTGGGTGCCACGTCCTGCCTTCGTCTGGGGTTGTCGCGGATCTGGCGGCCGGGCGGCGGCCCGATGCTGCGGCCGGCGCCGCTGCGCCACCTGCACAGAATCCCACGAGTGAATTTGAATCACTTTATTCGCGACACGGCCCGCGAGCCAGGCCGAGCACCGCCAGCGGCAGAATCTTTCCGCCGAATTTCCCTGCTTTGTCGGGATCTTTGGGAGCATTGATCCCGTTTCGCTCCGCATGATCCGCCCGAAAGTGGCCCAGGACACGTGGCTGGGATACCCTCGTAGTGAACAGCATTCATTTTGTTGGGCACAACGAGCCGGAGGGATCCCTCACCATGCAGAACATCGAACGCGACGTCGTCATCGTCGGAGCCGGCCCGGCCGGCCTCACCGCCGCACTGGAGCTGAAGAAGACGGGCAAGACCGTCGCGATCCTCGAGGCCCGCGACCGCGTCGGCGGCCGCACGTGGACCAACACCATCGGCGGCGCCACCATCGAGATCGGCGGCCAGTGGATCAGCCCCGACCAGACGGCCCTGTACTCCCTGGCCGATGAGCTCGGCATCGAGACGTACCCGCGCTGGAAGGAAGGCGCCTCCGTCTTCATCGATCACGACGGCAAGCGCACCGTCTACACGGGTGAGGACTTCCCCGTGGGCGAGGCCACCGTCGGCGAGATCGACAAGCTCATCGCGATCATGGACGAGCTCGCCGCCCAGGTGAACCCCGACAAGCCGTGGGAGCACCCGGAGGCCAAGGAGCTCGACACGATCTCCTTCCACCACTGGCTCGAGTCCAAGACCTCCGATCCGGTGGCCGTCGAGTGCGTCGGCCTGTTCATCGCCGGCGGCATGCTGACCAAGCCCGCCAAGACCTTCTCCGCGCTGCAGGCCCTGCTCATGGCCGCCTCCGCCGGTTCCTTCTCCAACCTGGTCGACGAGGACTTCATCCTCGATCGCCGCATGTCCACCACCATGCAGGGCGTCTCCCTCAAGATGGCCGAGCGCATCGGCGCCGAGGACATTTTCCTGAACAACCCGATGCTGCGCCTCGAGTGGAGCGATGACTCCGTCGTGGCCCACGGCAAGGACGTCTCCGTCTCCGCCAAGCGCGTCATCATGGCGATCCCGCCGAACCTCTACACGCGCCCCTCCTACGAGCCGCCGCTGCCGCGCTGGCAGCAGGTGACCCACCAGCACCAGTCCATGGGCCTGGTCATCAAGGTGCACGCCGTGTACGACCGTCCGTTCTGGCGCGAGCAGGGCCTCTCCGGCACCTGCTTCTCCCCCAGCTCGCTGGTCCAGGAGGTCTACGACAACACCTTCCTGAACGACCCGCGCGGCACCCTCGTCGGCTTCGTCTCCGACGAGAAGGCCGACGCCATGTGGGCCCTGGGCGAGGAGGAGCGCAAGACCGCGATCCTCGAGTCCATGGCGGCGTTCCTCGGCGAGGAGACCCTCAACCCCGAGGTCTTCTACCTCTCCGACTTCGGCTCCGAGGAGTGGACCCGCGGCGCCTACGCCACGAGCTACGACCTGGGCGGCCTGCACCGCTTCGGCCCCACGCAGAACGACGCCGTTGGTCCGATCTACTTCGCCTCCTCCGATCTGGCCGGCGAGGGCTACCAGCACGTCGACGGCGCCGTCCGCATGGGCCGCCGCACGGCCGCCCGCATCGTGGCCGAGCTCGATGGCGGCAGCTACGACGAGTCCTTCGATGGCGCCGTCAGCCCGTTCGTGAAGGCCTGATCCATCCCATGAAGTACATCGTCGGCTATACCGCGGATCGCGGCGGAAAACTGGCCCTGAACCTGGCGTGCAACATCGCGTACGCCGCCCGCAACCATGAGGATCCCGTCGAGGTTGACCTCGTCATGGTGGTGCGCAATCAGTCGCCGTTCACCGCCGTTTACCCCAGCGCGGACCCCCTCGGCTACGAGGAAATCCTGGACACCACGCTGCGCGGTTGGGCCGACGAGGCCCTGGCGATGATCCCGGAAGGGATCTCCGCGAGGGTGCTCATCCGGGCCGCCGACTCCGAGGCCGAGGGCATCATCGCCGCGGCCGAGGAGGTCGGCGCCCGGATGATCGTGGTGGCGCCGCGCGCCCACGGGCTGGGCGGCTCGCTCGGCTCGGTGGCGAACGCGCTGCTGCATTCCTCCCCCGTGCCCGTCATGCTGGCCGTGCCGCAGAGCACCCCGGAGGAGCCCACGGGCCCGGGTCCCTCGCGCGTCACCGCCTTTGTTGGCACCAAGGAGGGCGCGGAGGCCGTGGCCCACATGGCCGCCGTCACCGCGCAACACCATCACCTTCCGGTCCGCATCGTGTCCCTGCTGGAGCTGGATGGCTCCCGCGACGATGCCGACCAGCTCGCCGAAACTCGCGAGCTCATCGAGGAGATCGCCGGGCGCACGACGCTCGGCTCCGAGGTCATCGTGGCGCACGGCTCCACGTTCGACGAGGCGATCAGCCATGTCGAGTGGCGCCCACACGAGATCGCGCTCCTCGGCTCCGCCCGCATGGGCGGCCGCCGCCTCTTCCTGGGGTCGACGGCACACAAGGTGCTGCGCGTGACCCCCGTCCCCGTCGTCGTCGTGCCGCGGGACTACTCCGCCGCCGCCGCGGCCCGCATCGAGAACCAAGGGGGCCAGGCTTCATGAGCTCTCCCACGCAGCAGGACCAGCTCAAGGCTGGCCTGATCTCCGACCAGGCCGACAAGGGCCTGGCCAAGGGCGCCGTCGGCGTCATCGGCCTGATCGTCATCGGCATCTCCACGATTGCCCCGGCGTACACCCTGACGGCGGCCCTCGGCCCGACCGTCGCCGAGGTCGGAACGCACCTGCCCGCCATCTTCCTGGCCGGCTTCATCCCCATGCTCCTGGTGGCTCTCGGCTACCGCGAGCTCAACAACCGCATGCCGGACGCGGGCACCACGTTCACGTGGTCCACGCGCGCCTTCGGCCCGTGGATGGGCTGGATGGGCGGTTGGGGCCTCATCGCCGCCACCGTGATCGTGCTCTCCAACCTGGCGGCCGTGGCGACGGACTTCCTGTTCATCATGCTCAGCCAGCTCTTCAACAACCCGGAGATCGCCGAGCTGACGCGGAACCTGTGGATCAACATCCCGGTCACGCTGGTCTTCCTGGCGCTGGCCGTGTGGATCTCGTACCGCGGCGTGCAGACCGCCATGGTCGTGCAGTACGTCCTGGTGGCCTTCCAGATCCTCGTGTTGGTCTGGTTCTCCATCGCCGGCTTCGTTCACCTCGGCAACGGCACCGCGTTCGACGCCACCCCGCCGAGCCTCGAGTGGTTCAACCCCTTCGGTGTCGGCGACATCACCACGTTCACGGCCGGTGTCTCGCTCTCCATCTTCATCTTCTGGGGCTGGGACGTGACCCTCACCATGAACGAGGAGACGAAGGACCCGTCCAAGACGCCGGGCCGCGGTGCCACACTCACGGTGCTCATCATCATCGTGCTCTACATGCTCATCGCGCTCTCCGTCATCGCCTTTGCTGGCGTGGGCACCGAGGGCCTGGGTGCGGGTAACCCGGACAACCAGGAGTCGATCTTCGCCGTCCTGGCCGGCCCGGTCATGGGTCCGTTCGCGATCCTCATGTCGATCGCGATCCTCACCTCGAGCGCCTCGAGCCTGCAGTCCACCATGGTGGGCCCGGCCCGCACGCTGCTCTCCATGGGCTTCTTCAAGGCCCTCCCGGACGCCTTCGGCCGCATCTCGCCGCGCTTCAAGTCCCCCACCGTGGCCACCGTGGCCTCGGGTGCCGCCGCCGCCATCTTCTATGTGGTCACGCGCCTGCTCTCCGAGAACGCGCTGTGGGACACCGTGACGGCCCTCGGCATGATGGTCTGCTTCTACTACGGCATCACGGCCCTGGCCTGCGTGTGGTGGTTCCGCCGCGAGTTCATGAAGAGCGTGCGCGGCTTCGTGTTCCAGTTCCTCTTCCCGCTCATCGGCGGCGTGGTGCTGCTGCTCATGTTCATCAAGACCGCGATCGACTCGATGGACCCCGAGTACGGCTCCGGTTCGAACATCGGCGGCGTGGGCATGGTGTTCATCCTCGGCATGGCGATCATCCTGCTGGGCATCGGCACGATGCTCTACCAGGCCATCCGCCGCCCTGCCTTCTTCAAGGGCGAGACCCTCCCCCGCGATCGCTGAGTGTCTTGCACTGCACGACGGCGCCCGCCGGTCCCAGCCTCAGGCTGGGACCGGCGGGGCTTTTGTTGTCTGTCCCTGTGCACCCTTGAGGGCCAGGCGAGCCCGAGGCGATCGCCCCAGGCTCGCCGGGTACCCCTAGGCCGGCCCGGCCAGCGCCTCGGCCGCGAGGCGCAGTTCGAGGATCCACGCCTCAACGTTGGCGTCGATCGCCGCTCGAGTCTCGGCCTCGCCGAGGCCCAGCCCGGCAAAGCCCGTCTCGGTGATGATCAGCTCGGTGCCGCCCTCGACCTCCGTCAGCTCGAAGCTGGTGATGGTGGCCGGTGCCGCCGTATCGCCGCCCGTGTGGGCCCCCTTGCTGACGTAGCGCACCAAGGGCACCACCTCGACGTCGTCGAATTCGAACTCCCCGTAGACTGGGTCGATCACCAGGTGCCGGCCGGGGCTGGGCGTCTCCACCCGGTGATCCCGCCACTGTCCATCGTTGATGAACCACCCGGGCTCGGTCACGAAGTCCCACACCCGCTCCACCGGTGCGCTGAGCACCGCCCTGACCCGCAGTGCGTCGGCATCGTCGGGGATTTCGTTGGCTGGCAGGGTGGCGCTCATGCTCCCATCATGCTGGCGCGTCCGCCGCTCGCGCCAGGCTTCATCCGCGATTCACCGCCACATCCTGACACTGTCAGGTACGCGGGGAACCATGGTGCCCCGCGCCGGGAGCGGCGCCAGAGCAAGGAGACGCACATGGGATTCCTGACCCCGCAGGCCACCGGAGAACTCGGCGTGCTGAAGACCTATGCCCTGCAGCAGCTGGCCCAGCTGCGCACCACGGAGGTGGGGCTGAGCAACGAGCAGGCGCACTCCCACCCCGCGGCCTCAGCCCTGAACCTCACGGGCCTGCTGCGCCACTGCGGCGCCGTGGGCGTGTATTGGTCGGCGTGTGCCGTGGCGGCACCCGACGCGCCCCAGATCCCCGACGGTTTTGACGACCTCCCGCTCGAGGACATGATCGCGGATGAGTCAACGCTGGAGGAGACGCTCGTGTACTTCGACCGGTGCGTGGACCTCACGACCGCCAACTTCGACGCGGTCACCGACCTCTCGGCGCCCGTCCCGGTGCCGCCGGCACCGTGGTATCCGCCGGAGCTCACGAGCTGGGAGGCCCGCTGGTGCCTGGCTCACATCAGCACGGAGGTGGCCAGGCACACGGGCCACGCCGACATCATCCGCGAGTCCATCGACGGCAAGGGTGCCTACGAGCTCAACGACCTCGCCGAGGCGCTCTAGCGGCAGGCACCGTGAAGAGCGGGCGGGACCGCCGCCCGCGCAGGGCCTTGGCTAGACGCCGTCGGCCCACTCGAGGAAGCGCGCGGCCACATCGGCGCCGCCGTCCGGGCGACGCGTGATGACCACGACCGTGTCGTCGCCAGCGATGGTGCCCAGGATGTCGGGCAGCAGAGAGTGGTCGATCGACTGCGCCAGGAAGTTGGCGGCCCCCGGCGGCGTGTGCAGCACCACGAGGTTGGCACTCGACTCGGCGGCCACGAGCAGCTCGGCGCAGAGGCGGGTCAGCCGCGCGTCGAGCACCTCGGCGCCCGACTCCAGCCCGGCCGCGCGCGGTGACTCCTCGTCCTCGCTGCGCAGGGCGTACACGTGTGTGCCGTCGGCGGCCCGCACGCGCGTGGCGCCGAGGTCCAGCAGATCGCGCGAGAGCGTGCCCTGCGTGACCTGGATGCCTTCGGCCGAGAGCAGGCCGGCCAGCTCGGCCTGGCTGCGCACGGCGCGCAGGGTCACGAGCGCGCGGATGCGGGCCTGGCGGGCGATCTTGGTGCTCGGCGCGTTGCCCGGCACGCGCGTGCCGGGCAACGCGCCGCGGCCGGCGGAGACCTCGCTCATCGTGCCTCGGTCGGGCCGGCCACGAACTCCGGCGGCACGTCGGCCGAGAGCCCGGAGCGATCAAGCAGGAAGGTCAGGAGCGCCTTCTGCGCGTGCAGGCGGTTCTCCGCCTCGTCCCACACCACGGACTGCGGGCCGTCGATGACGGAGCCCTCGATCTCGTAGCCGCGGTAGGCCGGGAGGCAGTGGAGCACGATCGCGTCGGGCGCGGCCTGGGCCATCGCGGCGTCGTTCACGGCGTAGTCGGTGAAGAGCTTGAGGCGCGCCTCCTTCTCGTCCTCCTGGCCCATGGACACCCAGGTGTCGGTGGCGACCACATCGGCGCCGGCCAGCGCCTCGGCCGCGGAGGTGGTCACGAGCACCGAACCGCCCGTGAGCGCGGCACGCTCCTGGGCCGCCTGGACCATGCGCTCCTCGGGCAGGTAGCCCTCGGGACCGGCGATGCGCACGTGCATGCCGGCGGTCACGCCGCCGAGCAGGTAGGAGTTCGCCATGTTGTTGGCGGCGTCACCCAGGTACGTCAGGGTGAGGCCCTTGAGCTCGCCCTTGTGCTCGCGGATGGTCTGCAGGTCCGCGAGGATCTGGCACGGGTGATAGTCGTCCGTCAGGGCGTTGACCACGGGGATCGTGGAGTTCGCTGCCAGCTCCTCGAGCTGGTCCTGGCCGAAGGTGCGCCACACCACGGCGGAGAGCATGCGGGAGAAGACGCGGGCCGAGTCAGCGACGGTCTCCTTGTGCCCCAGCTGCGCCTCGCCCGGGTTGATGATGAGCGGGTTGCCGCCCAGATCCGCCACGCCGGCGGAGAAGGACAGGCGCGTGCGCGTGGAGGTCTTGTCGAAGATAATCGCCACGGTCTGCGGCCCGGCCAGCGGGGAACGCGACCAGCGATCCGCCTTGAGGGCGGCGGCGAGGTCAAGCACCTCGGCCTGCTCGGCCGGGCTCAGATCGGTGTCGACGAGGAAGTGACGCACGGGGGTGCCCGACGACGCGGGGCTGGGCTGGGAGGTCATCTCAGGACTCCTTGGGGGTGGTCTGGGCGGCGAGGGTCGCGGTCGCCGAGGCGACGAGGGCGGGGAAGGCCTGAACGAAGGTGCTCAGCTGCTCGCGGGTCACGATGAGCGGCGGGGCGAGGCGCACGGTGTCGGGGCCCGTGGCGTTGACGATGAAGCCGGCCTCGAGCCCGGCCTGGACGATGAGCGGGGCGAGGCCCTCGCGGACTTTGATGCCCACGAGCAGCCCGCGACCGTGCACGCCCTCGACCTCGTCGAGGGTCAGCAGCTCCTCGGCGAGCCAGGCCCCCGTCTCGCGCACATGGGCCAGGAGGCCCTCGTGCTCGATGACGTGGAGGGTCGCGAGGGCCGCGGCGGTGGCCATGGGGTTGCCGCCGAAGGTCGTGCCGTGTTGACCCGCGCTCAGGAGCGCGGAGACCTCGGGGCCGAACGTGAGCATGGCGCCGATCGGCACGCCGCCGCCGAGGCCCTTGGCCAGGGTCATGGCGTCGGGGATCACTCCCGCGGACGCGAACCACGCGCCCGTGCGGCCGATGCCCGTCTGCACCTCGTCGACGATCATGAGCGCCCCGGCCTCGCGCGTCACGTCGCGCACGGCCTGCAGGTAACCCTCGGGCAGCGGCAGCACGCCCGCCTCTCCCTGGATGGGCTCCACGATGACGGCCTGGACGGTCTCGTCCACGGCGGCGCGCAGGGCCTCGACGTCTCCGGCCGGGATCCACTCCACGCCGCCGGGCAGCGGCTCGAAGGGCTCGCGGTACGCGGGCTTCCACGTCATGGACAGGGCCCCGGCGGTGCGGCCGTGGAAGGAGTGCTCCAACGCAATGATGCGCGTGCGGGGCGCCTCGGCCGTGCCGCGGTTGCGGCGGGCCAGCTTGAAAGCCGCCTCGTTGGCCTCCGTGCCGGAGTTGGCGAAGAAGGCGTGCGAACCCTCGGGCGCGTTCGCGAGCGTGAGCAGCCGCTCGGCCAGCGCGATCTGCGTGGGCGAGGCGAAGAAGTTGGAGACGTGGCCGAGCGTCGCGAGCTGGCTCGAGACCACCGAGGTCAGGAACGGGTGCGCGTGGCCCAGGGCGTTGACGGCGATCCCGCCGAGCAGGTCCAGGTAGGCCTTCCCGTCCGCGTCCCAGACGGTGGCGCCGGAGCCGCGCACGAGCACGCGCTGGGGCGTGCCGAAGACGCCGAGCAGCGAGCGGTCGTAGCGGCGCAGCAGCTCCTCGCCCCGCAGGGCCGAGAGGGCCGCCAGGCCGTCTCCCGCGAGCGCCGCCGCGGCGGCGCCGACGGGCACCTCAAGCGAGCCGGCGTCGTCGTGCCGGGTGTTCTGCGCGTTCACGCGTTCTCCTCCTCGGTTTCCGGGACCACCTGGGTCCCGACGCCGGCCGAGGTGAAGACCTCGAGCAGCATGGTGTGCGGCTGACGCCCGTCCACGATGTGGGCGCGCGGCACGCCGGCGTCCAGCGCGGCCAGGCAGGCCTTCATCTTGGGGATCATGCCCGACTCGAGCGAGGGCAGCATGCGGCGCAGCTCCCCCGCGTCGAGCGAGCTGATGAGGCTCAAACGATCCGGCCAGTTGGCGTAGAGGCCCTCGACGTCCGTCAGGATGACGAGCTTGGAGGCGCCCAGGGCGCCGGCCAGGGCGGCGGCGGCGGTGTCGGCGTTGACGTTGAGCACCTCGCCCGTGGGCTTGCCGTTGGCGTCGATCTCCGGCGCGACCGTGGAAATCACCGGGATGCGGCCTGCCTCGATGAGGTCCTCCACGGCCGTGGGATCCACGCCCGTCACCTCGCCGACGAGGCCCAGGTCCACCTCGACGCCGTCCACGACGGTGCCGGTGCGGGCCGCCCGCAGCAGGCGCCCGTCCTCGCCGGAGAGGCCCACAGCGTAGCGGCCGTGCTCGTTGATCAGGCCCACGAGCTCGCGCCCCACCTGACCCGTCAGGACCATGCGGACGACCTCCATGGCCTCCGGCGTGGTGACGCGCAGGCCGCCGCGGAACTCCGACTCGACGCCGAGGCGATCGAGCATCGAGTTGATCTGCGGGCCGCCGCCGTGCACCACCACGGGGTGGATACCGGCGTGATGCAGGAAGACGATGTCCTCGGCAAAGGCGCGGCGCAGCGTGTCATCCACCATGGCGTTGCCGCCGTACTTGATGACCATGCGGCTGCCGGCAAAGCGCGTGATCCAGGGAAGCGCCTCCACGAGGGCCTCCGCCTTGCGCTGCGCGGCGGCCAGGCGCTCGCTCTGTTCCGTGGGATCCATGGCTGTGCTCTTTTGCATCGAGGTGTCTTCCTGCGTCTTACCGTGCTGCCGTGTTCCTGTGCTTCTGGTCCCGAGGCTCAGCTCGAGTACGCGGAGTTCTCTTCCACGTAGTCGTGCGTGAGGTCGTTGGTCCAGACCGTGGCCTGCTCGGTGCCGGCCTTGAGGTCGATGACGACGCTGACCTCGCGGGCCGAGGCGAGGTCCACGAGCGAACGATCCTCCCCCACACCGCAGCCGCGGCAGACCATGACGCCGTTGATCGTGACGTCCAGATCGCTCGCCTCGAAGGCGGCCTTCGTGGTGCCGACCTCGGAGAGCACACGGCCCCAGTTCGGGTCGTTGCCGAAGATCGCCGTCTTGAAGAGGTTGGAGCGCGAGACGGCGCGCGAGACCTCGAGGGCGTCCTCGAGGCTCGCAGCGTTCACGGTCTGCACGGCGATGTCGTGGCTGGCGCCCTCGGCGTCAGCGAGCAGCTGCAGGGCCAGGTCGGTGCACAACTCGGAGAGCAGGGCTGCAAACTCGGCCTCGTCGGGGGTGACACCCGCGGCACCGGAGGACATGAGCACCACGGTGTCGTTGGTGGACATGCAGCCATCGGAATCGGCGCGGTCGAAGCTCACGCCCGTGGCGGCGCGCAGGGCGGCGTCCAGCTGTGCGGGGTTCAGGACGGCGTCCGTGGTGATGACCACGAGCATCGTGGCCAGCGCCGGGGCCAGCATGCCCGCACCCTTGGCCATGCCGCCGATCGTGTAGCCGCTGCCCGTGCGCTCTGCCTGCTTCGGCACGGTGTCAGTGGTCATGATGGAGCGCGCCGCGCCCGCTCCGCCCTCGGCGCTCAGCGCGCCAGAGGCCTCGGCGGCGCCGGCCAGGATCTTCTCCATGGGCAGGCGCTCACCGATCAGTCCCGTGGAGCAGACCACCACATCGGTCGCGGAGACGCCGAGCAGCGAGGCCACCTCCTCCGCCGTGCGGTGGGTGTCTTGGAAGCCCGGGGCCCCGGTGCAGGCGTTGGCCCCGCCGGAGTTGAGGATGACGGCGTCGACGCGGCCGTCCTTGATCACCTCGCGCGACCAGTGCACGGGGGCGGCGGCCACGCGATTGGAGGTGAAGACCGCTGCGGCGGCGCGCTGAGGGCCCTCGTTGACGACAAGCGCAAGGTCGGGCTTGCCCGAGGCCTTGATCCCCGCGGTCACGCCCGCTGCACGGAAGCCGGCGGGCGCCGTGACGCCCTGCAGCGCGGCGGCGTCCGCGGCCGAGGTGCGCGGGGGCCAGGTGTACTGGGTGGAGGCGGCGTTCACGGTGCCATCCCTTCGATCTCGAGGCCGAGGGTCTCGGGCAGGCCCAGGGCGATGTTCATTGACTGCACGGCACCACCGGCGGTGCCCTTGGTCAGGTTGTCGATGACGCACGTGACGATGACGCGGCCGGCGTGGGGATCCACGGCCAGCTGCATCTCGGCGTGGTTGGAGCCCTGGACGTGCTTGGTGTGCGGCCACTGCCCCTCAGGGAGCACGTGCACAAACGGCTCGTCGCGGTAGGCGTCCTCCCAGGCCGCGCGCACGGAGGCGGCGTCAACGCCCGGCTTGAGCCGCGCCGTCGCGGTGGTCAGGATCCCGCGCGGCATGGGGGCCAGCGTGGGCGTGAAGGAGACCTGGACGGGCTCGCCGGCGAGCGCGGAGAAGCCCTGCTCCATCTCCGGCGTGTGGCGGTGCGATCCGCCCACGCCGTAGGGGCTCATGCCGCCCATGACCTCGGAGCCGAGGAGGTGAGTCTTGGCCGACTTGCCGGCGCCGGAGGTGCCGGAGGCGGAGACGATGACGACGTCGCGCGGCTCGAGGAGGCCGGCGCTGAAGCCGGGCGCCAGGGCGAGCTGCGCGCTCGTGGGGTAGCAGCCGGGCACGGCGATGCGCTTGGAGCCCACGAGGGCCTCGCGGTGGCCGGGCAGCTCGGGCAGGCCGTAGGGCCAGGAGCCGGCGTGCGGCGTGCCGTAGAACTTCTCCCAGGCCGTGGGGTCCACGAGGCGGTGGTCGGCGCCGGCGTCGATCACGAGCGTCTCGGGGCCGAGCTGGGCCGCGACGGCGGCCGATGCACCGTGCGGGAGGGCGAGGAACACGACGTCGTGGCCGGCCAGGACCTCCGGCGTGGTGTCCTCGAGCACGCGGTCCGCGAGGGAGCGCAGGTGCGGCTGAAGCTCACCCAGGCGCGATCCGGCGTTGGAGTGCGCCGTGATGGCCCCGATGGTGACCTCTGGGTGATGGGCGAGGAGCCGGAGCACCTCGCCGCCTGCATAACCACTCGCGCCCGAAACGGCTACCGTGAACGTCATGCACCGATCGTAGCCCCTTGTATGCAGTGGCGCTAATAAATATGCGATCGTGACGCGCAAAGGAGAGCTCATGCCCGAGTATCAGGACCGCATCCGCATCGATCGCTACGGCTCCCCGGAGGAGCTGCGGCTCGTGCAGGACCCCGTGCCCCAGCCCGGTCCGGGCGAGCTGCTCGTCAAGGTCGCCGCGGTGGGCGTGAACTTCATCGAGACCTATCAGCGCTCCGGCGTCTACCGCGTCCCGCTCCCCTTCCGCCCCGGCTCCGAGGCCTCCGGCACGGTCACCGCGATCGGCGAGGGCGTCACGGGCTTCGCGGTGGGCGATCTCGTGGCCACGGCCGAGGGCTCAGGCACCTACGCCGAGTACACGCTGCTCGACGCGCAGCGCGCCGTGAAGGTGCCGGGCGGGGTGGACCCCGTGGAGGCGGCCGCCGTTCCCCTGCAGGGCTTCACCGCCCACTACCTCATCAACGACTCCTACCAGGTCAAGGCCGGGGACACCATCCTCACCACCGCCGGGGCGGGCGGCGTGGGGCAGCTGCTGACCCAGATGCTCAAGGCCAAGGGCGCCACGGTCATCACCACCACCTCCACCCCGGCCAAGGCGGCGATCGCTGCGGAGGCCGGGGCCGACCACGTCCTGCGCTACGACGAGGTGCCCGGCGCGGTCCGCGAACTCACCGACGGCGTGGGCGTCGCCGCGGTGTACGACGGCGTGGGGGCAGCGACCTTCGAGTCCAGTCTCCTGAGCCTGCGTCCCCGCGGCACCATGGTGCTCTTCGGCGGCGCGTCTGGGCAGGTCCCACCCTTTGATCTGCAGCGGCTCAACGCTCTCGGCTCGCTCAGCATCACGCGCCCCAGCCTCTCGGCCTTCCTCTCCTCCCCCGCCGAACGCGCCTGGCGGGCCGGCGAAGTCTTCGGCGCGGTGGCCTCCGGGGAGCTCCAGCTCTCCATCGGCGAGCGTTTCTCCCTGCGACACGCCGACGACGCGCACCGGGCCCTGGAGGGACGTGGCACCACCGGCAAGGTGTTGCTGGTGCCCTGAGCACTCCGCGATCTGCACGGTTAACGCTAAGGGGCCCGTGGAATCATCGATTCCACGGGCCCTGGTGCATCCCAGCCGGAAACCCCCCGGTAGCCGGGCGGACACACCGTAGAGGCAACCCCCCGGAAGCCTCGTAGCCACCATGGTAGCGGGAATTCCGACTTTTCGTCAGCCCCTTCATTGCCCCACAGACACGTTCGCTAGGATCGTGGTCATTGTTCGGTGCCGCGGATGCGGCGCTCCCCCACCGAAATCGAGATCGACCAACTAATGAGTTCAACAACCCTCATGACAAACCTGTCCCGTGTCCTGACCCCAAAGGCCACCGGCGTGGTCGAGGCGGCCAAGGCCGAATTCGCCACGCACGGCTTCGCCGGTGCCACCACCGATGCGATCGCGCGTAAGGCTGGCGTGTCCCAGCCCTACGTCGTGCGCCTCTTCGGCTCCAAGGAGCGCCTGTTCCTGCGCTGCTGTGCCGAGGGCCACGAGGCGCTCATCTCCTCGTTCCGCGCCGCGATCGCCCGTACCCCCGAGCGTCCCGTCAACCCCGCCGTCATCGGGGCCTGCTACCACGAGCTGGTGGAGGACGCGACGATCCTGAAACTCATGGTCCAGCAGAACACCATGGGCGATCACCCCACGATCGGCCCGCAGGTGCGCGAATGGTTCATGGATCTTTACCGCGTGTTGCGCCGCGAGGCGGAACTACCGGAGGAGATGGCGCGCACGTTCTTCGCGCGCGGGATGCTCATCAACCAGCTCCTCTCGCTCGGGTTGACCCCCGAGGACGACGAGGCGCGCGAGCTGTTGCGGTACCTGGCACCGACCGGTGAACGACCGGCACCCGGAGCCTGACGCGCTCGTTCACCTGCCGTACACTTCCGATCCCTAGCGTGGTGCGCGCCCTCCTGTTCCGGGGGGCGAGCACCGGCCGGGGGCGGCCCGACGCCAGTCCTCCGGTCTCAAGTACAGGAGGTCGCGGTGCCCAGCACCCCCGACGTGGCACCATCGGTCGTCCCCACGGACGGCACCGAAGCGCACGGCGCTCCGGAGGCGAGTCACGCGAGCGCGTACGCGGCCCAATTTCCCGGCGGCGAGCGCGCCCCCGAGCCACGCACCCTCGTCGACATCCTTCGGGCCAGCGCCGCGGCGCACCCCGAGGCACCCGCCATCGACGATGGCGAGCTCCTGCTTGATTACGCAGCATTGCTGGAGGCCGTGGACTCCCTGGCAGATCGCCTGCGCTCCGCCGGCCACGGTGCGGGCGATCGCATCGGCATCCGTCTGCCCTCCGGCACCCGCCAGCTCTACGTCAGCATCCTCGCGGTCCTGGCGATCGGCGCGGCGTACGTCCCGGTGGACACCGACGATCCCGCCGAACGCGCCGAACTCGTCTTCGGCGAGGCGGGCATCGCCGCGCTCCTGAGCCAGCTCGACGGCGACACCGTTGCGGTTCCAGCGCGCGCGGCCGGTTCGCTCGCCGCGGCCTCGCGCGAACCGCTCATCACCGACGACGCGTGGATCATCTTCACCTCAGGTTCCACCGGCACCCCCAAGGGCGTGGCCGTGACCCATCGGAACGCGGCGGCCTTCGTTGACGCCGAGGCCCGCCTCTTCCTGCAGGCCGAACCGCTCGGGCCGGGCGACCGCGTCCTGGCCGGCCTCTCGGTGGCCTTCGACGCCTCCTGCGAGGAGATGTGGCTCGCCTGGCGGCACGGCGCCTGCCTCGTCCCAGCGCCCCGCGAGCTCGTGCGCACGGGCGCCGACCTTGGCCCATGGCTCTCGCAGCGCGGCGTCACGGCCGTCTCGACCGTCCCCACGCTCGCGGCGCTCTGGCCGGCCGAGGCGCTCGAGGAGGTGCGCCTGCTCATCTTTGGCGGCGAGGCCTGCCCGCCCGAACTCGCGGCCCGCCTGGCCCAACCCGGGCGCGAGGTCTGGAACACCTACGGCCCCACCGAGGCGACCGTCGTGGCCTGCGCCGCCCCGCTCACGGGCGAGGGCCCCGTGCGGATCGGTCTGCCGCTGGATGGCTGGGATCTCGCCGTCGTCGACCCGGCCACGGGTGTCCCCGTCGCCGAGGGCGGCACGGGCGAGCTCATCATCGGCGGCGTGGGCCTGGCCCGCTACCTCGACCCGGAGAAGGACGCCGCCAAGTACGCGCCGATGCCCACCCTCGGCTGGGAACGCGCGTACCGCTCGGGCGACCTCGTGGTCAACGACCACCTGGGCCTGCTCTTCGTGGGCCGGGCTGACGACCAGGTGAAGATCGGCGGCCGCCGCATCGAACTCGGCGAGCTGGACAGCGCCCTGCAGAACCTCCCGGGCGTCTCCGGCGCGGCCGCGGCCGTGCGCACCACGGCGGCCGGAAACCAGATCCTCGTGGGCTACCTGGCCGCCGAGCACGAGCTCGACCTCAAGGCGGCCCGCGAGACCCTGCTCGTGGATCTCCCCGCGGCGCTCGTCCCGCTCCTGGCGCAGCTGGATTCGCTGCCCACCAAGACGAGCGGCAAGGTGGACCGGGCGGCCCTCCCCTGGCCCCTTCCGGGGGCCCAGGCGGAGGACGACGGCGCGCTGGCCGCGTTAGGCGAGGACGCCGGCTTCATCGCGCGGTCCTTCTCCGCTGTCCTGGGCGGCGCCCTGGGCGGCCTGGACGCGGACTTCTTCGCCGTGGGCGGCGGCTCGCTCACGGCGGCGCGCCTCGTCTCGCTCCTGCGCGAACGGCACCCCCTGGTGACGGTCGCGGACCTCTACTCCCACCCGCGCCTCGGGGCGCTCATCGACTTCCTGGGGGCCTCCACCGCGACACCGCCTCCCCCGCCGCGCGAGGTGGCGCGGACCCGACGCGGGGCCCAATTCGCCCAGACGCTGGCCGGGATTCCGCTCTTCGTGCTCGTGGGCATGCGCTGGCTGACCTACCTGGCCATCGGTGGAAATCTGCTCAGCGCCGCCGGGGTGCTGCAGGGTCATCACGTCGTGTCCTGGTGGTGGATCCTGCTCAGCTGGACGCTCTTCGTGAGTCCCCCCGGGCGCATGGCGATCTCCGTCGCGGCGGCCCGGCTGCTCCTGCGCGGCGTGGGACCGGGAGAATACCCGCGCTCCGGCTCCGTGCATCTGCGCCTGTGGCTCGCCCAGCACATCGCCGACCTCGTGGATCCGGTGTCCCTGGCCGGCGCCGTGTGGGTCAAGCGCTACGCGCGCGGCCTCGGCGCCACGATCGGCAAGGACGTCACCCTGCACTCCGTGCCGCCCGTGACGGGGCTCCTGCGCATCGGCGACGGCGCCTCGATCGAGCCGGAGGTCGACCTCTCGGGCTACTGGATCGACGGCGACCGCCTCATCATCGGCGAGCTCCGGATCGGCGAGGACGCCGTCGTCGGCGCCCGCAGCACCCTGCACCCCGGAGCCAAGGTGGGCGGCGGCGCGGATGTGGCGCCCGGTTCCGCCGTCATCGGCAAGGTGAAGGCGCGCGCTGCCGTGGCTGGCTCCCCCGCCCGCCGCATCGGCAAGGCGCGCGGCGCCTGGCCCGCCGCCGTCCCGCCGAGCCATCGCGGAGCCAAGCTCGGCTTCGCGCTCGGCGGCGCGGGCCTCGCCCTGCTCCCCTGGGTCTCCGTGGCCCTCGCCGTGCTCTCCGCGACGCCGTTCCTGCGCGGGCACGCGTCGCTCGGCCAGGCGGCGTCGTCCCTCTGGCTGGCCCTGCCGCTCGCCGCGGCCGTCTGGTTTCTCTCCACGGCGCTCATCATCCTGATCACCGTGCGCCTGCTCTCGCTCAAGATCACTGAGGGCTGGCACCCGGCCGAGGGCGCCGTTGCCTGGCGGATCTGGGCCACCGAACGCCTCCTCGACGTGGCGCGCGATCTGCTCTTCCCGCTCTACGCCTCGCTCGCCACCCCCGTGTGGCTGCGCCTGCTCGGTGCCAAGGTGGGGCGCGACGTCGAGGCCTCCACGGTGCTGCTCATCCCCAAGATGACGACGATCGGCGACGGCGCGTTCCTCGCCGACGACACGCTCGTCGCCTCCTATGAACTCGGCGGCGGCTGGCTGCACGTCGCCCCGGCCAAGGTGGGCAAGCGCGCCTTCCTCGGCAACTCCGGCATGGCGGCAGCCGGGCGGCGCGTGCCCAAGGGCGGCCTCGTCGCCGTCCTCTCGGCGACCCCGCCGAAGGCCAAGGCCGGGTCGTCGTGGCTCGGCAGCCCGCCCGTCAAGCTGCGCCGCGCCGCGGTCGAGGCGCAGGACGATCGCACCTACGCGCCGCCCACGCGGCTCAAGGTCGCCCGCGGCGCCTGGGAGCTGCTGCGGCTCGTGGCCGTGCTCGCGACCGTCGCCACGGCCGCCGGCGTCCTCGTGGTCCTGGATGTGCTGTGGAACAGCTGGGGTCCGTTGGCCGGCGTGCTGCTCTCCGGTTCCGTTCTGCTCGCGGCCGGCGGCGCCGCCGCCCTCGTGGCGATCGCCGTCAAGTGGCTCCTCGTGGGGCGCCTGCGCGAGGGCGAGCACCCGTTGTGGAGCTCGTTCATCTGGCGCAACGAGGTGGTCGACGCCTTCATCGAGATGCTCTGCGCCCCGTGGTTCGCGCGGGCCGCCTCCGGCACGCCGGCCCTCGTGTGGTTCCTGCGCGGGCTCGGCGCCAAGATCGGCCACGGCGTCTGGTGCGAGAGCTACTGGCTCCCGGAGGCCGATCTCGTGCGTCTCGGCGATTCCTCCACCGTCAACCGCGGCTGCGTGGTCCAGACCCACCTCTTCCACGATCGCGTCATGGCCATCGACACGGTCCAGCTGGCCGCCGGCTCCACGCTCGGGCCCAACTCGGTCATCCTCCCGGCCGCGGCGCTGGGCGCCGGCTCCACCACGGGGCCCGCCTCGCTCGTGATGCGCGGCGAGGTCGTTCCCGCCGGCTCGCGCTGGACGGGGAACCCCGTGGAGCCGTGGACCGACGCCGAGCGGTAGCCTGCTCCACACACGCACGAGACCCCACCCGGCCCTCCCGGCCGGGCACACGCCCCACCGGGCAGAGAAGAAGAAGCGCAGCATGAGCCACTCCCACGCGGGCCACGCGGCCGCCGAGGCGCCGGACCCGTACTCCCCACACACCGGGAACGCGAACCTGCACGTTGAGCGCTACGAGCTCGAGTTGGCGTGCAAGCTCGGCGGCAACCGCCTGGACGGCACCGCGACCCTGCGGCTCGTGGCCCGTCCGGGCACGGAGCGCGCCGAACTGGACCTCGTGGGGCTGGCCGTGCACCGGGTGAACGTGGACGGCAAGAAGGTCACCTTCAAGCATCGCCACTCCCGCCTGTCCTTCCCCCTGCCGGCCAAGCATGCCGGGGCCGCCGTCGAGGTGCAGATCCGCTATGGCGGCAACCCCGGACCGCGGCTGGGGCCGTGGGGCGACGTGGGCTGGGAGGAGCTGGAGGACGGCGTGCTCGTGGCCGGGCAGCCAGACGGAGCCTCGACCTGGTTCCCGTGCAACGACACGCCCGGGGACAAGTCGGCCTACCGCATGAGCATCACCACAGACGCCGGCTACCGGCCCGTGGCGCCCGGTCGGCTCGTGGAGCACCGGCGCACGTCGAGCCGCGAGACCTGGGTGTTCGAGCAGGAGGCCCCCACGGCCGCGTACCTCGCCACCTTGCAGATCGGCCGCTACGCCCCGCGCCCCTTGGGGCAGGCCGGGGCGAAGGACACGCCGCTGACGCTCTACAGCTCGGACGCGCAGGCCGTGCGGGCGCAGATCACCTTCTCCGACCAGGCCGACCTCCTCGAGGCCTTCGAGGCCGCCTTCGGGCCGTACCCCTTCGCGAGCTACGGCGCGATCGTCACGGAGGACGAACTCGAGATCCCGCTCGAGGCGCAGGGGCTCTCGGTGTTCGGCGACAACCACCTCACGCGTGCCTGGGAGGCGCAGCGGCTCATCGCTCACGAGTTCGCGCACCAGTGGTTCGGCAATTCGCTCACGGTGCGCGGCTGGCGCGATGTGTGGATGCACGAGGGCTTCGCCTGCTACGCCGAATGGCTGTGGTCGGAGGCCTCGGGCTCCACGCCCCTGCGCGAGCGCGCGTGGCGCGCGTGGACCGGCCTGCAGTCCGGCCCCCAGGACCTGCGCATCGGCGACCCCGGTCCGGCCGATATGTTCGACGACCGCGTGTACAAGCGCGGCGCGCTCACGGTGCTGGCGCTGCGCGAGGAGCTGGGCGAGGAGGGCTTCACCCGCATGCTCCACGCCTGGACGGCCGAGCACCGCCACGGCAGCGTGGACCGGGCGCTCTTCGAGGCCCACCTGAGCGCGCACGCCGCGCCAGGTCAGGACCCCCTCGGCGTGCTGACGGCCTGGCTGGACCGCGAGGAGCTCCCACCCTTCCCCCAGCCCTAGACTTGACCCATGGCTTCGCGACCGGTTCAGGTAAATCTCACGGCTGAGGACGAGCTGGCGCTCGGCGCGTTCTGGGCGGCGGCCCTGGACTGGGAGAGCGACTCCGAGGCGCCCGGCATCATCAACCTGATGCCGGCCGGGCTGACCTGGCCCAGCCCCGATGCGCTCACGATGGACCTCGTGCGGGTGCCGGCGGGAGAGCCGGCGCGCTACCGCAGCCACCTCGACCTCGCCACGCGCTCGCTCGAGCACCAGGCCCGGTGGGTCCGCGAGCTGCTCGACCTGGGCGCGCGCCGCGTCGACGTGGGGCAGGGCGAGGTGCCGTGGGAGGTGCTCGCCGATCCCGAGGGCAACGTCTTCTGCGTCCTCGAGCCGCGCCCCGAGTACGCCACGACGGGTCCCATCGCGGCCGTCGTCACCGAGTGCTCCGACGTGGCGGGCCTCAAGGCCTTCTACGCCGCCGCCACGGACTGGGTGCTCGTGGACGACGAGGAGGACTTCGTGAGCTTCCGCTCCCCCAGCGGCGTGGGCCCGTTCGTGGAGTTCCTCCAGGTCCCCGAGCCTGGACGCTTCCCCACCCGGCTGCACCTGGATCTCAAGGCCTACCCCGGCTCCTCCGCACGGGAGGAGGCGGCGCGGCTCGAGGCGCTAGGCGCCAGGCCCACTGACACCGCGCCGGCCGAGGCCAGCTGGGTCACCCTCCTTGATCCGGAGGGCAACGAGTTCTGCGTCCTCGCTGAGGGCTAGGCCCTCGGAGGGTCAGTCCCCGCTCTGGTCCTGGTGCGGGGGAACGCCGTAGCGGTAGCGCAGGTTCTCGACGAACGCGCGGATGGGCTCGCCCTGCTTGGCCCGGCCGCCGCTGCTGAGCCAGTGCAGCTGCACGCCCTCGGTCATGGCGATCATCTGGTAGGCCACCAGATCCACGGGGATGGACGGGTCCATCTCCCCGGCATCGATGCCGGTCAACATGGCGTGCTGGAGCACGTCGACGCACAGATCGCGGTGGGTCGTGACCCAGCCGTGGGCCGGGTGCTCGCGGTCCCCCGCCTGGGCGCGCATGGTCGAGTACAGTTGCAGCGCCCCGGGCTGGTGCACCACGGCGTCCAGCAGCGGCGCCCACGCCTCCAGGCCCGCCCAGCCGCGGCCCTTCGCACCGGCGAAGTACGCCGTGATGTTCTTGGCGTCCACGAGGTTGAGCGTGGAGGCAAACAAGGCCTCCTCCGTGGGGAAGTGCTGCTTCAGGCGCGCCTCGGGGATGCCGGAGTCCTGGGCCAGCACGGCGGCGGGCAGTCGCTCGAAGCCGTGCGTGGCCAGGTAGTTGGCGGCGGCATCCAGGATGCGCCCGCGCTCGCTGTTGCGGCCCAGGGGTCCGGGGATGGAGGCCTGCGGCAGGGTGGTGCGCTCGGTGGGAGACATGCGGACAGTCTAGGCATTATGAACGCGCTAAACGAGACCCAATTACTGAACAAAAGATCCCGAAGTGGACTCTTTGTTTGGCTCAATGCGTTCGAAAGGCCGGATCGCTCAGCCACTTCACGCGCGGCGCCTCCCCTTCGGGCGGCGGGGCCGCGCTGAGGGCACACAGCAGGCGGGTGCCCGGCACGCGATGCACGACGGCGTCGGGCACGGCGCGGGCGCGCCCCGCGCCCCTGGTGCCTCCCGGCGCTGGCCGGCCGGCGGCGCCGGGATCGGCCCCGGCGCCCGCCGCGGCGTCGGGCAGCCCCACGGGCACGAGCCCCTCTCCCCTGGCCTTGCCCACGGCCTCGCCCCGAGCCCAGGCCTCCGCCGGGGCCACGTAGCCGGGTCCTCCAGCCTTGAAGGCCGGGTCCTCCGGGTCCACGAGATCGACGCCAACCCTCCATCCCGCCGGCGCCACGGCGGCCAACCCCCAGCCCGCCGCGCGGGACAGGCTCGCCGCCGCCAGCGCCGCTCCCGTGGCTGCATCGACAAGGGTGGGGGCCCCGTGCCCGCCCTCGCCGCAGCGGGGACAGAAGGAGACGACGCGCAGGCGGGCGGCCGGCACACCGAGCGCGGCGGAACCGGCGGCCCGCAGCAGCGCCCGGCCAGCGAGGAAACGCTCGCGGGCCGCCGGGGACGTGAAGGCCGCCGCCCGCTCGCGTTCCGCGGGGCCCGGAGCGCCGCGCTCCCCCGCCGGGGAGACGCTCCGGCGCGGATCGGTCCCGAACGCCGCCCCGCCGTGAGCCGCTCCGCGCGCCTCGGCTCCAGCGCCGGGCCCACCCGCGGTGAATCGACTCAGCGGCGCGGCGAGGAGCCACAGCGTGGCCGGCGCGCTCATGCGTCGGTGACGTCCTCGAAGCGGCCGTCGAAGGTGGCAGCGACGTCGTCGGCGTTGACCACGAGCGCCAGCCCGTGCCGCCCCGCGCCGAGCGAGACGCGCTGGCCGCGCAGGGAGGCGTCCAGCAGCACGGGCAGGGGCGTGGTGGTGCCGAAGGGCGTGATGGTGCCGCGCGCGTAGCCCGTGACGGCCTTGGCGCCGTCGGCGTCCGGCATCGTCAGCCGGTTCTCGCCCAGGAGGGCGCGCAGCTTGGGCCAGGAGAAGCGGCGATCGCCCGGCACCAACACGAGCAGATGCTCGCCCTCGTTGCGGCGCACCACGAGGGTCTTCACCATCTCGCGGGGTTCCACGCCGAGGGCCGTTGCCGCCTCCTCGAGCGATCCCACGCGGCCGTGGGAGCGCACCTCGTGCTCGATGCCGGCCGCGCGCACGGCGACGGTGGCCGGGGTATCGGAAAGATCGGGGGCGACGTTTGCCGCGTGGTTCTCAGCTGCCATGCCACCGAGCCTACGCGTCCCCCAGGCGAGCACAGCGAAACGGCGCCCGCCCCGCAAGGGGCGAGCGCCGTCGTCGTGCTCGTGGCCGGGAGGCCGTCGGCGTCAGCCGCGGGCCTGGGCCCCGAAGCGCTCGGCCGCGACCGCGACGGCCGCCTCGCGGGCCGCCGAGGCCTCGTCGGCCGTCAGCGTGCGATCCGTGGCGCGGAAGCGCAGGGCAAACGCGAGGGACTTGGAGCCCAGCTCGATGCCCTGACCGCGGTAGTCGTCGAAGAGCTCGACGTGCTCCAGGAGCTCGCCGGCCCCCTCGCGCAGGGCCTCGAGAACCTCCTGCGCCGAGAGCTCGGCCGCAACCACGAGGGCCACGTCCTGCGTCGCCGCGGGGAAGGACGAGAGGTCCTGCTGCGCCACGATGGACTCGGGGGCGGCCGCGAGCAGCTCGCGCACGTCCACCTCCATGGCCACGGTGCGCTCGGGCAGATCGTTGGCCGCGAGGTAGTCCGGGTGCAGCTCGCCGGCCCAGCCGACGAGCGCGCCCTCGGCCGTCTGCAGGCGCGCGCAGCGGCCCGGGTGGAAGGCCTGATGAGCGCCCTGCTTCACCCGCAGCTCGGTGCCGAGCGTGTCGGAGACGAGACGGGCGGCATCCAGCGCGTCGGCCCAATCCCAGGCCCGCGCCGACTCGCCCAGGGCGCCGTTGGACACGCGCCCGGAGAGGACGGCGGCCAGGTGCCACGGCTGATCCGGGATACCGGCGTTGAGGTCCTGCAGCGCCTCATCGCTGGGGCGGGCGCCGCCCGCGGGCAGCGTCGCGGAGCCGAGCTGCTCGCGCGGCCAGAACACGAGGCCACCTTCGAACAAGGCCGTGTCGCGGAAGCCGCGCGAGGCGTTGCGGCGGGCGATCTCCAGCAGCCCCGGCAGCAGCGAGGTGCGCAGCCAGCCGAACTCGGCCGAGATCGGGTTGGCCAGGTGCACGGCCGGCACCTCGGTGCCCTTGACGGGCGCGCCGAAGGTGGCGTTCTGCGCCTGCGAGACGAAGGGGTACGCGAGCACCTCGGTCAGGCCGGCGGCGGCGAGCGCGTCCAGCACGCGGCGCTTGGAGCGCTGCGCGCCCGTCAGGCCGCGCCCGGGAGGCGCCACGGGCAGGGTCGACGGGATCTGCTCGTACCCGACCAGGCGCGCGATCTCCTCGATGAGGTCATCGGCGATGTCCATGTCGGGGCGCCAGGAGGGAACGGTGACCAGATCGGCGTCGGCCCCCTCCTCAACCGTGCAGCCCACGCCCGTGAGCGAGGAAAGCTCCTGCTCGCGGGTGTACTCGACGCCCACGCGGGCGGCGGCGGCGCCGTGCGGCAGGGTCACGGTGACGGGCGCCGGGCGCGTGCCGGCGTCGCCGCCGCGGCCCGTGTCGGTGCCGCCACCGAGCTCGACCAGGAGGTCGACGGCGCGCTGGGCCGCCTTGTCGGCGACCTCCCAGTCCACGCCGCGCTCGTTGCGCTTGGACGCCTCGGAGGGCAGCTTGTGGCGGCGCTTGGTGCGGCCCATGGAGACGGCGTCGAAGTGCGCCGACTCGATGAGGACGGTGCGCGTCGAGGCGGAGACCTCGGTCGCGGCGCCGCCCATGATGCCGGCCAGGCCGATGGGGCCGGAGCCGTCGGTGATCAGCAGGTCCTCGGCGTGGAGCGTGCGCTCCTTGCCGTCCAAGGTGGTCAGCTTCTCGCCGGCGGCGGCGCGGCGGACCACGATGTCGCCCGTGAGGGTGTCGCGGTCGTAGAAGTGCAGGGGCTGGCCCAGCTCCCACATGACGTAGTTGGAGACGTCGACGGCGAGCGAGATGGGGCGCATGCCGGCCAGGCGCAGGCGCTCGGCCATCCAGGCCGGCGTCGTGGCCTCGGGGTCCAGGCCCGTGACCTCGCGCGTGACGAAGCGATCGCAGCCCACGTTGCCGCGGATGGGTGCCTCGTCCTTGAGCTGAACGCCGATGGCGGCCTGCGTGGGGGCAGCCACGGTGACGCGGCCGGCCGGATCGGAGAACGCCGTGCCGGTGGCGAGGGCGTACTCGCGGGCCACGCCGCGGATCGAGAAGCAGTAGCCGCGGTCGGGCGTCACGTTGATCTCGGCGGCCTCGTCGGTCACGCCGAGCAGCGGCAGCGCCTCCTGGCCCACCTCGGGGTCCAGGCCCAGATCGCGGAAGACCACGATGCCGTCGTGGTCGTCGCCGAGGCCCAGCTCGCGGGCCGAGGCCAGCATGCCGGCCGAGACGTGACCGTAGGTCTTGCGCGGGGTGATGCGGAAGTCGCCGGGCAGCACGGCGCCCGGAAGCGTCACGACCACCTTGTCGCCGACCTCGAAGTTGTGGGCGCCGCAGATGATGCCCTGCACGCCGGAGGGGTCGATGCCCTCGCCCGTGAGGGTCTGGGTGGCGCCCTCGGGGACCACGCGCACGGTGCACCAGTTGATGACCTTGCCGTTCTTCTGCGGCTCTTCCTCGCGGGTGAGCACCTGGCCCACCACGATGGGGCCCTGCAGGGAATCGAGGGGACGGATCACGTCCTCCTCCTCGAGGCCGACCCTGACCAGTGCGGCCATGACGTCCTCGGCGGTGGCGCCGGCGGGCACCTCGGCGTTTTCACGCAGCCATGAAAGGGGAATACGCATGGTTCAGATCTCCATCCCGAAGTGCTGGCTGAAGCGGACGTCGCCCTCGATCATGTCGTGCATGTCGGGAACGTCGTTGCGGAACATGAGCGTGCGCTCCACGCCCATGCCGAAGGCAAAGCCGGAGTAGACCTCCGGGTCGATGCCGCCGGAGCGCAGCACATTGGGGTGCACCATGCCGCAGCCGCCCCACTCGATCCAGCGCGGGCCGCCCTTGGCACCGGGGTGCCAGATGTCCAGCTCTGCGCTCGGCTCGGTGAACGGGAAGTAGGAGGGGCGCAGGCGGATCTTGGCCTCGGGGCCAAACATCTGGCGCGCGAAGTGCTCCAGGGTGCCCTTGAGGTCGGCCATCGTCAGGCCCTTGTCCACGGCCAGGCCCTCGAACTGGTGGAAGACCGGGGTGTGGGTCGCGTCCAGCTCGTCGGTGCGGAAGGTGCGGCCGGGGCACAGCACGTAGATCGGCACCTCGCGATCCAGCATGGAGCGGATCTGCACGGGCGAGGTGTGCGTGCGCATCACGAGGTGGGCCTGCGGCGGGTCAACGAAGAACGTGTCCTGCATCTCGCGGGCCGGGTGGTCCTCGTCGAAGTTGAGGGCGTCGAAGTTGAACCACTCGGACTCGACCTCGGGCCCCTCGGCGATCTCCCAGCCCATGCCGACGAACACATCGGAGACGCGCTCGGTGAGGCGGGAGAGCGGGTGGCGGGCGCCCAGCGTGGTGCGGCGCGGAGCGGCGGTGACGTCGACCGTCTCCTCCAGCAGGCGACGCGCGGCGTGCTCGGCCTCGAGCACCTCGGTGCGGGCGGCCAGCGCCTTGGAGAGGCGACCCTTGGCGGCGCCGAGCGTCTTGCCCGCGAGGGCCTTCTCGGCCTTGTCCAGCGAACCGATGGTGCGGTTCGCGAGGGTCAGGGGCGCCTTCTCGCCGAGATGGGCGAGGCGCGCGGCCTTCAGCTCCTCGAGGTCGCCCGCCTCCTCAAACGCGGCGAGGGCAGCGGCGACGACAACGTCGACGGCCTCCGAGTCGGTGGGATGCGGGACGCCCGGCGTGGCGCCCGGCGAGCTTGGTGTTTCTGACATGTGTCTGGGCACGCCCTCACGGTGCAAAGGAATGGTGGTTCAGGCCCATTCTAGGCCAGCGGGCACCCCGGTTCCGGACGCGCGAGGGGCCCGCGACGCTCCTGCGTCACGGGCCCCTCGCGCGTCCGGCCTCAGCCGGAGACGAGTTCAGTCGCGGCGGCGGGGAGCCAGCGCGATCATGATGAGCAGCACGGTCACGATGATGCCGAGCACCCACAGGACGGCGGAGAGCCACCAGCTCATGACGGGCGCGGGATCGTGGTAGCTGACGGCGATGGACTCGCCGGCCTTGAGCTGCGCGGGATCGATGCTCACCTCGTGGCCGGACACGGTGACGCCGGCCGGGGAGCCGGTCACGGAGGCCGAGCCGGGGACGGTGAGGGTGACCGTGGCGTTGTTGCTCTTGAGCACGTCGATCAGGCGGGGGGAGAAGGTCGCGGTGTGGGCACCCTCGGACTCGCTGAGGGCCGGGAGCGCCTCGACCAGGGCGACGCCCGGGTAGGCGGCGAAGTAGGTCTTGACCGACTCGTCGGCCCAGAACTGCTCCTCGGTCTTGCTCGTGTCGCCGCCCTGCCACTGCGTCATGATGCCGGCGATGTACTCCGCGGAGGACTTCTTGGCGGTCGTGATGCTCTCGGCGGTGATGCCCTTCAGCGTGAGCTCGGCGCTCTGCTTCTTGTCGGCGTTGGTGGAGCTGATGTCCACGGTGGAGTTCACCAGGCCGAGGGAGGAGAGCTGCGCGGCGGCGGTCACGGCGTTCTTGCCGAGCACGTCGGCGCCGGTGTTGACGGCGTCGCCCAGGGCGTCACCCTCGGCGTGCGTCGTGTACTCCAGCGCGAAGTTCTTCTCCGCCGCGGGGGTCTCGGTGGCGCTGCAACCGGTGAGGGCCAGCCCGCCCACGAGGATGACGGGCAATGCCTTCATGAACCGCTTCATTCTCAACCTTTTCACGTATCGGATCCCGGCGAGCCTCGGTCGCCGGGCGCATTCCCGCCTAGCCTACGGCCTGGGCCTGTGAAGGCCCACAGCTTGGGGGCAGTTGGTGTGTCGGGCGCAGCGCACGACGGCGCAGGGGGCCTCGGGCGGGCGCCGCCCCGCCGGGGCGGGGCTGACGGCGCGAGGAGCAGGCCCTGCCGCGCCGCACGACGGCGCATGGGGCCCGGCCGGGGCGGGCGTCAGTACTCGGAGCCGCCCGGCACGCGCAACTCCCCGGTCCCCTCCAACGCCGCGGCGGCGATCAGCGCGAGGGCCTCGGCCTGGCGCCCCACGGGGAGCTGCTCGGCGAGCGGGACGTGGACGAAGCCGGCCGGCACCCCCGCGGGCGCGGCCCGTAGCGCCGCATAGAAGACGGTGTTGCACACGTAGCTGCCCGCGCTGAGGGAGAGCTCCACGGGCACGCCCGCCGCCTCCAGGGCGGCCTTGGCCCGCTTGACCGGCAGGCGGGTGGGCAGGGCGAGCGGGGCGCCCGGCTCCACCGGCTCGTCCACGGGTTGTGCCCCGGCGTTGTCCGGGATGCGGGCGTCCATGAGGTTCAGCGCCACGCGCTCGAGGCTGATGCTCTCGCGCCCCTCGGCCAGCCCTGCGCAGATCACCGCTGCCGGGCGATGCTCCTCGAGGGCGGCGAGCAGGACAGCGCGGGCGCCGCCGAAGGTGCACGGCAGTTCGACGTGCACGGCGGCTCGCCCCGCGGCCGTGCTGAGCCTGGCGGCCTCCCTGGAGGCCAGCCGCGAGGGGTTTTCCTGGGCGCCGCCGAAGGGCTCGAAGCCCGTGAAGAGGATCATGCGGCCCACGCTACCGCCGCACGCGCAGGCCGCGGCCGAGCCGCCCCCGGTTGCGCACGCGGCGGCCCACCGGGGTCGCACCGAAGGCCACGCCGGGCGTGCCACCTGGCCGCAGCGGAACCTCGCGGCGTTCGAAAATGTGTTCTAATAAGGGGGTGAGATGGGAAGCTCACGGGCCGCTCGGCGGCCCACTGGTGGGGTGGCCGGACGCACCGGCCGCCCCGCCCCTCCCCCGCGCAGGACGCCTCTCCCGGCGCCGTCAGCACGCGCCGCCGTTGGAGCTGCCACGCCTGCTGGAACCGTGCCGCTCCGGCGGCTTCGGTGCCTCAGCCGCCGGGGCGTAGCGTCGCCACCACGGCGCGCACGATGTCGCGGTCCGCGGGGATCCAGTCGACCGCGTCGACGAGCGCCGCGTCCAGGGGAAGCCAGCGCAGCTCGTCGTGATCCTCCAGCGGCGCAGGCGTGCCGGAGGCGACCTCCACGGCAAAGACCCGCATCCAGGCCCCGGGCTTGAGGGGCCACCCGCGCGCGGCATCCGGGCCGGGCACCTCGACACCGAGCGCGGCCTGGACGCCGAGCTCCTCGGCCAGCTCGCGCAGCAGCGCCTCCCCGGCTTCCTCCCCCGGCTCCTGCTTGCCTCCGGGGAACTCCCAGAGCCCGGCCAGGGCCGGCGGGGCCGAGCGACGCCCGGCCAGGAGCACCGTGGGTGCCTCGAGCGCATCGACGATCGCCGCGCCGACCACCTGCACCCACGGCTCCCCGCCGCGGGCGGCCTCGCCCTGGCTCATCGGGCGCCGGCCTGCGCGCCGCGCTGGGCGCGGGCCGAGGCGTAGAGGCACAGCGTGGCGGCGGTGCCGACGTTGAGCGACTCGGCAGCACCGTAGAGCGGAATGGCGACGCGCGCGGAGCACACAGCCAGCTCCTCCTCGGAGAGGCCGGAGCCCTCGTTGCCCATGAGCCATGCGGTGGGGGCGATGAGCGAGGGGCGCTTGGCCGCGCCCTTGGCGGTCTGCCCCGTGCGGCGCGCTGCGGCGTCGTCCTGCAGCACGTCGAGGTCCTGCTCGCCGTACCCGTCGGCGGCGAGCAGCGTCAGGCCGGCCCCGCCGAGGGCGGTCGCGGCCTCCTCGAGGCTCACGCCGGAGACGACCGGAAGGTGGAAGAGCGAGCCCACCGTGGAGCGGACCACCTTCGGGGAGAAGAGGTCCACCGTGCCCTTGAGCGCCACGACGGCGTCGGCCCCCGCCGCGTCCGCTGCGCGCAGGATGGTCCCGGCGTTGCCGGGATCCTGGACCCGCGCCAACACGACGACGAAACCGGTCCCCGGCCGCGCGACGTCGTTCAGGGAGGAGGCGGGAAGCGCCACGGTGGCCACGACCCCCTGCGGGGAGACCGTGTCGGCCATGGCGGCCAACACCTCCTCGCTCACGCGGTGCGAGTGCACGCCGGCGCCGCCTTGCAGCTCGGGCTCGCGCTCGGCGCGCTCCTGCGTGATGTAGACGTCCAGGACCTTGGCGGCCCCCGCGGCGTGGGCGCGCACGGCCTCGCGCACGGCCTGGGGCCCCTCCACCAGGAAGGCGCCCGCCTTGCGGCGGCCGGCGGCCGTGGACAGGCGCGCGGTGGCCTTGACGCGATCGGCCTGGGGGTTGGTCATGATCTCCACTGGCGCGGCTCCTGATGAGGCTGAAGGAAAGGGGTGAGGGGACGAAAGAAGGGGCGGTAGCCGCACACAGCGGTACCGCCCCTTCCTCAAGGGTTCACCGACGCTCAGGCCGGTTCACGCTTCAACGCTCAGCGGGCGACCGGGGCGTTGACGTCGGCCGGGAGGGCCTTCTTGGCCACGGCGACCAGGGTGGCGAACGCGCCGGCGTCAGAGACGGCGAGCTCGGCCAGCATGCGGCGATCGACCTCGACGCCGGCCAGCTTCAGGCCCTGGATCAGGCGGTTGTAGGTCATGCCGTTGGCGCGGGCGGCAGCGTTGATGCGCTGGATCCACAGGCGACGGAAGTCACCCTTGCGCTTGCGACGATCGTTGAAGCTGTAGACGAACGAGTGGAGCAGCTGCTCCTTCGCCTTGCGGTACAGGCGCGAACGCTGACCACGGTAGCCGGACGCACGGTCCAGGATGACGCGACGCTTCTTATGGGCGTTGACTGCCCGCTTCACACGTGCCACGTGTGTACTCCTTTAATGCTGGCCGCTTCTCTTCAGCTTGGTGCTGGCGCGGCGGGATGAATGGTGGTTTCAGCGCGAGATACCCCGCGCGAGGATCAGATGCCGAGCATGCGGCGGATCGTGCGCTGATCCGCCTTGGCAACGATGCGATCGCCCTTGAGTCGACGCGTCAGGCGCGAGGACTTGTGCTCGAGGTAGTGACGGCGGTTGGCCTGCTGACGCTTCAGCTTGCCGCTACCGGTGACCTTGAAACGCTTCTTCGCCCCAGAGTGGGTCTTGAACTTCGGCATAATGCCTTCTCCTTGTACGTCCTCCCGAACCCGCAGGTTCGAGTGCTGTTGCCGACCGGCGAGGGTCGGTTTGTCCTGACCGCTGTGCTCTAGCGAGCGCTACGGAAGTGCTACTAGCTAGGCCTGCTGGCCGGGCTTGAGTGCACCGGGCTTCGGGGCGCCCGGCTTGGGAGCCCCCGGCTTCGGTGCGCCGGGCTTGGGGGCCGCGGCCCCCGGCTTCGGCATGGCCATGGGCTTCGGCGTCGTGCCCGGGGCGGCCGCGGGACGCGGAGCCGAGGCGGGACGCGGGGCCGAGGCCGGGCGGGGAGCGGAACCGGCCGGGCGCGGGGCGCCGGTGCGCGGAGCAGAGGTGCTGCGCGGGGCCGAGGAACGCTCCGAACGCTCCGGGCGATCCCCACGCTCGGGGCGGTCGCCGGACGGCTTCGAGCCGCGGGGGCCGGAGCCGCCGCGCGGACCCTTGCCAGCGGGCTTCTCCGCCTTGACCGGGGCCGGTGCCGACGGAATCGGCTGGCCCTCGGGGATCTTGCCGAAGGCCGGCATGGACGCGGCGAGCTTCTTGAGCTCCTCCGGCATCGCATCGGCCACGGAGTTGGTGACCTCGGCCTGCGGGGCAGAGGTGTCGACGCGCTCGGTGCGGGTGCGGCGGCTACCGGTTCCGGTGGCCTCCTCGACGACCTTGGCCTCGCGGCGGGCCTGCGCCTTGGCGTCAGCCTTGGTGCGCAGCGGGCCGATGACCATGACCATGTTGCGGCCGTCCTGGCGGGGAGCCGACTCGACCTGGCCGAGCTCGGCCACCTCGGAGGCGAACTTCTGCAGGAGGCGGATGCCGAACTCCGGGCGCTGCTGCTCGCGGCCGCGGAACTGGATCATGGCCTTGACCTTGTCGCCCTGCTCCAGGAACTTGAGCGCGTTCTTCTTCTTGGTCTCGTAGTCGTGCGCATCGATCTTCAGGCGGAAGCGGACCTCCTTGAGGACCGTGTTCGTCTGGTTCTTGCGCGACTCGCGAGCCTTCAGGGCCGCCTCGTACTTGTACTTGCCGAAGTCCATCAGCTTGCACACCGGAGGCTTGGCGTTGGGGGCGACCTCGACGAGGTCGAGATCAGCCTCCTGGGCCAGACGGAGGGCGTCCTCAATGCGGACGACCCCGACCTGCTCACCGTTCGGACCGACCAACCGCACCTCGGGGACGCGGATGCGATCGTTAATACGTGCGTCGCTGATGTTGTGCTCCTTCAAGAAGAATCAAGACGGACCCACAAACGGGAAAGGCCCCCGGCTTCGTGAAGCGGGGGCCACCAACGACGATCGGGCTGCGGCGCCGCTAAGCGCTTACGGTGCTCTACCCCGTGCTGCAGGGCGGCTTCCGCGTCCGATGCCGTGACCCGGCCGCCCGAGGGCGATTCGCGGGTGGGAGGTGGCCTCCACTTGAGCCCGTGTACGTGCCCCTTCTCACGCTCCTTGGAGCGAAGCAGGAATCCGTCACGGGACGGTCTTGTGACAAGCTTAGCAGTATGAGTACTCCCCCGACCAATTCCGGCCACCGCCACTCCTTCACCGACGAGGAGCTGGCCGAGGCAGCAGCCCCGCAGCTGCGCGATATCGCCGAGGTTCCCGCGATCGAGGTGATCAACACCACGGCCGTTCACCTCATGAGCGCCGCAGCCGTCAAGGTGGGCCTCGCCGAGGGTCCCGACGCCGAGGCGCTGAAGGACCTGGACGAGGCGCGCAAGCTGATCACGTCCCTCGCCGGCCTCGTCACGGCCGCCGCTCCGGAGATCGGCAGCCAGCACGCGGCTCCCCTGCGCGATGGCCTGCGCTCCCTGCAGCTGGCCTTCCGCGAGGCCTCCCTCATCCCGGACGCCCCGGGCAAGGGCCCGGGCGAGAAGTTCACCGGCCCGGTCAACTAACCTCCCGCACCACAGCACGACGGCGGCGTCCCCCACTGAGTGGGGGACGCCGCCGTTGTCTTGCCCCGCCGTCAGCCGAGCCCGGCACCGGGACCCGGCCACGCGCCGTCGGGCGCAGAGGCACGGTGGTCCACCGGGCCCCAGCCCGGCGGCCCGGGTCAGGCGCGACGGGCGCGGCGCAGGCTGCGTAGCGCCATGGTGCCGACGCCCGTGACGATCGCGACGCCGGCCAGCGCCAGGAACGCGGTCTGCGGGCCGGCCGTGTCGATCACGACGCCCACGAGCGGCGTGCCGAGCGCCGTGCCGGCGGTCATGGCCGAGCCGTACCAACCCATGGCCTCGCCGCGGTGCCGCTCCGCCACCTGCTCGGTGAGCCGCTCGGAGGCCGCCGTCATGAGCGGCGCCACGAAGAAGCCGGACAGGACCAGCAGCAGGCCGAGCCAGAACATGTCGGGGGCAAACGCGGCCGGGATGAGCGCGATGCCCATGACCGTGATGATGCCCAACGGGTCGTAGCGCTTCTTCTGGGCGCCGTAGAGGAAGCCGCCCACGAGCGAGGCCGCGGACCAGATGCCGTAGGCCCACCACAGACCCATGCTCGTGTCGCCCTCGTGCTCCGAGAAGGCGACGACGCCCACCTCGGTGCCGGAGAGCGACATGCCGGCGCCCGCCGCCATGATGAGCATGGCGATGACGCCCGGGGTGACCCACGAGAAGCGCTTGGGCGCGGGCGCCTGGGCGTTCACGACCGGGATGGCCCCCGTGACGACGGGTGCCTCGTCGTGGCGGCCGGGCGACTCGAGCTCGCCGATGGCCTCGCGGTGCGTTCCCTCGAGCTGCGAGGAGCGCGTGGGCGGGTTCCGCCACAGCAGGACGAGGCCAGCGAGGACGACGAGCGCGCCCGTCGCGAGGAGCGCCACCTGGGAGGAGAGCAGGCTCGCGACAACGGCGGCGCCGCCGGGACCCAGGATGAACACCAATTCGGTGACCATCGAGTCGAGCGAGAAGGACGTCCGCCGGTCGTCGCCGCGCATCATGACGGAGAGCGACTGGCGGATGATCGTGAAGACCGGCAGCGAGTACAGCCCCGCCGCGAAGAGCAGCACGAGCAGGACGGGGTAGGACGCGAAGGGGGCCAGACCCCACGCGAGCCCCTCGACGATGATCGAGGGCACCACGGCGCGACGCAGGCCCACGGTGTCGATGCGACGCCCGCGCCACGGCGAGCCGAAGGCGATGCCGATCGTCAGGATGGCGGCGGCCATGCCGGCGTAGAAGTACTCCATGCCCAGCGTGTGGGTCACGTGGAGGGTGACGAGCACCGCCGTGACCGAATGCGGGAGGCGCCCGAGGAAGCCGACCGCGAGCAGCGGTGCTACGTGCGGGCGGCGCAGGATGCGCCAGTACTGGGCAAAGGCGCCGCCGGGGGCCGACGCCGCGCTCATCTGCGCACGCCCATGGTGACCGAGTCGGCGGCCTCCCGCAGCGATTCCACCTCACCCAGAGCGTCCTGCACGCGGGCCACGAGGCCGGGGACATCGTCGTCGTTCGCCTCGGGGCCAACGATGATCGTGATGCCGAGCTCGGGGCCGTGCCCGCCGCCGGCCAGCACGCGGCCGTCGCGGGCGCGCGAGGCCACGCCGGGGCCCGGCTCCAGGACCAGGCCGTTCACGCCCTCGGTCGCGTCGGCCACGGCCTGCAGGGCAGGAAGCAGCGACTCGTCCTTGTAGCTCGGGACCCACGTGCGCTGCTGCGCGAGCGCCCACATGGCCGGGCGGCGCACCACGAAGGTGATCTCGGCGGCCGGGTCCAGCACGAGCAGCTGGGCCTCCTCCGCGGCGGCCGAGAGGGCCGCGCGCGGCGCGTACACGGCGACGGGGCGGGCCTCCGGGTGCCACTGCGTGAGCAGGTCGACGGCGGAGAAGATCGGCAGGGCCTTGCGGCCGTCCGGGGCGGAGATCATGACGAGGGCCATGTCCGCCTCCTTGTCCTCGATCTCGCCGTGGGCGCCCACGACCGTCTCGCCCGTCTGGGCAATGACGGGCACGAAGACGCGCGCGTTCGCGAGCGCCTCGATGACCTCCTCCTCGCCGTTCATGCCGGCGTAGAGGCCCTCGAGCGCGAGCTCGAGGCGGGCGTCGGCCCGGCCGTCGTCGCCGTCGTGCTGGTGCAGGGGGTTGCCCTCGCCGGAGAGATCGCGTCCCTCCCACGACTGGCCGGCCGTGTCCGTGGCGCCGCCGGCGCTGCGGAGCAGGGCCGCCTTGATGTGCTCGGGCAGTTCCTTCTTGGGGCTCACGGGCGTCCGGCCACCTCAAGCGCCTCGGGCAGCGTGAAGCGGCCGGCGTAGAGCGCCTTGCCCACGATGGCGCCCTCGACACCGTCGGCGACGAGGCCGCGCAGGGCGGCGAGGTCCTCGAGGGAGGAGATGCCGCCGGAGGCGATGACCGGCTTGTGCGTGCGGCGCGCGATGTCGCCGAGCAGCTCGGTGTTCGGGCCCGTCAGGGTGCCGTCCTTCGTCACGTCGGTGACGACGTAGCGGGCGCAGCCGGCGTCCTCGAGGCGGGCGAGGACGTCCCAGAGATCGCCGCCGTCCTTGGTCCAGCCGTGGCCCGAGAGCGTGGTGCCGCGGACGTCCAGGCCCACGGCGATGAGGTCGCCGTACTCGGCGATGGCGCGGGCCGTCCACTCGGGGTTCTCGAGGGCGGCGGTGCCGATGTTGACGCGCGAGGCGCCCCACTCGGCGGCGCGGGCCAGGGAGGCGTCGTCGCGGATGCCGCCGGAGAGCTCCACCTTGAGGTGCAGCTCGGTGGCGATGCGGCGTAGCACGTCGACGTTGGAGCCGCGGTCGAAGGCGGCGTCAAGGTCCACGACGTGGATCCACTCGGCGCCGGCCTCCTGCCACTTGGCGGCGGCGTCGAAGGGATCGCCGTAGCCGGTCTCGGAGCCGGCCTCGCCCTGGACGAGGCGCACGGCCTGCCCGTCGGCGATGTCAACGGCGGGGAACAGAACGAGGCGCTGGGCCTCGGTGGTCTCACTCATGGTGTGCGTGTCCTTATCGCTGGCCGCTCGCGCTGCGGCCTGGAAGTGCGGGTGGTGCGTGGGTGGTGATGAAAGCGGCGCGGGCCTGGGGCCCGCGCCGCGTGAGCCCGTGGGGGCTAGAGCTTGTAGGTGAGGGCCCAGGCCGCCACGAGCGACATGACCGCGAGGGCCGCGCACACGATGACCCAGGTGAGCCCCGCGCCTTGCTTCCTGAGGGAGAAGGCGCCGCCGGCGAGCAGGCCGCCGAGGGCCATGAGCAGTACGGGTCCCATCAGAACGTTCCCATCCAGTTCTTCAGCAGGGCGGCTCCGGCGTCTCCCGACTTCTCGGGGTGGAACTGCGTGGCGCTCAGCGAGCCGTTTTCGACGGCCGCGATGAACGGCGCGCCGTGCTCGGCCCACGTCACGAGCGGCGGCCGCATGGCCGGCTGCGTCACGTCGAAGTTCCACTCGAGCACGCCGTAGGAGTGCACGAAGTAGAAGCGCTCGTCCTCGATGCCCTCGAACAGGCGCGAGCCCTCCGGGGCCTGCACAGTGTTCCAGCCCATGTGGGGAACCACCGGGGCGGGCAGGCGCTCGACGACGCCCGGCCACTCCCCCAGACCCTCGGTGCGCACGCCGTGCTCGACGCCCGCCTCGAAGAAGACCTGGTGGCCGACGCAGATGCCCATCGTCGCGCGGCCGCCGGCGATGCGGTAGCCAAGGTGACGCAGCGAGCCGGAGGCCTTGAGCGCGTCCATGACGGCGGCGTAGGCACCGACGCCAGGGACCAGCAGGCCGTCGGCCTCCCTGATGTCCTGCGGATCGCGGGACAGCTTGACCTCGGCGCCCACGTGCTCGAGGGCACGCACGGCGGAGCGGACGTTGCCGGCCCCGTAGTCGAGGACGGTGACCTTGGGAGCCATCAGAGGGCACCCTTCGTGGACGGGATCTGGCCCGCCATGCGCTCGTCCGGCTCCACTGCCTCGCGCAGCGCGCGGGCGAAGGCCTTGAACTGCGACTCGACGATGTGGTGCGGATCGCGCCCGCGCAGCACGTCCACGTGCAGGCAGATGCCGGCGTGGAAGGCGATGGCCTCGAAGACGTGGCGCGTCATGGAGCCCGTGAAGTGGCCGCCGATGAGGTGGTACTGCTGGCCCTCGGGCTCGCCCTCGTGGACCAGGAAGGGGCGGCCGGAGATGTCGACGACGGCGCGGGCCAGCGACTCGTCCAGCGGCACCGTGGCGGTGCCGAAGCGACGGATGCCGCTCTTGTCTCCCAGGGCGGTGCGCAGCACCTCGCCGAAGGCGATCGCCGTGTCCTCCACCGTGTGGTGGACGTCGATGTGCGTGTCGCCCGTGGACTTGACCGTGAGGTCGATCAGCGAATGCTTGGCCAGGGCCGTGAGCATGTGGTCGTAGAACGGCACCGAGGTGTCGATGGTGGCGCGGCCGGTGCCGTCGAGATCGATCTCGACGAGCACATTTGACTCGCTGGTGACGCGTTCCATCCGGGCCTTGCGGCCGGAGAGGAGTTCGGCGGGCATGCTGTTTCGTACTCCGTCGCTCAAAGAGGGGTGGGTGTGTTCAGTCTACCGGCGTCGGTGCCGGTCGAGGCCGAGGGGACGTGCCCTCAGGCCCTCGCCTCCGGGTGGGCCTCGAGGTAGGCGCGCAGGCTGTTCAGGAAGGCGCTCGTCTCGGCCTCGGTGCCGGCCGTGACGCGCAGCTGTCCGGGTAGGCCGTTGTTGCGCACGATGATGCCGTCGGCCAGCAGCGCCTCGAAGACCGCGTTCGGGTCGGTGAGGCGCCCGAAGGTCACAAAGTTCGAGTCGGAGACGGCCGGCACGAGGCCGAGCGCCGTGAGCTCGGAGACGATGCGGTCGCGCTGGCGCTTGATGTCCTCGACGTTGTCGAGGAGCACGTCGGCGTGGGCCAGGGCAGCGCGCGCGGTCGCCTGGGTCACGGCCGAGAGGTGGTACGGCAGGCGCACGAGGCGCAGGGCGTCAACGACCTGGGCGGCGGCGGCGAGGTAGCCGAGGCGGGCACCGGCCAGGGCGAAGGCCTTGGACATGGTGCGCGTGACGATGAGGCGCTCGCGGCCCGGCAGCAGGGTGAGGGCCGAGCGCGTGCCGGCCAGGGCGAACTCGGCATAGGCCTCGTCCACCACCACGATGGTGTTGAAGGCCTCGCCCGCCTCGTAAACGGCCTCGATGACGTCGAGTCCCAGGGCCGTGCCGGTCGGGTTGTTGGGCGAGCACAGGAACACGATGTTCGGCTCGTGCTCGATCACCTGGCGCGCCGCGTCGTCGGCCGAGAGCGTATAGTCGCCCGTGCGCTTGCCCTCGAGGTAGCCCGTGTCGGTGCCCGAGGCGAGCAGCGGGTACATGGAGTAGGTCGGCGGGAAGCTCAGCAAGGTGCGGCCGGGGCCGCCGAAGGCCTGGAGGATCTGCTGGAGGACCTCGTTGGAGCCGTTAGCGGCCCAGAGGTTCTCAAAGGTGAGGCCGTGGCCAAGGTAGGCGGCGAGGTCCTCGCGCAGCGCCACGAACTCGCGGTCCGGGTAGCGGTAGAGGGTCGCGGCGGCCTCGCGGACGGCCTCCGTGATCGCGTCCACCACGGCCTGGGGCATGGGATGGGTGTTCTCGTTGACGTTCAGCTGCACGGGGACGTCTATCTGGGGTGCGCCGTACGGCGAGAGGCCACGCAGGTTGTCGCGCAGGGGAAGCTGGGAGAGGAGTTCGAGGCGATCTTGGCTCACGCCTTGAAGTCTAGGTCGATCACGACAGAGCCCCGGCCTCCATGACGGAGGCCGGGGCCGTGAGGGGTGTGACCCGCCGAGGCAGACGAGGTGACCTATCGTCCGCAGCACCCTCGGAGGGAACACGTGGTGCGTGAGCCGAGCGGCTCACAAGTCTGTTGGGGAACCTCCGAAGAGGCGCGGCTCAGTCCTGGGCGTCGCTGGGGACGATGAGCGTCTGACCCGGCTTGAGGACGCCGGTGTCGGCATTGAGGGAGGCGATGCGGCTGACGACCTCGCGGGTGTCCTGCGAGGGAGCGAACTCGCGGGCCAGGCCCCAGAGCGAGTCGCCCTCCATGACCGTGACCTCCTCGAGGCCCGTGCCGGGACCCGTGAGGTGGGTCTGGGACGCGCTGGCGGGGGCCAGCCACGCGCCGATGATGAGCGTGGCGACCGTGACGATCATCAGGAGCGGCAGCGCCAGCAGCACGAGGCGGCCGCGCGCCGTCAGGCGAAGCGGGGCCAGCGGGGCGGCGGGGGCGGAGAAAGCGATCTGCGACATGGGGTTCACCTTTCGAACGGATTCGAAACCACGGGTCCGGACTTTCGAAGATGTCTTCGAAGTGCGTTGGAACATTTCTAGCACGTGTGTTCGATCGATGTCGAGACACGTTCGAACAAATCTTTGAATCGCGTCCCTTCGTGGCCTAACCTTGAGACCTAAGAAGGGGTGCGGCTCTTATGGAAACCGTCACCCCCGACACCTCGGTCGAACCCGATCGGGATACGCCCCCGTTCCGCAGGAACGGAGAAGCGCAGGAGGTCAGCGTGAGCCGCCCCAGTACCGAGCCGCAGGCGCCTCGCAAGGCCCTGACCACCCGCCAGCGTCAGATCCTCGAGGCCATCACCTCCTCAACGGAGAAGCACGGCTACCCGCCCACCATGCGAGAGATCGGCGACGCCGTCGGCCTGAAGTCGCTTTCCTCGGTGACCCACCAGCTCGGGCAGCTGGAGAAGGCCGGCTACGTCCGCCGCGATCCGCGCCTGCCGCGGGCCATCGAGGTGCTGGGCCCGGACGGCCTGCGCCTCGAACCGGCCCGCGCCGCCAAGGCGCCGGAGGCACCCGCCCAGGCGCCCGCCGTCGTGCAGGAAGCCCCGGCTCCCCTCGAATTCCCGGGCACCGAGCATCAGGCCATGGTCCCGCTCGTGGGCCGCATCGCGGCCGGCGGGCCCATCCTGGCCGAACAGCAGGTCGAGGACGTCTTCCCGCTCCCCCGCCAGCTCGTGGGCCACGGCGAGCTGTTCATGCTCAAGGTCTCCGGCGATTCCATGATCGACGCCGCCATCTGCGACGGCGACTGGGTCGTGGTGCGTCGCCAGGACAACGCGGTCAACGGCGACATCGTGGCCGCACTCCTGGACGACGAGGCAACGGTGAAGACCTTCCGTCAGCGCGACGGCCACACCTGGCTGCTCCCGCAGAACTCGCAGTACGAGCCCATCCTGGGAGACCACGCCACCGTCATGGGCAAGGTCGTCTCGGTGCTGCGCTCGCTCTGAGCCACCCCACCCACAACCAACGCGAGGCGCCCCCGTCCTTTTCAGGACGGGGGCGCCTCGCGTTGCGGTGGCCGCTCCGGGGCCTCGCCGACTACGTCGCGGCAGGAGCCTGCGACAGACGGCCCAGCGCGCCGAGCACGGTGGCCCGGTCGGTCGTGGGCCACAGGGGCGGCAGGGTGTCCTTGAGGAAGCCGCCGTAGCCCTTGCTCACCATGCGCGAGTCGAGGATCGCGACGACGCCGCGGTCCCCCACCGAGCGGATCAGGCGGCCGGCGCCCTGCGCGAGGCGCACGGCGGCGTGCTGCGCGGACACGGCCATGAAGCCGTTGCCGCCGCGCTGGTTGATGTCGCGCGTGCGCGCCGTGGAGAGCGGGTCGTCGGGGCGCGGGAAGGGGATGCGGTCGATGATGACGAGCCGGCAATTCGGGCCCGGGACGTCCACGCCCTGCCAGAGCGTCATGGTGCCGAAGAGGCACGTCTCCTCGTCGGCGGCGAAGGTGCGCACCAGCTCGGGGATGCTCGCATCCCCCTGGCACAGGATGGGGACATCGACGCGCTTGCGGAGGGCCTCGGCGGCCTCCTCGGCGGCGCGCCGGGAGGAGAAGAGCGCGAGCGCGGCTCCCCCGGAGGCCTTGATGAGCGCCTCGATCTCGTCGAGGGCGGCGTCGGAGAGACCGCGGCCCGGCGGCGGCAGCTGCCTGGCGACGTAGAGCATGCCCTGCGCCGGGTAGTCGAAGGGGCTGCCGACGTCGATGGCCTCCCACTCGGGGGCGCCGGCGCCCATGAGGCCGAGGTCGCCGGCGACGGGCTCGAACTTGGCACCGAGCGCGAGGGTGGCGGAGGTCAGCACCACGGTGTGGCCGTCGAAGAGGCCCTCCCTGAGCTGGCCGGCCACGGAGAGCGGCGCGACCATGAGCACGGCGGGGGTGTCGTCGCCGGGCACCACGTAGCCGCGGCCGGGCTCGAACTGGCCGGGGCGCGCAGCCCAAACGACCTCGCGCTCGTGGTGTGCTCCGAGCAGGCGATCCGCGAGCTCCACGAGCTGCGCCAGCTCGGAGCGGGCGGTCTGGCGTCCGCCGTCCACGGGCGCACCCGGCTCGGGCTTGGACTCAGCCAGGGCCACCTTGGCGGCGTCACGCACGGCGGCAACGGCCGCGGCCATCTCCTCGTTGAGGCCGCGCGGGAGCAGGCCGGTGGGCACGCCGATGGTGGCCTTCTCGAGGGCCAGGCCGGCGTCCTTGAGGGACTTCACAGTGGACTTGAGGTGCTTGCGCGCCGCCGCGGCGGCGTGGGAGACCGCCGAGGAGGACAGCGGCTTCGTCACGGCGGACGTCACGCGGTCCTGCAGCTCGTGGGCCTCATCGATGATGACGGCGTCGAAGTCCGGGAGCACGGCGAGCCCCTCGAACGCGGACACCGCAAGCATGGCGTGGTTGGTCACGACGACGTCGGCCTCGGAGGCGTGGGCGCGGGCCCGCTCCGTGAAGCACTCGTCGGCCATGGGGCAGGCCTGGGCGCCGAGGCACTCCATCGAGGAGACGGACACTTGGCGCCAGGCCTTGTCGGAGACGGAGGGCGTGACCTCGTCGCGGTCGCCGGTCTCGGTTTCCTCGGCCCATTCGCGCAGGCGCACGACCTCGCGGCCGAGATGCGAGTTGGGGCCCTCGTTGAAGGACGGCTTGGCGCCGCCGGCCTCCTCGATTCCGAAGAGCGTGTCCTCCTCGTCCGGGTAGCCGCCGCCGAGCTTGTACTTGCAGACGTAGTTGTTGCGGCCCTTCAGGAGGGCGATGTCGACCTCGCGGGGCAGCTCGGGGCCGAGCGTCTCCAGGAGCCGCGGGACGTCGCGGCTCACGATCTGGGACTGCAGCGCCAGCGTGGCCGTGGAGACGATGATCGGTTTCTCGGAGTCCAGGGCGTGCTTGATGGCTGGCACCAGGTAGGCCAGGGACTTGCCCGTGCCGGTGCCGGCCTGCACCAGGAGGTGCTTGCCCTCGGTCAGGGCCTCGTCCACCTTGCGGGCCATCTCGTGCTGGCCCTCGCGGCGCTGACCGCCGAGGCCTCCCACCGCGTGGGTGAGGAGGTCCTCGACCTTCAGCTCCTCGCTGTCGAAGACGCTCACGAGGCCACGACGAACTCGGCCAGCTCGGCCGCCAGGGCGTCCTTGACCAGCACACGCAGGTGCGTGCCGTCCTCGAGGTGCTCCGTGGAGAGGATCTCGGCGTCGGCGGCGTGCAGGCGCGCGACCACCTCGCCCCTGGCATAGGGCACCACGATGTCCAGCGGCACGGAGGGCCGCGGGATGAGCTCGGAGACGCGCTGCATGAGCTCGTCGATGCCCTCGCCCGAGCGGGCGGAGACGACGACGGTCTCGCGCTGCGTGTGGCGCAGGCGATCCACCACCACGGGGTCGGCGATGTCGGCCTTGTTCAGGACGATGAGCTCGGGCACCTCGAGAGCGTCGACGTCTCGCAGGACGTCGCGGACGGCCGCGATCTGACCCTCCGGATCGGGGTGGGAGGCGTCGACGACGTGCAGCAGCAGATCGGCGTCGGCCGCCTCCTCCAGCGTGGAGCGGAAGGCCTCCACGAGCTGGGTGGGAAGCGAGCGCACGAAGCCGACGGTGTCGGCGAGCGTGAAGCCGATGCCGTCCGGCGTCACGGCCTGGCGAACCGTGGGGTCCAGGGTCGCGAACAGGGCGTTCTCGACGAGCACGCCGGCGTCGGTGAGGCGGTTCAGGAGCGAGGACTTGCCCGCGTTGGTGTAGCCGACGATCGCCACGGAGGGGACGTCGTTGCGCTGGCGGCTGGCACGCTTGGCGTCGCGGGCTGGCTTCATGCCGGCGATGTCCTTGCGCAGCTTGGCCATGCGGTGGCGGATGCGGCGGCGGTCCAGTTCGATCTTGGTCTCGCCGGGTCCGCGGGAGCCCATGCCGGCCCCGGCGCCGCCCACCTGGCCACCGGCCTGGCGGGACATGGACTCGCCCCAACCGCGCAGGCGCGGCAGGAGGTATTCGAGCTGGGCCAGTTCCACCTGGGCCTTGCCCTCGCGGGACTTGGCGTGCTGGGCGAAGATGTCCAGGATGAGGGCCGTGCGGTCGATGACCTTGACCTTCACGACGTCCTCGAGGCCGCGGCGCTGGGACGGGGAGAGCTCGGAGTCGACGATCACGGTGTCGGCGCCGGTCGCCTCGACGATGTCCTTGAGCTCGAGGGCCTTGCCGGAGCCGAGGAAGGTGCCCGGGTCCGGCTTGAGGCGGCGCTGAACCATGCCGTCCAGGACCTCGGAGCCGGCGGTCTCGGCGAGGGCGGCGAGCTCCTGCAGGGAGTTCTCGGCATCTTGCGCCGTGCCTTCGCTCCAGAGGCCGGCCAGCACGACGCGCTCGAGGCGCAGCTGGCGGTATTCGACCTCGGAGACGTCCTCGAGTTCGGTGGAGAGACCGGCGACGCGGCGCAGCGCGCGGCGGTCGGCCAGGTCTTCCTGGGCGCCGTCGAAGCGCGAGTGCTCCTGCGAAAGGTCGCTCAGCGCGAGGGCGCGGCCGGAGCCCAAAGGCGAGTCGCCGCCGTCGTGCTCCGAAGCGCCCTGCTGGGCGCGGCCGGATCGGCCGCGGGCCGCGCGGGCGTCGTCCGCGGCGACGATGCGGGCGATGGTGGCCTCGATCTCGGCGTCCGTGGACGCGGCGGAGGCGAGGGTCTGCGACTCGGCGCCGTTGAACGGGGCGCGCGAGGAATCGGTGTGGGTCATGGTCTCCCTGCTAGACGTGCTGGAAAGTCTACTGGTCCGGCGCCGGTGAGGGGCGCGGTTATCCCCAGGGCTCAATGAGCCTGGGAGCGGGCCGCTCACACGAAGAACAGGTAAGTCATAGAGAAAACTCTATCACTGGGATCGGTAGGCTGACCACCATGGCCGAGCAGCACTACTTCACCTCCTCCCCCGACACCCCCGAGCGCCGACGCACGATTCGCGTCGAACTCGCCGGACGCGAGCGCGAGGTGACCACCGCCAACGGCATCTTCAGCCCGGAGGGCGTGGACAAGGGAACCGAGGCGCTGCTGCGCCGCGTGCCGGAGCCCGCCGAGGCCGGGACTTTTCTCGACATAGGCTGCGGCTGGGGGCCGATCGCCCTGACGATGGCGCTCGAATCCCCCGCCGCGACGGTGTACGCGGTGGACGTCAACGAGCGTTCACTGGGACTCACGCGCGACAACGCGACGGCGCTCGGCTGCGAGAACATCGTCGCCTCGACCCCCGACAAGGTGCCCGCGGGCGTCGGCTTTGATCTCATCTGGTCGAACCCGCCGATCCGCGTGGGCAAGGCCGCGCTGCATGAGATCCTGCTCACGTGGCTGCCGCGCCTGAACGTGGGCGGCGAGGCCTACCTCGTGGTCCAGAAGAACCTGGGCTCCGATTCGTTGCAGAGTTGGCTCGGGGAGACGCTCGGCGAGGGGTATGAGCTCGAGCGCTTCGCGCGCGAGAAGGCCTTCCGGGTGCTGCGCGTCGAACGCCTCGCCTGAGGTCCACAACTCCTAGGGGTCCCGCCGCGGCGGGGCCCCTTTTTTTGGCGCCCGATCCCCTCACAGGGGCGCCTTGACAGATACTGTGGATAACATCTCCCAACACCGTGATTTTTGGTCTAAGATGTGCGACTACGTGTTCTCAAGGGGGCGAGATGTCGCAACGCAGGAGTTCGTTGGCCGGGGCGGCAATTGCGCTCGCCCTCGCCTGCGCGGCCGCGCTGACGGCGTGCACGGGGCCGGGTGACCCGCCCGCGGGAACCCTCTCCGCGCCGGGCAGCTCCCCCACCGGCACGACGGCGCCCACCGGGCTTCCAGCCTCGGCCAGCCCGGGTGCCACGGGCACCGGCGGAACCGGCGCGTCCAGTCTTGATCCGAACGCCTACCAGCCAGCCACGTCGACTTCGCCGGCCAAGAACGTGCCGAAGCCCGTCATGCCGGAGGCCGCCAAGAAGAAGGACCTCGAGGGCCAGAAGGCGTTCATCCAGTACTGGATCTCGACGTACAACTACATGCGCGAAAGCGGCGACACCGGGCCGTTTCTTGCCGCCTGCGAGAAGACCAGCAAATTTTGCTCGGGGTCGGCCACCGCTGCGACCGCTGCCTCTAGTGAAGGAATCTGGAGGGTTGGAGTGCCAGTAACGATCACCGACATTCAGGGCCAGGGCACCGGCACTTCAAAAGCCGACGCCTCGATCCTCGCGACTCTCCACGAACCTCCATATGAGTACTTTCCTGCGGGCTCGGCAACAGGCTTTTCGCCACGTCACGAGTCACAAGTGCATTCCGTGTCCATTGACTTGAGATTTACCGACGGCCGTTGGACCATCCTCGAGATGGGTCAGCTATGAAAGGTCTGATGGTCGTTCCACTCGTTGCGGGCCTACTTACGACATCGCTCCCGCTCGAGTTGGGATTCAACGGCGACGTATTCGGAGATTCAATCCGGGTGAAGGGGCACCGCTCGGACGACGGGCGAGTGTCGTCACCTTCAAAGCCCGGCAAGAATTCACCGGCCACCCAGCCTCAGCGATCACCGTCGAACAAGCCGCACGTGTCAAGTTCCCACAAGTCGGCCAAGACGCCGGCGCAAATCCTCTTTGACAACTTCCGCAATTGCGGAATGGGTCAAGCCGCCGGGTTCAGTGGGATGACTGGTTGCCGCGGCCAGCAGGCCCCAGCGGCCGCAAACGCCCCGCAGGTCCCCAACGCCCCGGCAGCGCCCCCGGTCGTCACGCCCGGCTCAGTGCAGCAGCAGATGGCCAGCCTGCCGATCCCGGCCAGCGCCCTGCGTTCCCAGCTCAACGGCTTCTCGCTGCGCAACGCCAACACCAACATCTACGCCGATGGCTCGTCGCACACCCTGAACACCACGATCCTGGGGCAATCGGTCACCATCACGGTCACGCCCGTCCGCTACGACTTCGGTTACGGAGACGGCACCAGCAAAACCACCAGCACTCCGGGCGGCCCGCTCAAGGACGACGGCTTCGAAACCCCCACCACCACCGGCCACGTCTACAAGGAAACCGGCAAATACAGCATCACGCTCACCACGCACTACGCGGGCACGTTCTCCGTCAACGGCGGCCCCGCCCAAACGATCCCGGGCACCGCGACCGTCAACTCCACGCCCATGCCGCTACAGATCTGGCGCACCAAGCACTACCAGGTCCAAGCCGCGTGCACGCCAGGATCAACGGCCCCGGGATGCGTCCCGCCGGGCGGCTGAGCGTCACGAGCGACGGGGTGCAACGAGCGGCAGAGAGCAACAGCGCCCGAGCGCCTCTTAGCTCAGACCCCCAGGACGCCGGTGGCCACGCGCACTGCGGGACCCGAGAGCACGACGTGCTCCGCGCCGTCGGGCGCCTGCACGAAGCGCACGCCGCACACGCCGCCGGGAACGGCCACGGCCCACGCCGCGGCGTCGCACCCGGCCGGGCCTGCCCAGTGCCGCACGGCCACCACTGCCGCGCAGATCCCGGTGCCGCAGGACAGCGTCTCCCCCACGCCGCGTTCGTGCACGCGCATGTCGATCGCCGCCACGCGATCCACCACGAGCGGCTCCGACGGGACCACGTACTCCACGTTGATGCCGTTCGGCGGCAGCGGCTCCACGGCTGGCAGGGTGTGCAGATCGGCGGCGGCCAGCTCGGCCACATCGGGCAGCGCGACCACGGTGTGCGGATTGCCCATGCTGACGGACAGCGAGGGGCGCGGCACGGACAGGCCGGCGGTCGTCACGAGCGAATCCATCGCGTCGGCCTCGGCGCGCTCGGGATGAATGAACTCCCAGGGACCCATGTCCACGCTGTAGCCGTCCCCGGAGCGGCGCACCACCTTGACGCCCGCGCGGGTGCCGATGCGCAGGCCGTCGGCGGGCATCTCGGCCAGCCCCTCGAGCAGCAGGAAGTGCGCAAAGGCGCGCACGCCGTTGCCGCACATCTCGGCGATGGAACCGTCGCCGTTGCGGTAGTCCATGAACCACTCGGCGCCCGGATCGGCGGCGAGTGCGGCGCGCCCCTCGGCCAACGACTCGGAGCGGATGGCGCGGATCAGCCCGTCGCCGCCGAGCCCAAGGTGCCGATCGCACAGCGCCGCGACCTGGGCCGCCGTGACGTCGCGCTCGCCCGCGGGGGCGGAGATCATCACGAAGTCGTTGCCGGTCGCGTGCACTTTGGAAAAGGCCAGCCCGGTCAGGGCGGCCACGGCGTCGATGCGGTCCTGGGGGTTCATGGGTTCAACCCTACGGTGCACGACGGCGCACGCTCACCTTCGCGACGCGCCCCGCCCTTCGGCGGGGCGTACGTCGGCATTGCCGCGTGTTCCTGCCCTTCGCACGCCCGGCCGACAGCGCGAGCGGTGCGGGGAAGGAACGACACGGAGACGAGCGAACGCCCTGCCGGGGCGCAGCCGCGGGGCTCCCCTCGTTAGTACGTGGACCGGTCCGTCGTGGCGGCGAACGCGGGCAGGGCCATGAGTCGGTCTCGATACTCGGCGAGCGCCGGCCAGGCCTCGTCGTCGAGTGGATAGCGGACGAGCTTGACCCAGAGGTAGAGATCCGCCTCGGTGAGCCGCTCGCCGAGCACGTACTCTCGTCCGCCCAGCAGCCCGTCCCATTCGGTGGGGCCGTTGGGCTCCAGGCGCAGGAAGCGCTCCACCTCGGCGATCTTCTCCCGCAGGGCGGGCGGCGCCGTGGACGTCTCCGGGTCGATCACCGCGTCAAAGTCGGCCGGGAAGCTCAGCGCGAGAGAGGCCGGGTCGTTGCTGACCGCCGTGTTGGCGACCTTGTCCCAGAGCAGGGGCACGGAGACGTGGCCGTCATAGCCGGGTCGGGCCAGGCGGTAGGCCTCGCGCAGGAACTCGAAGCCGTTGACCGGGTCCTCGCCGGTCCCCTCGCGGAACGCCCAGCCGCGGGCATCGCGCTCGTTGTCGATCCAGGAAAGCGAGATGTACTCCTCGAGGCCGTTCAAGGCACGGGAGAGCGTGACGCGGTGAGCCCACGGGCAGAACCAGCCGGCGTACAGGTGGTAGCGCCCGGGCTCGATCGGGAACTCCGCGGTGCCGAGGCGGCCGGTGAAGGGCTCCCGGCCCGGCGCGTCGGCGGGACGCTCGTACTCACCAAAGGCGTCGATATCGACGGGGCTGGCCAGGGCGGTCATGGTGCTTCCTCTCGAAGGGGACGGCGGCGCGCTGGGACGCCGCATCGTCTCGTGTAGTGCTCGTCTGCGTCGGCCCGCGCGAGCTCCCGCCGACCACTCTGCTCACTCGCCGCCCGCCCAGGCAAGGCGGGCGCCTTGGCCGTTCATGCGTCGTCGTGCCGCGTCACAGAACGGCACTGAAGCCTGCCGCCGGCGGCGGAACGCCAGCCGCGGATGCCCGCGACCCGCTGAGCTGACCTCAGGCCGTCGGCATGCTCACTGCGGTGACGAGCCGAACGCCGCGGGCACCGGCCCGGTAGGCGTGCTCGGCCTCGGCCGGGAAGCGGATCGCGTCCCCGACCTTGAGCAGCACGCTCCACTCGTCGGTGGAGACGGTGACGGCGCCGGAGACCACATAGGCGACCTCCTCGGAGCCCACGCCGTGCGGCGCGCTCTGTTGCCCGGCCTCGGGCGCCAGGAACATCTCGTACATCTCCACGCGGCGCGCACCGGCGGAGGGCAGGAGGGTGCGACCCTCGAGGTCCTCGCCCGATCCTTTGACGGGGGCGCGCAGCACGGTGGGTCCGCTCTGCGGGATCTTGGCCAGCTCGGAGAGGCTCGTCCCGAGCGCCGAGGCGACGGCGGCGAGCACCTCCACCGTGGGGTTGGCCTGCCCGTGCTCGAGCTGGGACACCAGCGCAGGCGAGATGCCGGCCGCCTCGGCGAGCGCGCGCACCGACATGCCTTGCGCGGTGCGCAGGGCTCGGGCGTGCTGGGCGATGGCCGCACGGGTCGCGTCGGCCGGTCCGGTCTCTGGGGGCATGGTGTTCCTCTCGGGGGCGAGGCCTGCCGCTCGGGGCGGGCCTCGCCAGCCTCTCACGCCAGGCGGCGCAGGGTGACCATGGCGCGCACGGCGGGCTTGCCGTACCAGGCCATGCGATCCAGGCTCGTGCGCGGCAGCGGCAGGGCGTGCCCGTCGAGCCACGATTCGGACTCGTCGGCGTCCGTCCACGGGTCCTGCGCGTAGTAGACGTCGCCCTCGCGCGAGTGCACGGCGATCCAGTGCGGGCAGCTCTCCGCGTGCATGCCGAGTTCCTCGATCAGCACGGCCACCACGGCGCCGGAGTCCAGGGCGGCGTCCAGGTCCTCGAGGGTAAACGCGCGCGTGTGCAGCGGGATGCCCGCCTCCACGACGCGCTCGCGGAAGCCCCGCTGGATGAAGCGGCGCAGATCCGCATTGTTCCCGTCGGCGGCCAGCTCGAGCAGGATCGGTTCGGTCGTGGAAAGGTGCACCTCCACCTGGGCGCCGCGGGACGACGCCGCGAGCGCCAGGCCCAGCGGATCGCAGCCTTCGGTGGTGGTCGCCTCGCGCCACAGCCGCAGCTCCTCCTCCCGCGTGAGCTCAGGCAGGAGCCCCAGGGACGTCAGCGCCACATGGGCGGAGACGGGACCGCACGTGAAGTCGGTGGTCTGCCGGTAGTACGGCAGCCCCCCACGGGGGCCCTCCCCCTTGAAGCGGAGCAGGCCGGCGGGGACCGTGTCGCGAGCGGCCAGCACGGGGGCCGCCGTCTCCGGCACCTCCGGGGCCACGTATCCGGCGGCCAGGGCCGCCTCCCACGCGGGGGAACCGACCAGCTCGCGCGGGACCTCGCGCTTGACCACGGCCGCGCCGGCGGCGAAGGCCCGCTCCTCGACCGCCGCCACGAGGGCCGCCTCAGCCTCGGCGCGCGCCGCGTGCACGGGCAGCAGCTTGGCATAGGCCGTCGTGGGCCGGTGCACCTCGAGGCCCACGGCCTGCACCTCGTCCTCCTCCCCCAGGACGGCGACAAGCGTGCGCTGCTGGTGGGGATGGCTGCTCTTCCAGTGCGCCAGCAGTTCGGCCGGCACCCCCGCGGTCCACGGGGCCACGGCCTCGATGTCGTCCGTGACGGGCCTGAACTCAACGCGCATCGCGTGCTCCTGACTGCTGTTCGTGTGCCGCGCCGCGCCCCGGGATGGAGGCGAGCAGGGCCTGGGTGTACTCGTGCTGGGGGTCGAACAGGACCGAGGCCGTGGAGCCGCGCTCCACCACCTCGCCGTGGCGCAGCACCACCACGCTCGAGGAGACCGCGCGGGCCACCGACAGGTCGTGGGTGATGAAGAGCATGCTGAGCCCAAGGCGCTCCTGGAGCCGCGCGAGCAGCGCCAGGATCTGCGCCTGGACGGACACGTCCAAGGCGGAGACCGACTCGTCGAGGATCAGCAGCTCGGGCTCCACGGCGAGGGCCCGGGCGATGGCGACGCGCTGCCGCTCGCCGCCGGAGAGCGCGGCCGGGCGCCGCGGGGCGTAGTCGGCGGGCAGGCCCACGAGCTCCAGCAGTTCGCCCGGCGTGCGGACGCCACCACCCACGGCGGCGGCCTCCTCGAGCCCCGCGCCGATGCTGCGCGCCGGGTTGAGCGCGGAGTACGGATCCTGGAACACGATCTGCGCCCGGCGCGGTCCCGTGGCGCGGCCGAGGAACTCGATGCTCCCCGCGTCGGGGCGTTCCAGCCCCACGAGGCAGCGGGCCAACGTGGTCTTGCCCGAGCCGGATTCGCCCACGACGGCCAGCGTCTGCCCATCGGCCAGCTCCAGGTCCACCCCGGCCAGTGCCGGCCTGGCCTGGCCCGGGAAGGACTTGCGCAGCCCGGTGACGCGCAGGAGCGCACCGCCCGCACCGGAACGCACGACGTCGGACGGTTGGGTTGCGCCGTCACCGTCGGTCCCGCGCCGGCCGGCGCCCGGGACCACGCTCGCCGGGGTGGTCGCCGAGTCGCCGGCCCGGTCCACGTCCTGGCCGGCGCCGTCGGGCAGCGACTCGCCCTCGGCGAGGGCCTCGGCCGCCTCGACGCCGAGGTCGGCGGCGAGCAGGGAGCGCGTGTACTCGTGCTCCGGGTCGAAGAGCACCCGCGAGGCGGGGCCCCTCTCGAGGACCTTGCCGTGGCGCATCACGAGGGCCTCGTCCGCACGATCACGGGCCACGGCGAGGTCGTGGGTGATGAGCAGCAGCGCCATGCCGCGCTTGGCCTGGAGCTCGTCGATGAGGTCGAGCACCTCGCGCTGGGTCGTGACGTCGAGCGCCGTCGTCGGCTCATCGGCGATGAGCACCGAGGGATCGGCGGCGAGCGCCGCGGCGAGGGCGACGCGCTGGCGCATGCCGCCCGAGAGCTCGAACGGTCGCTTGCTCGCGACGGAGGCGTCGAGACCCACCTCGGCCAGGAGCGCCGCGACGCGCGCCGAGCGGGCCGCCGCGGAGCCACCCAAGGCCCAGCCGATCTGCCGTCCCACGCGGTGGGTCGGCGAGAGTGAGGTGAAGGGGTCCTGGAGCAGCAGCGTGATGCCGCCGCCGCGGGCCGCGGCCAGCTCCTTTGAACCGGGGGCCAGGCCGCGCCCGTTGAGCTCCAGCGCGCCGCTGGCCGTGATCCCCGTCGGGAGCAGGCCCGTGAGGGCGCGGGCCGTGAGGGTCTTGCCGGAGCCCGACTCGCCGACCACCACGAGGGTCTGCCCGGCGCTCAGCTTGAGGTCGAGCGGCTCGACGATGACGCCGCGCGGTCCGCTCACGCTCAGTCCCGCGGCCGAGAGCACCGTGGCGGCCGGGGCCTCGGGGACCCGTTCAAGGATGGGTGCGCTCATCGGGCCACCGCCTTCTTCTCGAGGCGCTCGGCCAGCCAGTGGCCGAGCAGGTTGACGCTCGTGGCGGTGGCGACGATGGCCAGGCCCGGAGCGATGGAGGCGAGCGGATTGCTGCCGAGGAGGGCCCGGCCGTCGGCGAGCTGCAGGCCCCAATCGGCGGTGCCCACCCCGGCGCCGATGCCGAGGAAGGAGAGCGAAGAGATCGCCACGAGCGCGAAGGAGACGTTGAGCAGGGCGTTGGCGAGCATCACGGGGGCGACGTTCGGGACCACGTGGCGGAAGAGGATGCGCGGCCCGGAGAGGCCGAGCACGCGCGCCGTCTCGACGTACGGGCGGCTCATCTGGCTCATCGCAATCGAGGGTGTAGGTGGGGTCTGAAGCCTCCGGACTCGAGCAGACTCCGCGCGATGTAGTGCGTGAGGTTCCGGAAGCCCAGGGCGGAGCCGCGGAGGTGTTCGAGGCGGCCGTTGATGGCCTCCGTGGGGCCGTTGCTGGTGCCGGACCGGTCGAAGAACGCGA
>NZ_QQXK01000025.1 GCF_003575975.1 Galactobacter valiniphilus | reverse complement strand
GGGGCATGAAGACCTCCGTGGTGAGAGCTGGTTCCTAGATAGCTCCACACCTCACCCGGAGGTCTTCCTCATGTCACGCCGCCCCGCCGAAGACGTACCTAACCTGCCGGGGCAATGCAGCTAGGCTCGGATCCGTGTACCGCATCATGACCGTCTGCACGGGCAACATCTGCCGCTCCCCGCTCGCCGAGTACGTGCTCCGCGAGGCCCTCGCCGACGCCGGCCTGGGCGATCGCGTCCTCGTGGAGAGCGGCGGCATCTCCGACGAGGAGCACGGCCGCCCCATGGACCGCCGCGCCCTGGCCGAGCTGCGCGGCCTCGGCATCGACGGCTCGGCGCACCGCGCGCGCGAGCTGCCGAGCGACGCGTGGGAGAGCACCGACCTCTTCCTCGCCGCCGACCTCAACCACCTGCGCTTCCTGCGCCGCCACGCGCCCACGCCGGAACACCGCGGCCGCATCCGCCTCCTGCGCTCCTTCGACCCCGCCTCCGCCGCCCTCCCCGAGGAGCGCCAGGGCATGGCCGACCCCTGGTACGGCGACGAATCCGACTTCGTCATCACGCGCGTTCAGGTGCTCGCGAGCGTCCCCGGTGTGGTCGAGTTTGTGCGCGCCGAGCTCGGCGCGCGGGCGTGAATCCAGTGCACGACGGCGGCCGGGCGGTTTTCGCCGCCGGCTCGCCTGAGGCTGGGCTTGGCTTGGGCGCCGGGGCTGGCTCGGGCGCAAAGCTTGGGCCGGGAGCGGGGCGCCCGCTGCTGCTCGGGATCGACGGCCGCTCCGGCGCGGGCAAGACCTCCATCGCGGCACGCCTCTCCGAGGCGCTCACCACGGACGGCGCCGACGTTGAACTCTTCCACCTCGAGGACCTCTACCCCGGCTGGCAGGGGCTGGCCGCGGGCGTCGAGGCCTACGTCCGCGACGTCTTGACGCCCCTGCGCGCCGGCGACACCGCGCGCTGGCGGACCTGGGACTGGACCACCGACTCCCCCGGTGCCGAGCGCGTGACGCGCCCGGCCGCCGTCGTGCTCTGTGAAGGGGTGGGCGCCGGCGTGCCCGCCGCCCGCGGCCTCCTTGACGCGTGCCTCACGATCGAGGCGCCATCGGAGCTGCGCAAGGAGCGCGCCCTGGCGCGCGACGGCGAGACCTACCGGCCGTTCTGGGACGTGTGGGCGGCTCAGGAGGAGACGCTGCCCGCCGCGGCCGACCGCCCCGGCGTCGACCTCACGCTGGACGCCCGCGACCCGGCCGCCGCCGAACGGGCCCTCAGCTGGGCCCGCACCGCCATCGCTACTGCAGCACGGCGGTGAGGCGGCCGACGTTGTCGAGCCAGCGCTGACCGGCCGAGCGCTCGTTCCACTGCTCCAGGGTGAGGAGCGTTGACTCGGCCTCGTAGAGGTCCATAACGGAGTTCAGCTCGCGGACGGAGCGATCGCCCAGGAGCATCGTGGTGATCTCGGCGTTGAGGCTGAAGGAGCGCATGTCGAAGTTGGAGGAGCCGAAGACGGCGACCTCGTTGTCGATCGTGACGCACTTGGTGTGCAGCACCATGGGCGCGCGGTAGCGGAAGATGCGCACGCCGGCCTCGAGGAGCGCCTGGTAGTAGGACTGCTGGGCGTGGTTGGTCAGCGCGTGATCGCCCGCCTCGCAGACGTAGAGGTCAACGCGGACGCCGCGCTGGGCGGCCGTGGTGATGGCGTAGAGCAGCGAGTCGTCCGGGACGAAGTAGGGGCTCGTCATGCGGACCACGCTCTGGGCCGAGTAGAGCAGCGTGTTGAAGAGGCGGAGGTTGTTTTCCTCCGGGAAGCCGGGGCCCGACGGGACCACCTGGCCCGTGACGGTGCCGGGCTTGTCGCGGTCGTCGCCCTCGAGCTGGTCGAAGATGCCCTCGTGGGACTCGAGGTTCCAGTCGGTCGCGAAGACCACGTCGAGGTGGTCGACGAGCGGGCCCTCCACGCGGGCGAGGATCTCCACCCACTCCCGGCCGAGCTCGTGGCTCTTCTTGCGCTTGTAGCCGGGCTCGATGAGGTTGAGCGAGCCGGTGAAGGCGACCCGGCCGTCCACGACCACGATCTTGCGGTGGTTGCGCAGGTCGGGGCGGCGCCAGCGCCACTGGAACGGGGCCAGCGGGAGCATGCGGTACCACTCGATGCCGCCGTCGGTGAGGCGGCGCTTGAGCTCCTTGTAGCCCTTCACACGCCAGGAGCCGAGCTGGTCGTAGAGGAAACGGACCTTCACGCCGCGGGCCACCGCGCGCTCCATGGCGGAAAGGACGGGGCCCACGTACTCCGGGTCGTCGCCCACGATGTAGAACTGCACGTGCGCGTAGTCGCGGGCGCGATCGATCTCGTCCGCGACGGCCTGGAGAGAGTCCTTGTAGTCCGTATAGAACTGCAGGTGGTTGCCGCTCACGGGCGGGAAGGCGCCGAGCTCGTGGTTCAGGTGGACCGCCGAGTGCACCCAGGTGGGGTGGCCGGAGGGCAGGGCGTTGCGCGGGCGCTCGGTGCGCGTCACGGCGAGGATCTGCTCGTTGATGGTGAGCTGGCGCTTGCGGCGGCGCGAGTTGAGCTTGTTGGAGCCAAAGAGCAGGAAGATGACCAGGCCCACGTAGGGGATGAAGAAGATGGTCATGAGCCAAGCCATGGCCGTGGTGGGGCGGCGGTTGCCGGGGACGATACCGAGCATGAGCACGCGGATGCCGATGTCCACCACCAGGATCACGACGGCGATCCAGGTGGGCCAGTCGTCGATGAGACCGGTCCAGCTGATCATGCTTCCTCCCCCTTCCGCCTGCCCGTGGCCCGGGGACGGGCCCGCGACGACGCTTGCCGGCGGGCGCACCAAAGACGACTCCGCCGCTTGAAGTCTAGCCAGGCGCTGTAGCGTGGGGGCATGAGCGTCGCCGTGTTCCTGACCCCCCAGCACCCCGACGGCGTGGAGGTTGACCCCACCCGTCCGCAGCTGCTCGTGACCGACCAGGCCGCCACGCGCGGCGACGGCGTGTTCGAGACGCTGCTCTTCCGGCATGGCCGCATCCGCGAGGAGGAGGCGCACCTGCGCCGCCTCGCCGGTTCGGCTTTGGCCTTAGACCTGGAGCTCCCGGAGGCCTCGCACTGGCGGGCCGCCATGCAGCTGGCGCTGGGACGTTTCCACGAGGGCGCTGGCGAGGGCGCCGAGGCGAGCATCCGCCTGACCGCGTCCCGCGGCGTGCCGAGCGAGGGCGGGACCTTCTGGGTGTTGGTGTCCGGGGTGTCGCGTTCCGCCGCGACGTCTCATGGGCCGGAGGATGGCCTGCGCGTGGTGCTGCTTGATCGCGGCTACGACGCTGCGGCCGCCGACCGCGCGCCCTGGCTCCTGGCCGGCGCCAAGACCCTGTCCTACGCCATCAACATGGCAGCGCAGCGCTGGGCGCAAGCCCACGACGCCGATGACGCGATCTTCGTGACCTCCGACGGGCGCGTGCTGGAGGGGCCGACCTCCTCCGTCCTGATCGCCCGCCGGACCGACGCCGGCGTCACGCTGCTGACGCCCGAGCTGGAGACCGGCATCCTGGCCGGCACCACGCAGGCGGCCGCGTTCGAGGTGGCCGGCGAGGCGGGCTGGTCGCTCGGATACGGGCCGCTGACGCCGGCAGATCTTCTTGCGGCCGACGGCGTGTGGCTGGTTTCCTCGGTCCGTTTGGCCGCCGCCGTGACCTCCATCGATGGGGTCTCCGTGCCGTGCGATCCCGAGCTGCACCGCGTGCTCGTGGAGGGGCTCGACGCCGCGCTGTAGGCGGTTGCTGCTGGTGGTTCGCTGGCTTTTGGCTGGGCCGGTTGTGGGCAACCCGCGGGGTGTTGTTGTCGTGGGCCGGTCATAACCTAGGCGCATGACCTCTTCGCTGAAGATCGAGTGCGTGGGCGGGCTCTGGGACGGCCGCATCCTGGACATCGCCGTTGACGAGTTCGGGCGGCTCCCCGCCGTCCTGCTCGACGACGGCGGGAAGCCCTACTACTCGTTGCTCTTCGACGAGTGCCGGATCCTGGCTGGGAATGCTCACGAGTACACCGGTGCGAGGTACGTGCCGGCGTCCGCGTAGGCACGCGCCTTGGTCGCGTCTCGCGGCGCCTGAGAACAGGCTGCCGCGTCCGGGGCCGCTTCCGTGTCGGGCTCCAACGCGTGCCCGATCCCGATTGGCGTCGAGTTGAGAATCCGTGGCGACACCGTTTCGGGCCACTTTCGGTCCACGACCACTTTTTGGGCCAGCGTTTCGGGCCTCTCGGGCTCGGCGTATCGCTCGCGTGACCCACATGGCCCGGAAACGGTCGGTTTCGGACCAATTTGGTGGGCGGGTTCTGCGTTCCGACCCTGACTACTGGTTCGGCGCCCGAGGCCCCTCGTATGGTGACCGCATGACCTTTGCGAATGTTGGCACCCTCGGAACGAAGCCCGGCAAGCGAGACGAGGTGGTCGCCATCCTGACTCGCCGGAACCCGCAGCTCGAAAGCGCCGGGTGCCTGCTCTACGAAGTCGGCACCAACGACGATGAGCCCGATACCGTGTTCGTCGCCGAGCTGTGGACCTCAGCGGAAGCTCATCAAGCATCGTTGTCGCTCGACACCGTGCGCGAGGCCATAGCTGAGGCGATGCCGTTGCTCTCAGGACAGATGGGCGGCGATCGCTTCACGGTCGCCGGATCGCCGCTACGCGGCTGAGACGTCCCGGCGCCCGGACCCCAACTCAACCGGATCGGCCTAGGACCACACCACATTCCAAGCGCCAACGCCCACGGACAGCACCACGGCCAGCGCGGCAACCGCGCCACCCGACGCCACCAGCACAGCATCACCCCACGTGAAACGCACCGGCCGGGCCCACGAGCGCGACCGACCGCCGAAGCCCTTCGCGTCCATCGTCACCGCCAGCCGGGTGCCGCGGCGCAGGGCCTGCACCAGGAAGCCGAACGCCGTCGAGAACACGTGCGCCCCGCCCAGGCCGCGGGCCCGGCGCGCGGCCGACATCACCCGCCATTCCTCCGTCAGCACTCCCCCGAGCCGCAAGGCGCCCAGCGCCCCCAGCACGAACCGCGCCGGCAGCCGCGCGCCCACGGCGAGCGCATCCGCCAGCCGCGTCGCGTCCACCGAGCCGAACAGCACCACGGTCGGCAGCGCCATCGCCAGGCCACGCGTCGCCACCAGCAGGCCCGAGCCCAGCGACCCCGCCGACACCGTGTACGGCCCCACGGAGAAGAGCTGTGCCCCGGAATCCGGCGCGATGATCGCCGTCCCCCACACCGTCAGCAGCCCGCCGAACAGCAGCGCGCCGGCGAACAGCGCCACCCGCTGGGGCGGCACGGACGAGAAGGGCAGCGCCAGGAGCGCGGCTCCCAGCACGACGGCGGAGCTCACCGCATCCAGCGACGCCACGATGGGCACGGCCATCAGGAGCGCGGCGCCCAGCACGGCCAGCGGGTTGCGGCGGGCCAGCCACGCGCGGCGCGGCAGGGCCGGCGCCGCATCGGCCGGCATCGTCAGGGCCACGCGGGGCGCGCTCATGCCGCCACCTCCGCTTCCACAGGGCCCGACGACGCGGCCGCGCCCTCGGCGCGCGCCTCGCCTTCGCCGCTGGGAGCGTCAGCGCCGCGCACCACGGCGCGCCCACCGGCCACGTCCACGATCCGCGCATCCAACGCGCGGACGAAGTCCTCGTCGTGCGTCACGGCCAGCACGGCGGTCCCGCGCTCGAGCTCCTCGCGCAGCAGCTCCACGAGCGCGGCCCACGTCAGCGCGTCCTGCCCGAATGTCGGCTCGTCCAGCACGAGCACCCCCGGCCGCGTGGCCAGGGCCGTGCCCACGGACAGGCGGCGCTTCTGCCCGCCCGAGAGTTGATAGGGGTTGGCGTCCGCCACGTGCTCGAGGCGCAGGCGGGACAGCAGCTCCTCCACGCGTGCGGCGATCTCCTCGGCCCCAAGGCCCACGCGCTTGGGCCCAAACTCCAGCTCGGCGCGCACGGTGCGCGCCACAAATTGGTGCTCTGGATCCTGGAAGACCATGCCGATCCGGCTCACGAGCTCGCGCGCACTCCAGCGCCCGGGTTCCTCACCGCGGGCACCGGCGGCCAGCGCGGGGGACGCGACCGTGGTCCCGCTCAGCGGCGCCTGCAGCCCGGCCAGCGTGAGCGCCAGCGTCGACTTGCCGGCACCGTTGGGACCCATGAGCACGGTCGCCCGGCTGGCCTCGAGATCGAGGCTCGCGCCCGACACCACGGGCGCGATCTTCGCCTTGGCCCGGGCCGAACGCGGCACGCGCACGCGCGTCACCGACGCCGCTCGCGCCCCGAGCAGCGCCTCGCCCGCCGCGGGCGCCGACCAGTCGGCGAGCGGCGGCCGCACCCCGGGCACCCACACACCGGCCGCCGCCAACGCCCCGCGCACGACGGGATCGGCCAGCAGCTCGGCGGGAGGACCCTGCACGACGACGCGTGCCCCCTCGGACGCACGGCTCACCGACGCGGCGGTCGCCCCGGCGACCGCACCGGAGGGCACGGCGTCTACGGAACCGGCACGCGCGCCGTCGTCCTCCGCGTTCGAAGGCGAGGCAGCAACGGAACCCTCGCGCGCGCCGTCGTCCTCCGCGCCGGAAGGCGCAGCGACGGCAGAACCCGGCCGGGCGGCGTCTAGCACCACAAACCGGTCCACCCCGTCAGCCCACAGGCCCAGCCGGTGCTCCACGATGAGCACCGTGGCGCCCGCTTGGCGGGCGGCGGCCAGGACCACGTCGCGGACCTCTGCCGCACCGGCCGGGTCCAGGTTGGCGGTGGGCTCGTCCAGGAGCCAGAGCCCCGGGCGCATGGCGAGCAGCCCGGCCACGGCCAGGCGTTGCTTCTGCCCGCCGGAGAGCGCGGCGGTCGGGTGGTTGAGGGGCAGGGAGGCCAGCCCCACGGCGTCGAGCGCGTGGCGCGCGCGGCCCCAGATCTCCTGGGGATCCACGTCGAGGTTCTCGGCGCCGAAGGCGACGTCGTCGCCCACGCGGCTCATGACCACCTGCGTCTCCGGGTCCTGCTGGACCAGGCCCACGCGGCCGGCCAGGGCGCCGGGCGGGGTGGGGAACACCGCGGTGTCCCCCACCCAGAGCTGGCCCGAGAAGACGGCGCCGCCGGGGGCCGCGTCGGGCTCGGGCTCGGGCTCAGCGGACGGCGCGGCGGCGGACTCGTCCACCGCCTCGTCTCCCAGCAGGCCGGCGAGCGCGTGCAGAAGGGTGGACTTGCCCACGCCGGAGGGGCCGGCGAGCAGCACCACCTCCCCCGGCGCGATCTCCAGCTCCAGCCCTTCGAGCACCGGCCGGGCTGCGCCCCCAAGGCGCAGCCCGAACCCGGTGGCACGCACCGCCAGCGGCTGCATCAGCCCAGCCATCCCTCGCGGTTGGCGCCGCGCGAGCGCAGCGAGGCGAGGACACCCGTGGCGGCGAGGCCGCGGGTCAGGAACCACATCACCACGCCGGTGATCAGGCCGGAGAGCGTCACGAAGCCCACGTAGGCCCACAGCCAGGAGGCCGGGTACTCGGGGTAGAACTGCATGAGGAAGGTGTCGTTGATGCCGCACGCGAAGCCGGTCAGCGCGCCGGCGGCGAGCGCCACGGGCAGGCCGAAGCGGCGGTAGCGTCCCAGCAGAGCCGAGCCGAGCTCGGCGCCCAGACCCTGCAGGGCGCCGGAGACCAGCACGGTCAGGCCGAAGCTGGAGCCGAAGAGCGCGGAGATCACGGCGGCCACGAGCTCGGCGAACAGGCCGGCGCCGGGGCGGCGGATCACGAGGGCCGCGAGGATGCCGGGGAAGAGCCACACGCCGGTCTGCAGGCCGGAGGACGGCGGGAACGCCGCCCACAGCGGATCCAGGACCTTGTAGGTCTGGTTGTACACGGCGAAGATGATGCCGCCGGCCACCGCGATCACGGCGGTGAGAACGATGTCCACGGTGCGCCAACGGGCGGCCGAGGTGGACGGTGCGAGCTGGGTGCTCGACATGAGATGCCTCCTTGAGATGCAAGGAGGGGAGGCGCCGCGCCGGTTCGCTTGGAAAGCGAGGGCACACGCGCCCGAGAACTCGACTCCCTTCGCCGGTACTAACCGGAGCAGGTTCGAGGGTCTGCGGCCTGGTGCCGCACTCTCAGCACCATGGCGTTGCCGCCCGGGTGCTCCCCTGTCGTCGTCTGACAGCCACCAAGCATAGCCCCGAGCGGCCCCGCGTGACGCCGACCACCCTTGTGGTCTGCTCACAGGCGTCCACGGCGGCTAGGCTGGCGCGTGCGGCGGCCCGTTCCGGCCGCCCGCAACAACGGCTCCACCAGCCAGCTCATCTAAGGAGTGCACCGATCGTGAAGCCCCTGGCGAAGATCCTGTCCACCGTCGTTTCCCTCGTGGCCGGCCTGATCGGCTCCAAGGTCGTCTCCCGCGTCTGGACGCAGGTCACGGGCGACGACGCCCCCTCCAAGAAGAACAAGGAGGCGCAGGCCGACCAGTCGGTCGCCCGCGTCGTCACCTTCGCCGCGATCTCCGCCGGCGTCGCGGCGCTCGCGAACGCCGCCGCCCAGCGCGGCGCCCAGCGCATCGTGGCCCGCGCGACGTCGAACCCCGAAGAGGTCTAGGGGCTCTCGCCGACGGCGCCCACCACCCAAAATCGGAGTGCCAAATGTCGTGTTTTCGGGCGAAAACACGACATTTGGCACTCCGATTTTGTAGAGGGGAAGGGCGCTGAGCGCTCGCGCGCTTAACCGCGGTGCTCGACGTCGCTCTCTGCCGGCGCGTCGTCGGACCGCCTGGCATCCTCCAACGCCTGGGCGCCCTTGACCACCTGGGCCAGGTCGTCGGCCACGAGCGTGGCCTCCTTGAGGTGCTTGGAGCGGTAGGCGGCGCGGCCCACCATGTGCGCGCTGACGGGCGCCGTCAGCAGCTGGAACACCCACACGAGCGCCAGCACCGGCACCCACACCCACTGCCCGGCGCTCAGCGCCACGGCGGCGAGCAGGCAGAAGAGGCCAAGCACCTGCGGCTTGGTCGCCGCGTGCATGCGCGAGAGCAGGTCGGGGAAGCGCAGCAGGCCGATGCCCGCGGCGAGCGACATGAGGCAGCCCACGATCAGCAGCACGGCGATCGCGATCTCCCGAATCTGATTCCAATCCACGCCGATCACCCCTGTTCCCTGGCGGCCACGGTCCTGGCCACCGTCACGGAGCCCAGGAATCCGGCGATCGCCATGATCAACACAAACACGATGTTGGAGAGGTCCTTCGTCATCGCTGCGTGCACCAGCAGCGCCGAGCCGACGATCACGAGCAGCACATCCGCAGCCAGCATCCGGTCAAGCAGGGACGGGCCGCGCATGATCCGCCAGATCGCCGCGGCGGCCGCCAGGGACAGCAGCGCGCCGCACACCCACACCACCACGGTCATCATCGCTGTGCCTCCTTGTTTTCCTGCCCGACGGCGCCCGGCTGGGTGGGCGCGGGGGCCTTCAGGTCCCAGCCGTCTGCCTTGCGGCGGGCCGCCACGAGCTCCTTTGCAACGCGCAGCTCCTCGTCGCGCAGCAGGTCGATCTCCTCGCACGTGCCCATGACAAAGATGAGCCGGCGCTCGATCTCGAGGACGTCGGCGCGGAAGCGGTCGGCGTCCTTGGCGTCCTTCACATTGAGCACGTGCAGGTAGAGCGTGCCGTGGCGCCGGTCCACGTCCAGGACCAGCGAGCCGGGGATAAGCGAGGCGACGTGGCCGATGGCCGTGATCATGAGGTCCTCACGAGTGCGCAGCGGCACCTCCACCACGGCGTTGTGGACCTTGGGTCCCTGGCGCACCGCCACCCAGAGGGTGATGAACGAGCCCTTGATGACCTGCCACACGAACCACAGCAGGAAGGACAGGGCCCGCGGGACGTCGAAGCGGCCCGAGAGCCGCACGGGCGGGAGCCTGAACGTCCTCACGATCACCACGGACAGGATGAGCCCGAAGACGAGGTTGGCCGGGGAGAAGTCCTCCCAGAGCGCGCCCCAGACCAGCACGAGCCAGACCATGAGCGGCAGCTCGATCCACGCGCGCCGCAGGGCGCGCCTCCACCGGGTCGTCACTTGGCCTCACCTCCCCGCTCGGGGGCGATCTCGTGGTGCTCGCCGAGCACCGACTCGATGTAGGGCGTGCGCTCGCGCAGGTTCTGCGCCGCGCGGTCGGAGAAGGAGAAGAGCGGCCCGGCGAACACGGTCAGGGCCAGGCCCACCGCCACGAGCGCGCCCGTGCACCACACCATGACGGGCGGGAGCACCTTCACGTCGCCGCGGTCCGAGTAGCGCGACTCCGGGAAGTCGGCCACTGCCTCGTAGGTGCGCACCGTGACGCCCTCGTTGGCGGCGGCCAGCAGCATGGGGTCGGCCTGCTCGGCGTCCTCGGCGCGGCGCCAGAAGCCGCGGTTCCACACGCGGGCCACGGCCAGCAGCGTCAGCAGGCTCGTCACCATGGAGGCGGCGACCAGCACCCAGGCCAGCCACCCGCCGTCGGCCACGCCCGCCTCCAGCAAGCCAAGCTTGCCGAGGAAGCCGGAGAATGGCGGGATGCCGGCCAGGTTCATGGCCGGGATGAAGTAGAGCACCGCCAGGACCGGCGCGAGCTTGGCGAGCGAGCCCAGCGAATCCAGGTTGGAGGAGCCGGCGCGGCGCTCGATCAGGCCCACCACGAGGAAGAGCGAGGTCTGAACCACGATGTGGTGCGCCACGTAGAAGATCGTGGCGGAGAGGCCCAGCTGCGAGTTGAGCGCGAGGCCAAAGACCATGAAGCCGATGTGGCTCGTGAGCGTGAAGGAGAGCATGCGCTTGATGTCGCTCTGCGCCACGGCGCCCAGGATGCCGACGATCATCGTCAGCAGCGCCACCCACATGAGGAGGTTGTCCAGGTCGTTGGCCGGGAAGAGCAGCGTCTCCGTGCGGACCATGGCGTAGACGCCCACCTTGGTCAGCAGGCCCGCGAACACCGCGGTGACGGGCGCCGGCGCCGTGGGGTAGGAATCGGGCAACCAGAAGGAGAGCGGGAAGACCGCGGCCTTGATGCCGAAGGCGGTGAGCAGCATGAGGTGCAGGACCGTCTGCGTGCCCTGCGGCAGCTCGCCGAGCTTGAGCGCGAGGTCGGCCAGGTTCACGGTGCCCGTGGCGCCGTAGATCATGGCGATCGCGATGAGGAAGAGCAGCGAGGAGAGCACCGAGACCACCACGTAGGTGGTGCCGGCGCGGATGCGCTCCGGGGAGCCGCCCAGCGTGAGCAGCACATAGGAGGCGGTCAGCAGGATCTCGAAGCCCACGTAGAGGTTGAAGAGGTCCCCGGCCAGGAAGGCGTTGGAGACACCTGCCACCAGGATCAGGTAGGTCGGGAAGAACACCGAGACCGGGCCGTCGGCGTCGCCGTCCGCCGTGCCCTGCGCCGTGGCGTAGATGAGCACGATGAGCGAGACGACCGAGGAGACCGCGAGCATCAGGGCGCTGAACTCGTCGACCACGAGCGAGATGCCCCACGGCGGGGCCCAGCCGCCCAGCAGTACAGCGGAGGCGCCGTGGTTCCAGACCCAGGCCAGCATGAGGGACTCGAGCGCCAGCACCACGGAGAGCGTGGTGATGGAGATGATGCGTTGCGCGCGGGCGTGCCTGCGCATCACAAACGTCAGGGCCGCCGCGAGGAACGGCAGCATCACGGCCAGGGGGGCCAGCGAGGTCAGATCGGGGATCACTTGGCTCCTCCTTCCGTGCGGTTCTTCTTGATGCCTGGGCGTTCCTCGGCCTCCGGGTCGCCGGTGTCGGCCGCCCGGGCCCGGATCGCCTGGGCGAGCGCGGAGGCGTGGGCGTCGACGGCGCGGCGGCCGGCCGCGCGCTTGGCCGCGGCCTGCGCCGGGGTGGCGCAGTCCGGGTCCACGCCGAGGCCGCCGTCGTCGTCGCTGGCGACCTCGTCCTCCGTGGCGAACTCCGTGGTCTCCTGCGGCAGCTCGGCGTCGTCCTCGGCGTCGTACGCGAGGTTCTCCGCCACGCGGCGGTCCTCGGTGTCGTCCTGGACCAGGTCCTGACGGGAGAGCCACCAGGAGCGGTAGATGATGCCGAGCATGAACGCCGTGACGGCGAAGGTGATGACGATGGCCGTCAGGATGAGGGCCTGCGGGAGCGGATCGGAGTAGTCCTCCGCCGGCGTGCCGCTCGTGACGAGCGGCGGCTTGCCCGGGCGGCCGGCGGTGGCCAGCAGCAACAGGTTGGCGCCGTTGCCGATGAGGACGATCCCGAGCAGCACGCGGGTCAGCGAGCGCTCGGTGAGCTGGTAGATGCCGGCGGCAAAGAGCACGGCCATGACCACGAGGAGCGTGACGTTGACGGTCATCCCATCGCCTCCTTGTTCAGCTCACGGACGGCTCTCGGGGCGGCGTCCCACCGCCGATCCAGTTCCGCGCCGAGGGAGGTGAGCACGTCGAGGACGAGGCCCACCACCACGAGGTACACGCCGATGTCGAAGATCGTGGACGTGACGAACTTGTGCCAGCCGAGGAACCAGAACTCCACCACGGCGGTCTGGAAGACCTGGCCGCCGAAGAAGAGCGGTGCCAGGCCGGAGAGCGCGGCGATCGCGAGGCCGGAGCCGAGCAGCGTACCGGGGCCCAGGCGGATGGACTCGAAGAGTTCAACGCGCCCGCCGGCCAGGTAGCGCAGCGTGAGCGCCATGCCCGCGAGCAGGCCGCCCGCGAAGCCGCCGCCCGGCGTGTTGTGACCGGCCAGCAGGAGGTAGATGGAGAGCAACACAAAGGTGTGGAAGAGCAGGCGCGTGACGACCTCGATGATGATCGAGCGCCGCTCCGGAGCGAGCGTGCGGCCCGCCACGAGCCAGTTGTTCTGCGGGGCTCCCTTGGCCACCTCGGTGAACACCTTTGCCACGCGCTGGCTGGCCCCGCCGGCCACGCCGCGGTCCAGGCTGCCCGCCGCAATCTGCGCCGAGCCGTCCCGCGTGGTCCGGCGCAGGCGGTCGCCGCGGCCCACCACAAAGATGAGCGAGGCGACGCCCGTCGCGGCCGCCGCGAGCACCGTGATCTCGCCGAAGGTGTCCCACGCGCGGATGTCCACGAGCGTCACGTTGACGATGTTCCTGCCGTGGCCGCCCTCGTAGGCCAGCTGCGGGAAGTTCAGGGAGACGGGCTCGGCCGTGCGCGAGGCCATGGCGATCGCTGCAATCGCGGCCATGGCCACGCCGAAGCCGATCGCCACGATGGCGCGGACCAGGCGGCGCTTGCGTCCGGTGGAAGACGGGAGCGAACTGGGCAGCACGCGCAGCGCCAGGACAAAGGCGACGAGCACGATGGTCTCGACGAGCACCTGGGTCAGCGCGAGGTCCGGGGCGCCCTGGAGCGCGAAGATCGCCGCCATACCGTAGCCCGTGATGGAAACCATGAGGATCGCCTGGAAGCGGCGGCCGGCGCGCAGCGCGCCGATCGCGCCCACGATCATGGCCACGCCGATGATCGCCTGCACGGGCGAGTCCGCCCAGACGATCTGCTCCCACGTGGGCCACGGCGTGCTCATGACCACGGCCGCGATGGTGGGCACCGCGAGCGCCGTGATGAGGATGACCATGAGGTAGTAGGAGAGCTGACCGCGCTGGATCAGGCCGGTCAGGCGCACGGCCAGCCAGTCGATCCCGGCCATGGTGTGGCGGTAGCCGCGCTCGGCGTCGAAGACGGGGAAGAGCTTGTCCTGCGCGGCGGAGACCCGCTCGCGGCCCAGGAAGAGCAGCAGGCCCACCGCGATGGTCACGCCCGTGAGCGCGAGCGGCAGGTTGAAGCCGTGCCAGAGCGCGAGGTACTCGAGGTGATCGGCACCGGGAAGCGTCTTGGCGTAGGGCGTGATGACGGCGTCCAGCGGGCCCGGGAACGGGCCGAACACCACGGTCAGCGCGGAGAGCAACACGGGGGCCGCCGCAAACTCCCAGCCCAGCGGGGCCGAGGCAGTGGGGGCCACGCCGGGCTTGGTGGCAAATGCGCCCCACACGAAGCGCGCGGCGTAGGCGAAGGTCAGGATGGAACCCACGACGACGCCGGCGGTCACCCACCCGGCCAGGGTGCCGGGCAGCTCCAGCGTCGAGGCGAGCACGGCCTCCTTGGCCACGAAGCCGAAGACCGGCGGGATGCCGGCCATGGAGGCGGCGGAGATGAGGGCGGCCGCAAAGAGCACCTTGTGGCGGCGCCACAGGCCGGAGAGCTTGTTGAGGTCGCGCGTGCCCGTGCCGTGGTCGATGATGCCCACGATGAGGAAGAGCGCCGACTTGAAGAGGCCGTGGGAGAGCATGAGCGCCAGGCCGGCCAGGGCGGCGTTGGCGGTACCGAGGCCCACCACCATGACGAGCAGGCCCAGCTGCGAGACCGTGCCGTAGGCCAGGATGAGCTTGATGTCGCTCTGGCGCAGGGCGCGCCAGCCACCCACGAGGAGGGTGAGCAGGCCGAGCGTGATGACGGTCCAGCGCCAGACCTCGGCCTCGGCAAAGCCGGGGGCCAGGCGGGCCACGAGGTACACGCCGGCCTTCACCATGGCCGCGGCGTGCAGGTAGGCGGAGACCGGGGTGGGCGCCGCCATGGCGCCGGGGAGCCAGAAGTGCAGGGGCACGAGAGCGGACTTGGAAACGGCGCCGATGAGGATCAGGACGATCGCCGCGTTCACGACCCCGCCCTGCGCCACGACCTCCGGGGCCATCGCCAGGATCGCCGTGAGGGAATACGTGCCGGCCGTGACGCCGAGCGCCACGAGCCCCACGAGCATGGCCAGTCCGCCGGCCGTGGTGACCAGGAGCGCCTGCAAGGCGGAGCGGCGCGCAAACATGCGCGAACGGGAATATCCGATGAGCAGGTACGACAGGATCGTCGTGAGCTCCCAGAAGACGAACAGGACGATGAGGTCATCGCTCGTCACGAGGCCGAACATGGCGCCGGCGAAGGCCGTCAGCTGGGCCGCGAACGGGCCGATGCTCGCGTCCTCCGACTTGAAGTACCGGGCGCAATAGGCCAGGACCAGCGCGCCCACGCCGAGGATCAGCAGGCACAGCGCAGCGGAGAGCGCATCGAGGCGGAAGACCAGTTCCACGCCGAGCGAGGGGATCCAGGAACCGCCCTCCTGCGGGGGTGCGTTCGGCTGGCCCAGGCCGGCGGTCTGCTCCGCGGCCAGCACGGCGGGCAGCTGGAAGAGCAGCCACACGAAGCCGGCGGCGGGAGCCAGGGCGAGCAGATAGAAGGCGGAGCGTCCAAACCAGCGCACGAGCAACGGCGCCAGCAGCGCCATCACGAACAGTCCGGTTAACACCATCAGCACTTCGGGGCACTCCTCACGTCGGTAAACCACGACGCAACGTCCAGGCACTCTGCGCCGTGGAGAGTCCACGCCCCGGCGGGGGAACTCCATTCTATGCGAGGTGGATTACACGTCTGTAGGAGCTGCGTTACCTTTTGCGGGATACCCTGCACCCATGACTAGCCCCGCACCGGCCCGCGCCCGGCTCAAGGTGACCCGTCCCGTCCTCGCGTGGGCCCTGTGGGACTGGGGTTCGGCGGCGGTCAACGCCGTCATGACGACCTTCGTCTTCACGGTCTACCTGACCTCCTCACTCTTCGGGAACAAGGACGCCAACACGGCGGCCCTCGCCACGGGCATGGCCATCACCGGCGTGGTCATCGCGCTCATCGCCCCGGTGCTGGGCCGACGTTCGGACGCCGGCGGCCGCCGCAAGCTCTGGCTCGCCGTGCACACTGGCGTCATCGTCGTGGCCTCCGCCGCGTGCTTCTTCGTCCGCCCGGATCACGCCTACCTCTGGATGGGCATCCTCTTCCTCTGCGTGGCGACGCTGGGCAACGAGCTGGCCAGCGTGAACTACTTCGCGATGCTCCCCCAGATCTCCACGAAGGAGACGATGGGCCGCGTCTCCGGCTTCGGCTGGGCCTTCGGCTACCTCGGCGGCATCGTGGCGCTCGCGATCGTGCTCTTCGGCTTCATCGAGCCCATCGTGGACTGGCCGGGCGCCAGCAGCGAGGACGGCCTCAACCTGCGTCTCGTGGCCCTCTTCTGCGCGGTCTGGACCGTCATCTTCTGCCTGCCCGTCTTCTTCGCCGTCCCCGAAGTCCCCGCCGCGCGTGCCGAGAAGACCTCCTGGCTGGCCTCCTACCGCGAGCTCTTCGCCCACATCGGCCGCCTCTGGCGCACCGACCGCACCACGCTCTTCTTCCTCATCTCCTCGGCCGTGTACCGCGACGGCCTCGCCGCGATCTTCACCTTCGGCGGGGTCATCGCCGGCGCGGTGTTCGGGATGAGCGCGAGCCAGGTCATCATCTTCGCGATCGCCGGCAACGTCATCGCCGCCCTCGGCGCCCTGCTGGGCGGCTGGCTGGATGACCGCGTGGGCCCGCGCACCGTGATCCTCGCGTGCCTCGTTGGCCTGCTGATCATGGGCTTCGGCGCCTTCTTCTCGCAGGGCTCGGCGGGCTTCTGGATCTTCGGCCTGGGCCTGTGCCTGCTCGTGGGCCCGGCCCAGTCCGCCTCGCGCTCGCTGCTCGCGCGCCGCACCACCCCGGAAAACGCCGGCGAGATCTTTGGCCTCTACACCACCACGGGCCGCGCCATCAGCTTCCTAGCGCCCAGCCTCTTCGCGCTCTTCACCTCGATCGCCGCCGGCGTCTCGTCCGCCGGCGAGGACGGCGGCCAGGCCACGCGCTACGGGATCCTCGGCATCATGGTGGTCCTCGCGGCCGGCCTGGTGTTCTTCCTCTTCACGCGGGAACGCACGACGGCGCCCGCCACCGAGCGCGCGTAGCGCGCCTGAGGCGCGCCCCTCCTGGGGCGACGCCGCCCGCGGGTGCCGGCCACCCGCCGTCGGGCACCGGAAACACACAACGGCCCGATCGCTTCCAGACTGCGCGAACCTTGCGGCAGTTCTGAAGCGATCGGGCCGTTCTGGTGAACCGGCTCAGCGCTCGATGATCGTGCGGTGGTAATTCAGGTGGCTGCGCGAGGCCGTGGGGCCGCGCTGGCCCTGGTAGCGGTTCTTGTTGTTGCCGGAGCCGTAAGGGTTCTCGGCCGGCGAGGACACCTGGAAGAAGCAGAGCTGGCCGATCTTGGAACCGGGCCAGAGCAGGATCGGCAGGGTCGCCATGTTGGAGAGCTCCAGCGTGACGTGGCCGGAGAAGCCCGGGTCAACGAAGCCCGCCGTGGAGTGCGTCAGCAGGCCCAGGCGGCCCAGCGAGCTCTTGCCCTCCAGGCGCGCCGCGACGTCGTCTGGCAGCGTGACCTGCTCGTAGGTGGCGCCCAGCACGAACTCGCCGGGGTGCAGCACGAACGGCTCCTCCGGGTCCACCTCCACGAGTCGCGTCAGCTCGGCCTGTTCCGTGGACGGATCGATGTGCGCATACTTGTGGTTGTCGAACAGACGGAAGAAGCGATCGAGACGCACGTCAACGCTCGAGGGCTGAATCATCGCCGGGTCGTACGGCTCCAGGCCGATGCGGCCGGAGTCCAGGTTGGCACGAATGTCGCGGTCGGAGAGAAGCACGCTCGCAACGGTACGCACCCGCCGCGCTTGCTGCCACCTCACCCAGGGGAACCATGTCATATCCGCGCCGAAGCGCCCTCGCCGCCGCCCTCGCCGGGGCGGCCCTCCTGCTGACCTCGCTGCCAGCCTCCCCCGCCGCGGCAGCGCCGCTGCGCCCGGTCGCGTCGGTCGGTGCGGCGGCAGCCGCACCTGCGCCGGTGACGACCAAGCCCGCCGTGCCCAAGCCGCTGCGGGATCCGCGCAACATCGGCGTGCTCGTGAACAAGACGCACCCGCTCAAGCCCAAGAGCTACGTGCCCAAGGGCCACGTGCGGGTGCAGGGCCAGCGCCTGCGGGCCGAGCCCGCCGCCGCGCTGAAGAAGATGATGAGGGACGCCAAGGCCTCCGGCGCTCGGCTCGTCACGGTCTCCGGCTACCGCTCCTACTCCACGCAGAAGAGCCTCTTCGCCCGCTACACCCGGGCCTATGGCGCCACGTACGCCGCGCGGATCTCGGCGCGCCCGGGCTATTCCGAACACCAGACGGGCCTCACCATGGACGTCGGCGCCGCCAGCGGCGCCTGCCGCTTGGGCGCCTGCTTGGGCAACACCAAGGCCGGGCGCTGGGTCGCGAAGAACGCGTGGAAGTACGGCTACATCGTGCGCTACCCCAAGGGCCAGGAGAAGGTCGCCGGCTACACCTACGAGCCCTGGCACCTGCGCTACGTGGGCGTGAAGATCTCCACGGCCATGAAGAAGGGGAAGATCCCCACGCTCGAGCACTACTACGGGCAGGTCAAGCGGCGCTGAGGCCCGGGGCCGTGCGGGGCCGTGTGGAGCCAGCGCGAGCCAACCACGCGGCGTCGAGCGCCCACGCGCCGAGGCTGAATACGAATCACAGCCCGGCCGTTTACACTGACCACTTGCCCCCATCCCCCTGACGAAGGTTCTCACGCCGTGCCTCTGCGGACCCGCCCCCGCCCCGTTTGGGGGCGCACGGAGCTCGGTCGACTCGTCATTGTGGTGTGCATCGTGGCGACGATGCTCTCGGTCGCCCTCGTGGCGCTGAAGTTTGGCATGCGCGATCGGGCCGAGGCGCGCGCCTCCCTGCCCGGCCCCGTGGTCAGCACCCCCGCACCGCTCCCGAACGGCGCGAAGCCCGAGGTCTCGACGACGCCCACGGCCTCCTCGACGCCTCTGCCCGGCCCGGCCCAGCGCCCGGCCCAGCGCCCGGCCAAGGCCCCCACGGCCCCCACCGATCCCGCGTCGTTCGGGGTGTTGGTCAACAAGGATCGGGCGCTGAACCCCACGAGCTACGTGCCCAAGGACCTCACCAAGGTCAACGGCGAGGAGATCCGCTCCGACGCCGGCGCCGCCCTGCGCCAGCTCATCAAGGCCGCCGACAAGGCCGGGCACCAGCTGACCCTGCGCAGCGGCTACCGCTCCGCCGCCTACCAGCAGCAGCTTCACGAACGCTACGCGGCGGAGGACGGCGAGGCCGAGGCCGATCGCAAGTCGGCCCGCCCCGGGCACTCGGAGCATCAGACGGGGCTCGGCGCCGACGTGACCTCCTCCGACCACCCCGAGCTGGATCAGGACTTCGGTTCCACCGCCGCCGGCAAGTGGATGGCGCAGCACGCCACCGAGTACGGCTTCATCGTGCGCTTCCCGCAGGGCAAGGAATCCGTCACGGGCTACATGTGGGAGCCCTGGCACCTGCGCTACCTCGGCAAGGACCTGGCCGCCGACTTCGTGGCCTCCGGGGCCGCGACGCTGGAGGAGTACTACGGGGTCGACTGACCCCGAGCCTGCCACGCTCGCGCCGGCCGGGCACCCGCCCGGAGCCCGGCGCTCCCCGCCCCGCGCCCGACGGGGGGCCGCCCGCCCGGCCCGACCGGGCGCCGTCGTGCTCTGACGCTCGCTGCGCGCGGTAGCGTGGGAGCAAGCACCGGCCCACATCGGGCCGCCCCAGCCACTCCAGAAGGACAGCATGAGCGAGAACCCGAACGCCCAGCCCGAGGACGACGCCCCCACCCCGTTCAACGATGTGGAGCGCGCCATCGTCGACGGTTCCGAGGGCCGCCTGGAGAACCGCGACGTCCTCTCCAAGATCGTGATGTCCTCGCTGTTCTTCCTGACGACGCAGGAGCCCACCGAGACCTCCCAGAACGTGGAGCCGCTCATCCTGCAGGGCCCGGACGAGAGGCCGGTCCTGGCGATCTTCACGCACCCGGCCCGCGTGGCCCAGCAGTTCATCGATTCGGCGCCGTTTGCCGTCTCCATCACGGGCGGCGAGGCCTTCAAGCAGGCCACCGGCCTGGGCGTCGCGATCAACCCCGGCCACCCCATCGGCCTGGTCCTGGACGCTGAGAACGTCGCCACGATCCGCGGGCTGCTCGCCGACTGATCCGGCCGGCCCGCCCGTCATGCTCAGGCGTGGCGGTGGGTCGATTGGACGGGGCGCCCCCCGCACGGGGTAAGGTGTTCAACGTCGGAGCGGCGTGAGCCGGGTCGACAACTGGGGCCGTAGCTCAATGGTAGAGCGCCTGCTTCCCAAGCAGGACACGCGGGTTCGATTCCCGTCGGCCCCTCCAGCTTCAAGCCCTCTCCGGGTTCCTCCGGAGGGGGCTTCGTTTTGCCCTCGGGCTTCGGCCCGGACGCCGCGGCGCCCGGCCACCCGGCGGCACCGCACGCGAGGAGTCACGCATGTTTGGGGTGATCGAGGGCTTCGCCGCGATCTGGGTGGTCATCGGCGTGGGCTACCTCGTGGGGCGCCGCGGAGTTCTGGGCCCCAACGCGCGCCCCGTCCTGAACAAGCTCACGTTCAACGTGGCCTCCCCCGCCCTGCTCTTCGTGACGCTTGCGGGCTCCGATCCCTACGCCGTGCTGGGCCCGCAGCTCTGGGTCGCCGGCATCTCGGCGTTCATCGTGCTGGCCCTGTACTGGCTCCTCACCCGCTGGTGGCTGCGCCGCTCCCCCGCCGAGCGCACCATCGGCGCCATGGCCGCCTCCACCGTGAACTCCGCGAACCTCGGCCTCCCGATCGCCACCTACGTCCTGGGCGATCCGGCCCTCGCCGCGCCCGTCATCCTCTTCCAGCTGGCCGTCTTCACGCCGCTGAACCTCTCGATGATGGACGCCGCCACGGCGCGCACGGGCGGCGGCTTCCTCGGCGTGCTCAAGGGCATCGTCACGAACCCCATGATCATCGGTTCCCTGCTGGGCCTCGCGGTCTCCCTGGCCCGCTGGGAGGTGCCAGCGATCGTCATGACGCCGCTGAACCTGCTGGCCGGGGCCTCGGTCCCCGCGATGCTTCTGGCGTTTGGCATTTCGCTGGTCGGCTCCACGCCGCTGCGCAAGGCCGCCGGCCGCCGCGCCGACGTCTGGTCGGCGACGGCGCTCAAGCTCGTCGTCCACCCGCTCATTGCGTTGGCCCTGGCCGTGTGGGTCTTCCAGCTCGAGGGTGAGCACCTCTTCGCGGCCGTTGTCCTCGCCGCGCTGCCCACGGCGCAGAACATCTTCGTCAACGCCTCGCGCTACGACGCCGGCGTCACGGTCGCAAAGGACACCGTGCTCGTCACCACGGTGCTGGGCATCCCGCTCATGTTCCTCGTCGCGGCGCTCCTGGGCTGAGCTGGCTCCACACGATTCCTGCAGTTCCACGCGGGGATTTCCGTGGAGTTGAAGGATTCGTGTGGAGTCGCCTGGGAGGCGCACGACGACGCGTGGCCGCGTCGCGTGGGCCGCGTCACCTTCTATCCCTAGACTGTGGCGCATGAGTGCCACGAAGAGCGCCGAGGAACGGGTCACCACGATCCGCGACGGCTACGCCATCGATGCCCCCGCCCTGACCATCGGCGCCGCGGTGGTGGACGGCACCACGTACGCCGACGCGCAGGTCAAGCTGCCGCTCGGCATGATGAACCGCCACGGGCTCGTCGCCGGCGCGACCGGCACGGGCAAGACCATCACCCTCCAGCTCATGGCCGAGCAGCTCTGCGCGGCCGGCGTCCCCGTGTTCCTCGCCGACATCAAGGGCGACCTCACGGGCCTCATCACGCCGGGCGAGGGCAGCGAGAAGCTGCTCGCGCGCACCAAGAGCGTCGGCATGGACTGGGCCGCCGCGAACTACCCCGTGGAGTTCCTGGCCCTCGGCGGCGACGGCAAGGGCGCGCCCGTGCGCGCCACCGTGACGTCGTTCGGGCCGCTGCTGCTCTCGCGCGTCATGGACCTCAACGAGACCCAGGAATCCAGCCTCCAGCTGATCTTCCACTACGCCGATCAGCGCGGCCTGCTGCTGGATGACCTGAAGGACCTGCGCGCCGTCATCTCGCACCTGACCTCGGACGAGGGCAAGCCGGAGCTCAAGGAGCTCGGCGGTCTCTCCTCGGCCACGGCCGGCGTGATCCTGCGCGGGCTCGTGAACCTCGAGGCCCAGGGCCTCGACCAGTTCTTTGGCCTGCCCGAGTTCGACTCCGCCGAGCTGCTGCGCCAGGCACCCGACGGCCGCGGCGTCATCACGTGCCTTGAGCTGCCCACGCTCATGCAGAAGCCGCTCCTGACCTCCACCTTCATGATGTGGCTGCTCGCCGACCTCTTCGCCGAGCTCCCCGAGGTGGGCGACGCCGACAAGCCCAAGCTCGTCTTCTTCCTCGACGAGGCGCACCTGCTCTTCAACGGCGCCTCCAAGGCCTTCCTGCAGCAGATCGCCACCACGGTGCGCCTCATCCGCTCCAAGGGCATCGGCCTGTTCTTCGTGACGCAGAACCCCACCGACGTGCCGGGCGAGGTGCTGGGCCAGCTCGCCAACCGCGTGCAGCACGCCCTGCGCGCCTTCACGCCCGAGGATGCCAAGGCCCTCAAGGCCACGGTCTCCACCTACCCGATCTCCGACTACGAGCTCGACGAGGTGCTGACGACCCTGGGCACGGGCGAGGCCGTCGTGACCGTCATGAACGAGAAGGGCGCCCCGAGCCCCGTCGCGTGGACCAAGCTCTGGAGCCCGCGCTCGCGCATGGGAGCGTCGGACGCGGCGGCGGTCGACGCCGCCGTGGCCGCCTCCGCGCTGCTGCAGCAGTACGGCACGGCAACGGACCGCGAGTCCGCCTTTGAGCGGCTCAACGCCGCCACGCCGGCCTCAACGCCCGACGCCGCGGCGCCGGGTGACGTGGTCAGTTCGGCCCCCAGCACGGGCGGCTCCGTGGGCGGCGCGCTGCCCGCGCCGGGCCAGAGCCAGGCCGACATCGACGCCGAGGCCCGCCGGATCGAGGCCGAGATCCTGGGCCTGCCTGTGCCCGCCGCCCCGGCGCCCTCCGCGCCGTCGGCTCCCGCGCCGAAGTCCTCCTCGTCCTCGCGTTCGCGCAAGAAGGCCGACGACTCGCTGAGCCTGCCGCCCACCAAGGCGCCCGCCCCGCGCGGCGGCGGCCTGGGCGAGCAGCTCGGCAAGGCGGCGGTCAACGTGCTGCAGACGCTCGGCAACGAGATCGTGCGCGGCATGTTCGGCACGTCTCGCCGCAAGCGCCGCTGAGGGCCGCGGCGTGGGTGATGTTGGTCTGCTGCTGATCGGCGCCGTCCTGCTCGTCAACGGGCTGGGCCTGCTTGGCCACGGCACCGGGCGATCCGGCGCGCCGCTGAATCTCTTGGTGGGCGGGGCGCAGCTCGTGCTACCCACGCTGGGGCTCGTGCTCGAGCACGGCGACCCCACCGCTCCGGCGCGCTACGCGCCCGTGTACCTCTTCGGCTTCACCTACGTGTGGGTCGGGGTGGACGCGCTGCGCGGTGACTCCGGGAAGGCGTTTGGGCTCTTCAGCGGCTTCGTGGCCGTGATCGCCGTGGTGCAGGGCGTGCTCTCGCTGCGCACCGACCCGGCGTTTGCGCACCGTCCCTCGGACGGTGAGAAGGCGCGACGGCGGTGAGAAGGCGCTGCGGGAGGCTCAGGCGGCGCGAGCCTCGGGCTCGCCGTCCTCGTCGTCGCCCCGGTGCAGGAGCACGCGCTCGCGCAGCTGCGCCCGGTACAGGCGCAGGCGCCCGCCGAGCTCGCCGCGGTGGTGCCTGGACCAGTAGAAGATCGCCCACAACGCCGCGAGCAGCGAGAGCCCGCCGCCCAGCGCCAGGGACGCCCGCGCGCCGAAGGTCTCGGCGACCCAGCCCATGAGGGGCGCGCCGATCGGCGTGCCGCCCTGCAGGACCATCATGTAGAGCGCCATGACGCGGCCGCGGTAGGCGGGCTCCACGTTCATCTGCACCGTGACGTTGGCGGAGTTGAGGAAGGTGATGGAGGCGAGACCCGTGGGGATCAGGAGCAGCGCGAAGAGCCAGAACTGCGGGCTGTACGCCGCGGCGATCGCGAAGACGCCGAAGAGCAGCGCGCCGCCCACGGCGTATTTGATGCGCGAGCCCTGCCGGCGCGCGGCCAGGAGCGCGCCGCCCAGCGTGCCGATCGCCATGATCGTGCCGACGAAGCCGTACGCCTCGGGGCCCTGGTGGAACACCGTGGTGGTCATGACCGCGTTGTAGATCTGGAAGTTCAGGCCAAACGTGCCCACCACAAACGCGACCACGAAGATCATGACGAGCGTGGGGCTGCCGAGCACATAGCGCACGCCCGCGCGCACCTGGCCCTTAGAACGCGGCACCCGCTGCTGCGAGCCGTAGAAGCTCTTCTCCTTCATGGCCGAGAGCGCGATGATCACGGCCACGTAGCTCGCGGCGTTGAGCAGGAAGAGCCAGCCCGTGCCGATGAGCGCAATGAGGATGCCGGCGATGCCGGGGCCCGCGAGGCGCGCTGCGTTGAAGCTCGTGGCGTTGAGGGAGACGGCATTGGGGACGAGGCGGTGCGGGACGAGGTCGTTCACGAGGGCCTGGCGCGGAGGCCCGTCGAAGGCCGCGACCACGCCGAGCAGGCCGGCGATGACGTACACGTGCCAGAGCTCGGCGACGTTCGTGAGGACCAGGATGCCCAGCAGCAGCGCGAGCACGCCCGAGGCGGCCTGCGTGATCTTGAGCATCTTGAGCTTGGACATGCGGTCGGCGACGAGCCCCGCATACGGGGAGAGCAGCAGGATCGGGAGGAACTGCAGGCCGGTGACGATGCCCGTGGCGGTGCCGGAATGATCGGTGAGCTGGGTCAGGACCAGCCAGTCCTGCGCGATGCGCTGCATCCACGTGCCGACGTTGGACACGAGGCCGCCGGCGAACCAGACGCGGTAGTTGCGCTCCGAGAGCGAGGCGAACATGCGGCTCATCGGCGCCCTCCCGTGTGTGCCGCCGTGGCCGCTTCCTCGGTCTCTCGTGGGGTGACCGGGGTGAGCATGGCGATCGCCGTCCTTGTGCAGGAAGTTTGGGAGGTTGCCTCCATACTGCCACCGCACGACGGCGCGCGGAAGGCTTTCGTGGGCAGCCTCACCCCGGGTGCGGGGCCGGGTTGTGGTCCGAAAACCGCGCGGAAACGGGACGACTCCCGCCCCTACTGGTCAGTACGCGGACCAGGGTGGGACGGGAGCCGTCTCGGGATATCGGCGGGCGCTTAGTTCACGCCGCGGAGGTCGAGGTCGAGGCGGTCCTCGCCGCCCTCGACCTGCAGCACCGGGATGCCCCAATCCTGCTGGTACAGGTGGCAGGCCGCGTGATCCGGGATCGGCTGGCCCTTCTCGCCGTCGCAGGAGGCCGCGCGGGCCGTGATGTGCAGGACGCCCTCGGTGATCTCCGGGTTGAGGACCAGCGTGCGGGTGAGGCCCTGCGAGGTGCCGGCGCCCTCGAGCAGCAGCTCCTCCGGGGAGGAGGAGATCTTCAGCTGCGTGGGATCACCCCAGCGCTCGTCGAGCTTCTGGCCGGCGGGGGCGGAGAAGCGCACGGTGATCTCGTGCGCGCCGGGCGCCACGGAGGTGCGGGGACGCTGGGACTGCGAGGCGCCCTCGTCCACCACTGCCACCTCGTGGGGCAGCGGGATGCGCACGAGCTGGTGCCCGTTGGTCTCCACGACCACCAGGACGGGATCGCCCTCGACGGTCGCGTCGACGAGCACCTCGGAGGGCTCGGCCAGGCCGCGGGCCAGCGTGCCAACGGTCTTCGTGGCGGGGTCGTAGCGACGCACGGCGCCGTTGTAGGTGTCGGCGAGGGCGAGCGAACCGTCGGGCAGCACGGCCACGCCGAGCGGATGCTGCAGGCGCGCGTCGACTGCCTCGCCGTCGCGGAAACCGAAGTCGTAGAGTCCCACGCCCACGCCGGTCTCCACGGAGGCAACGGTGCCGTCCTCCGCCAGGCGCAGCACGCGCAGGGAGGAGGTCTCGGAGTCCGCGAGCCAGACGTCGCCGTTGGCGTCCAGCGCCAGGCCGGAGGTCTGGGCGAACATCGACTCGGCGGCGGAGCCGTCCAGCAGGCCCTCGATGCCGCTGCCGGCCTCCAGGGTGACCTCGCCCGTCGCGGGGTCGAAGCCGAAGATCTGGTGCGTGCCGGCCATGGCCACGAACGCGCGACCGGCCTTCTCGGAGTAGACCACGTCCCACGGGCTGGAGAGGCTCGTCTCCAGGGCGGGCGAGCCGAGCGTGCGGGTCCAGGCGCCTGCAACGCGGGCGTTCTCGGCGTCCAGGAGGCGCTGCACACCGTTGCCGGCCACGGTGGTGACCTCGCCGCTGGTGAGGTTCACGCCGCGCAGGCGGTGGTTGACGGTGTCGGCGACGAGCACGTCGTAGCCCACCTTGGCCGCGAGCTCGGCCGGCAGCACGGTGGCGCCCTGCGGCTCGTCGAAGCGGGCCACCTCGGCCGCGCCGTCGGCGAAGCCCTTGGTGCCCTCGCCGATGACCTGTTCCACCGTGGTGAGGTCGTTGCCGAGCACCACGAGGCGGTGGTGGCCCGTGTCCAGGACGAGGAAGCGGCCGTCGGGCAGCGCGATGGCGGAGCCCGGGAAGCGCAGATCGCCCTCGCGGGCCGGCGGGGCCACGTAGGGGCCGTCGCCGCGGTGCAGGGTGCCCTTGGCCTCGTGCTCGGCGACGAGCTCGGCCACGAGCGACTTCAACCCGGCGACGTGTCCCTCGCCGGAGAGGTGGGCCACGATGTAGCCCTCGGGGTCCAGCACCACGAGCGTGGGCCAGGCACGGGCCGTGTAGGCCTGCCAGGTTTCAAGCTCCGGGTCGTCCAGCACGGGGTGGTGGATCTCGTAGCGCTCCACGGCGTGGGCCAGGGCCACGGGATCTGCCTCGTGCTCGAACTTGGGCGAGTGCACGCCGACCGTCACGAGGACGTCCTTGTACTCCTCCTCCAGGGGACGCAGCTCGTCCAGCACGTGGAGGCAGTTGATGCAGCAGAAGGTCCAGAAGTCCAGAAGCACGATCTTGCCGCGCAGCGACTCCAGATCGAGGGACTTGTCCCCGGTGTTCAACCAGCCGCGGCCGGTCAGTTCGGAGGCGCGCACGCGGACGGCGGAGCGCAGGGTGGTGGTGTTCTCGGACACGAAAGGACCTCGTAATCGCTTGTCGGCTGACGTGGATGCAAACCATCGTAGGCGGGAGTCTGTTCCCGCCCCGCCTCCGTGACGCCACGCGGCGCCGCCGGCACCCAAGCCGCCCCCGCGCCGTCGGGCGCTCAATCCCGCACTTTTCGTCGAGTCCCGCACCAATGGGGCGGGACTCGACGAAAAGTGCGGGAGGGAGCGTCAGTTGCGGCCCGTGCGGCGCTTCTGCTCGGCGTCGGCCGCGGCGAGGCGGGCGAACATGTCGTTGTACTCGTTGAGCTCGGCCTCGCCGGAGCGGTCGGCCTCGCGGTCGCGGCGCTTGGTCTCGCGCTCATCCGACCGGGACCAGCCGATGGCCACGCCGAGCGCCAGGAGCAGGGTCGGCACCTCGCCGATGCCCCACATGGCTCCGGCCCCCGCCTTCTGGTCGGCGATCGCGGAGTCGCCCCACGGGCGGCCTAGGTTGCCGAACCAATCGGGCTGGATGAGCACCTCGGTGCCCATGAGGCTCGTGGCGTAGAAGGCGTGGAAGACCATGGTCGCCAGGAGCATCACAAGCCGCATGGGGTACGTGGCGCGCCGCGGCAGCGGATCCAGGCCGATCATGTTGACGGCGAAGATGTAGCCGGTCAGCAGGAAGTGCACGATCATCAGCTCGTGGCCCACGTGGTAGCGCAGCGAGAGCCCGAAGACGTCCGTGTTGTAGAACAGGATGATCGAGCCGGCGAAGTTCACGGCGGCAAAGATCGGGTTCGTCACGAGGGCCGCGTACTTGGAGTGGATGAGCGTGAGCGTCCACTCGCGCGGGCCGCGCGTGCCGTCGTTGCGCGAGCCCATGGCCTTCAGCGCCAGGGCGATCGGCGAGCCGACCACGAGGAAGAACGGCGCCACCATGGTCAGGGCCATGTGGTCCACCATGTGCATCGAGAAGAGCACCATGCCGTAGACCGCCGGGGCGCCGGAGGTGATGTAGAAGAGCGCGATGAGCCCCACGTAGAAGCTCAGGAGGCGCCACACGCTCCAGGAGTCGCCGCGGCGGCGCACGCGCACGAACCAGCGCGTGTAGGCCACGGCGAGGAAGACGATGACGGCGACCCAGAGCCAGTCGAAACGCCACACGGTGATCCACTCGGGCAGGTGCAGCTCGGGCGGCAGCTCGTAGCCCGTGAGTCGGCGGGCCGGGGTCATCTCGGCCGGCTGTTCCTCGGGGACGGGCGGGGCCGTGCGGCCCAGCACCGTGGCCAGGCCCATGACCGCGGACATGATGGCGACCTCGACGCCGATCACCGACCACGCGGCGCGGCGGGCCGAGAGGTCGCCGGCGCGCAGGCGCGGGATGACGCTGCGGCGGTGGGCCAAGCCAAGGAACGCCAGGATCACGGAGAGGAAGAGCTTCAGGAGCAGCAGGATGCCGTACGGCGATCCCAGCTGGTCCAGGTGGTTCACGCGGATGAGCGCGGAGACCACGCCGGAGCCGACCACCAGGAAGAGCGCCGCGGTCGCGAGCGCGGAGAAGCGCGAGAGCACGTCGGCTCCCATGACGTTGCCCGACTTGCCCGTGACCTGCGGCGTGCGGTGGCCCAGCAGCCCGGCCACCACGGCCAGCGCGCCGATGCCGCCGGCCCACATCGCCACGCCGGCCAGGTGCAGGCCGATGCCGTTGACGGCGCCCCAGTGGTCGTCGCCGCCGGAGGCGTGGCCGATCAAGGCCATGGGGATGATGACGCTCATGGCGCAGACCGTGGCGCAGGCCAGGCCCGCCGGTGAGCGCAGCGCAAAAGCAAGGGTGGTGGTCAGCGCGGCCAGGATGGTGGCGGCGGCCCACGCGCGGCCCATGGCGATGTTCACGAGGAAGTCGCCGAAGCCGGAGGTGAAGGCCGAGTCGGTGCTCAGCGGCAGGCCCGCGGCGTCGGAGTAGGAGAGGACGGCCACGGCGGCGGCGGCGAGCGTCCAGACGGCCGCGGCGCCCGCCGCGACGTTCACGGTGCGTAGGAACGCCGGCTGCGGCTCCCCACCGTCGGTGCTCGTCTCCCCGGGGCCGGCGCGGTGCGGCTTGGTGCTGCGCGGCAGGATCGCCGTGGCAAAGATCAGGGTGCCGATGGTGAGCGTCATGGCGCCGTCGTGGATGAGCCGCGCGATCGGCAGGCCCCAGCGCGTGAACGCGCCCGGGTCACCCAGGGCGGAGGCCGCGACCGAGCCGGCCATCCAGAGGCCGAGCACCGTCACGATGAGCGCGATCGGCAGGGCGGGCAGGGCCAGCCACAGCGCAACGCGCGGGCGGTCCTTCTCGGCGATGTTCGCCATGTCTCTCTCCTCCGCGCGCCAGCAACCCGCGGGCACGCGGCTCCAAGTCTACGGCGTGTAGAACTCGCGGGCTGGCCGCGGGTCGGGTGCCTCACACGGCGCCAGGCACAGAAGAGGCCCCTCACACCCGAGGGTGTGAGGGGCCTGAAGCCGGTGCGAGCCCGGCCTCGACTCACTTCTTGGCGACGGCGGCCTTCAGCTTGGAGCCGGCGGTCAGCTTCACAGAGTGGCCGGCCGGGATCTGGATGGTCTCGCCGGTCTGCGGGTTGCGGCCCGTGCGGGCGGCGCGGTCGGTGCGCTCAACGGCGAGCCAGCCGGGGACGGAAACCTTCTCACCCTTGGCGACCTGCTCGGTGAAGGTGGCGAAGAGGGCATCCAGCACGTCGTTCACGACGGTCTTGTTGGCGCCGGACTTGTTGGCAACCTCGGCGACGAGCTCGCTGCGGTTCATAGACACGATCTGTCCTCCTGGACGTGGGTTCCTGCGGCCCTTGCGGGACGCTGGTTTACCCCGATTGGCCGGGGCGTTCCGAATGAAACTAACAGCATCTGCGGCCCTGTCAGGTCCGGATTGGCGTGTTTTCCAGGGATTTTTACGGCTCGAGGCTACTTGCGTCACTCCAGTCACATCAGTCACTCCTCGGGCCGTGTTCCACCCCACACCCCAGTGGAAGAATGGGCCCATGACGAGCGGCCAGGCGGCGCCCGTCAGGGTGCGGAGGACCCGCGCCTGCGCGCGGCGAGATACCGGGACGGGCTGGACGTCGAGGAGCTCGCGGCCCTCGCCGGGCGCACCTTCGACGGCGGTTCATCGCTCCTGCGCGGAGGCACGGAGGACTCCCCCGAGAGCTCCGCGGACGACGCAGCGGCCCACGAGGACCCGCTCCTCCCGCGCCGCCCGGGCTCCGAGGCGGCGCGACTCTCGGCCACGCTGGACGCCGTGGCCCGCACCGCCGTGGACCGGGCCATCGCCGACGGCGCGTTCGAGCACCTCGCCTACGCCGGCAAGCCGCTCCCCGACCTCGTCGCGTCCACCGACCCCGATTGGTGGACCAAGTCACTCATGCGCCGCGAGGAGGTCCACGCGACCGAGGGCCTCGGCCCGGAGGCGCTGCTCCTGCGCGTGGCCGACGCCCGGCTCGAGGAGACCCTGGACGCGCTGCACTCGGAGCAGGCCGTCCGCGCCGAGCTGGAGACGTTCAACCGGCGCATCGTCGAGGCACGGCGCCAGTTGCTCGGCGGGCCGCCGGTCATCACGCCCCTGCGGGACGTGGAGGCGGAGTTGAACGCCTGGCGCGCCCGGCGCGCCGCCCGGGCCGCTGCGTCCCTTCCAGCGCCCGACGACGCCGTCCCCGGCTCCCGCGCGCGGCGTCGCGGCTGGTTCCGCCGCGCCTGAGGCGCGCCCGCGTCGCGAAGGCGAGGACGCGCCGTCGTGCACCCCGCGCCGAACTGCCCCTTCCCCGCCCATCCCGGCCCCGCGCCGCCGGGCAAAGCAAAGAGCCCGCCCCACCGAGGTGGGACGGGCTCTTTGAAGCGTTCAGCTCATCGGCACGAGGCCGACAGGCTCACCAAGAGGACTTGGTGATGCCCGGCAGCTCGCCGTTGTGCGCCATGTTGCGCAGGCGGATGCGGGAGATGCCGAACTTCTGGAAGGTGCCACGCGGGCGGCCGTCGATGGCGTCGCGGTTGCGAACGCGCACCGGGGAGGCGTCGCGGGGCAGCTTCTGCAGGCCCAGACGGGCGGCCTCGCGGGCCTCGTCCGTGGCGTTGGGATCGATGAGCGTCTTCTTCAGCTCGAGGCGACGCTCGGCGTAGCGCTCGACCAGAACCTTGCGCTGCTCGTTCTTGGCGATCTTGGACTTCTTGGCCATCTCAGCGCTCCTCTCGGAATTCGACGTGCTTGCGAACGACCGGGTCGTACTTCTTCAGCACGATGCGGTCGGGGTTGTTGCGACGGTTCTTACGGGTCACGTAGGTGTAGCCCGTGCCAGCGGTCGACTTCAGCTTGATGATGGGACGAACGTCCTGGGACTTTGCCATATCAGAGCTTCACACCCTTCGCCTGCAGCTCGGCAACCACGGCGTCAATGCCGCGGGCGTCGATGGTCTTGATGCCCTTGACCGACAGCGTCAGCGTGACGTTGCGGCCGAGGGACGGCACGAAGTACCGCTTCTTCTGAATGTTCGGGTCGAACCGACGCTTATTGCGACGGTGCGAGTGCGAGATGCTGTGTCCGAATCCGGGCACGGCACCGGTCACCTGGCAACGTGCTGCCATGATCACTCCTCCAGTGTGTGTCTTGTGTGCTGCGGTTCCCGCGGGGGGAGTTTCTAGCGCGCCTCGCGGCACACCGAGCGTCCCCTACGAGTCCCGCTACCCAGTTGGGCGCACCGTGTTTCAGCCACATGGAGGCACCAGGCTGGGTGAGAACCAGCCGAAGCCCTCGAACGCTTCATCAGCGGTGTCCTGACACCGGTTGGGCACTTTTCCCTACCCGGTCGGCGTCATTTCTTCCGTGTATACGGGCCGCGCGATGCCTCCCCGTGATGCCAGGCATCGCAAAAGAGTGCGCGCGGAACGCGGGGTTAACACTACGGCAGAGGGGGGCGTTAACACAAAACGAGCGGGGTGCTTCGCATCACCGTGAACGCGCCGGCGGGGCCGCCGGGCGGGCCTCAGGCCTCGTCTTGGAAGATCCAGTGCGTCGGCTCGGCGTGCGCCACGATCTTGCGCCCAATCCGGGCCAGGTCCGCGGCGTCCTGCTCGTCGAGCCCGTCGAAGAGCTCCTGGCGGACCGACTCGACGTGCTCCGGGGCCACACGTTCCAGGAGCTCGCGCCCCGGCGGGAGCAGCTTCACCACGGTGACGCGCGCGTCCTCGGCGCTCGAGGCGCGCTTGACCCAGCCGCGCTCCTGCAGCTTCTTCACCACGTGGCTCAGGCGCGAGAGCGAGGAGTTGGTGCGCTCTGCCAGGCGCGACATGGGCAGCACCTCGCCCTCGGACTCCGAGAGCATCGCGAGCACGTGGTAGTCGAAGAGCGTGATCTTGGCGGCGCGCTGCAGCACGGAGTCCAGCTGCGCCGGCAGGCGCGTGGTCAGGGCCAGCACTGCGAGCCAGGCGCGGCGTTCCTCGGCGTTCAGCCAGCGCGGTTCAGTCATGCTCCCATCCTCCCACGTGCGCCAGCGGGCCGCCTGAACGCCTGCGGCACCCTGCCCCGCACCCTTCTGCGCGGCCCTCCCCTCCTGCGCGGCCCTCGCCTCACCTTCTGCGCACCCCTCCCCTCCCAAGATCGGAGTGCCACATGTCGTGTTTTGGGCCAAAAACACGACATGTGGCACTCCGATTTCGTGGGTGGGGCGGGCGCGGCCTGCGTGCCGGGCTCGGGGGGCAGTGCTGGGGCGGGGCAGGGCTGGGGCGGGGCGCGCAAGGCGCCCAGACGCGAAGGTGCCCGACGCCGAATGGGAACCACCCGGCGTCGGGCACCTGTCTGCTCCCGCCTTTTTCGTCCGATCCCGCACCAAAGGGGCGGGATGGAACGAAAAGTGCGGGATGGGGGCTAGCCGCGGGCGGCCAGCACCTTCTTGCGGCGGTACGAGACCACCTGTCCGATGATCACGATGAGCAGGGCGATGATGAACATCGCCGAGCCGATCACGTTCGCCTGCGCCGGGATGCCGCGGGCGGCTGCGACGTACACGAACTTGGGGAACGTGGAGAACGTGCCCGAGTTGAAGTTCGTGATGATGAAGTCGTCGAAGCTCATGGCGAAGGAGAGCAACGCCGCCGCCACGATGCCCGGGATCAGCATGGGGAAGGTGATCTTCCAGAAGCGCTGAACGGGCCCGGCGTAGAGGTCGGCGGCCGCCTCCTCGAGCCGGTCGTCGAGGCCGGCCACGCGGGCACGGACCGTGACGATGACGAAGGACATGCAGAACATCACGTGCGCGATGATCACCGTCCAGTAGCCAAGGTCCCAGCCGAGGTTGAGGAACTGCGCCAGGAGCGAGGCGCCCAGCACCACCTCGGGGGTGGCAAGCGGCAGGATGATCAGCAGATCGGCCGTGGAGCGGAAGCGGAACTTGTAGCGCACCAGGCCGATCGCCACCGCGGTGCCGAGGGCCGTCGCGATGAGCGTGGCCACGGCTCCCACGGAGAGCGAGTTGACGAGCGACTCGCAGGCGCCGGGCGCGCCGCAGGGGTTCTTCCAGTTATCAAGCGTGAAAGACTTCCACTGCAGGTTCGACTTGCCGCCGTCGTTGAACGAGAAGACGAAGATGTAGACGATCGGCACCAGGAGGTACACGAAGGCGAGCCCGCCCACGACGGGGATGAACCACTTGCCAAGTTTGGTGTTGTACATGGGTGACTCCTTCCTAGAACAGGTCCTTGGTGCCGAAGCGCCGGATGTAGATGAGCACGAGGATGAGGATGCAGACCATGAGGATGAAGCTCAGGGCCGCGGCGCCCGGGTAGTCGATCACCTTGAAGAAGCGGGAGTCGATGACCTGGCCGATCATGCTCGTGTCGCGGTTGTTGCCGAGGATCGCGGCGTTGACGTAGTCGCCCGCCGCAGGGATGAACGTGAGCAGCGTGCCAGCAAAGACGCCGGGCATGGACTGCGGGAGCGTGACCTTCATGAACGTCTGCGCCGGGGAGGCGTAGAGGTCGCCGGAGGCCTCCAGCAGCCGGGTGTCCAGGCGCTCGAGGCTCGCGTAGATCGGCAGCATCATGAACGGCAGGAAGTTGTAGGTCAGGCCGCAGATGACCGCAAACGGCGTGGCCGTGAGGCTGCCATCCGCCGGCAGGATCGCCACGGCCTTGAGCGTCTGCACAATCCAGCCCTCGTCCGCCAGGATCTGCTTCCACGCCTGCGTGCGCAGGACGAAGGAGGAGAAGAAGGGGGCGATGAGCAGGACCAGGAGGATGCCCTTAAGCAGCGGCTTGCCCCGCAGGCGTACCGCCACGAGGTAGGCCATGGGGAAGGCGATGATGAGCGCCGCGATGGTCGCGATGAGCGCAAACACAAAGGAGCGCAGCAGCACTGGCCAGTAGCGGCTCCACACCTCGGCGTAGGTGCCGAAGTTCCAGCCGGGCACAAACTCGCCGAGGTCGGCACCCTCCGGCTTCACGAAGAGGGACATGCTCAGCAGCACCACCACGGGCGCCGCGAAGAACAGCGCCATGTAGAGCATGCCGGGCAGGATGAGCCAGGCGCCCATCCGCCCCTTCTTCTTCTCGGCCCGGATCTCCTCCGGGCTGCGCAGGTCCGCCCGCTTGGCGGCCCGCTTCAGGTCGGCGGGGGCGCTCATGACGCCTGCACCCCGGCCTCGAGGTCCTCGTTGGCGCCGAGGCCGAAGGTGTACTCCGGCTCCCAGGACATGCGGACCTGGTCACCCGGGCGGGCCGGGTCCTGGCCCAGGTTCTGGGTGAAGGTGCCCACCACGCCCACGCCGGGCACGTCCACGAGGTACTCCGTGCTCACGCCCGTGAAGGAGGCGTCGGTGACGGTGCCGACCAGCTGATTGCCGGCGTGCTGGAAGTCGGTGCGGTCCAGCTCGGCGATGCGCATCTTCTCGGGGCGCACGCCCACCACGATCTTGCCCTCCGTGGTGACGGCGCGCTCCTTGAGCAACTCGAGGCGCTGGCCGGCGACGTCGACCACGATGGCGGGTCCGGCGTCGGCCACCACCGTGCCCTCCATGAGGTTGGACTTGCCAAGGAAGTTGGCAACAAACGCGGTGCGCGGGAGCTCGTAGAGCTCGCGGGGCGAGCCCATCTGCTCGATCCGGCCCTGATTCATGACCGCCACGACGTCGGCCATGGTCATGGCCTCCTCCTGGTCGTGGGTCACGTGGATGAAGGTCAGGCCCACGTCCATCTGGATCTTCTTGAGCTCCACCTGCATCTGCCTGCGCAGCTTCATGTCCAGGGCGCCGAGCGGCTCGTCGAGCAGCAGGACGCGCGGGCGGTTGACGAGGGCGCGGGCCAGGGCCACGCGCTGCTGCTGGCCGCCGGAGAGCTGGGCCGGCTTGCGGTTTGCAAGGTGGGCCAGCTCCACCATCTCCAGGCCCGCCTTGGCCTTGGCCATGGCGTCCTTGTCCTTGCGCTGCTTCAGGCCGAAGGCGACGTTCTCGAGGATGCTCATGTGGGGGAAGAGCGCGTAGGACTGGAACACCGTGTTGACGGGGCGCTTATGGCTCGGCAGGCGGGTCACGTCCTCGCCGCCGATGCTGATGGTGCCCGACGTCGGGGCCTCCAGTCCCGCGATCATGCGCAGGGTGGTCGTCTTGCCGCAGCCGGAGGGGCCGAGCAGGGCGATGAAGGTGCCGGAGGGGATGACGAGGTCAAGTTCCTGGACGGCGGTGAAGTCGGCAAAGTGCTTGGAGATGCCGGTGAGGACGAGGTCGGCGCCGGAACCGGCGTTGACCTTGGGGCTGGACTCATGGGTGGCGGTGGTGCTCATGTCAGCTTCCAATCACTTCCTGGAACAGGTTCTGGAACAGGGTTTCTTCCTCGAGGGTGAGCTGGCGCTCGGTAGTGGTCTGCGCCAGGTACTCCTCCGTGGGGAAGATGAGGGGATCCTCGACGAGCTCCTCGTCGATCTCCTTCATGGCCTCGTCGGCGCCCAGGACGGGGCAGACGTAGTTCACGTACGCGGCGACCTCGGCCGCGACCTCGGGGTCGTAGTAGAAGTCCATGAGCTTCTCGGCGTTGGCCTTATGCGGCGAGCCGACCGGGACCATCATGTTGTCGGGCCAGATCAGGCCCTTGCGCTCGGGGAGCGCGAACTCCCACTGGTCGCCGTTCTCGAAGTTCAGCTGGGTGATGTCCCCGGAGTAGGCCATGGCCGCGACCACGTCGCCGGAGATGAGGTCCTCCTTGTAGGAGTTGCCCTTCACCTGGCGGATCTTGCCGTTGCGGATGTTCTTGTCCAGGACGTCGATGGAGTTCTCGAAGTCCGTCTGGGTCCAGTCGCCGGCGATGTCGATCCCCTGGTCCAGGAGCAGCATGGGCATGGTGTCGCGCATCTCGTCGAGGACCGTGACGCGCCCCTTCAAGCGCGGGTCCCAGAGATCGGAGACGTTGCGCAGGCCCTGCGGGAAGGCCTTCTTGTTCCACACGATCCCCGTGAAGCCGGTCTGCCACGTGACGGAGCGGTAGCGGCCCTGGTCCCAGCGGATGTCCTTGAGCTTGGGAAGCATGTTGGCAACGACGTTCGGCATGTTCGCGTGGTCGAGCTTCTGCACGTAGCCCTGGCGGATCAGGCGCTCGCACATCCAGTCGCTCGGCGTGATGATGTCGGCGCCGATGTCCTGGCCGCGCGAGAGCTGGCCCTGCACCTTGCCGTACCAGGTGTCGTTGGAGTCGATGTCCTCGGTGTAGGTGGCCTTCAGGCCGCTAGCCTTCTGGAAGGCGTCGAGCGTGGGGTGGGTGCGGCCGTCGTCGTCCAGGTCGAGGTAGAGGGTCCAATTGGACCAGCGCACCAGGGCCTCCTCGGCCGAGCGATCGGCGGCCGGGCTGGGCTTGGCGCCGCCCATGCCCTTGGTGCCGCAGGCGGAGAGCAGGCCGAGCATGGCCAGGCTGGCGGCGCCGGAGAGCACTCCGCGCCGGCTCAGCTGGGCCTGTTGCACGGCCTGCGCCATCCTGTGGCGTTGTTCCCTCAGATGGGTGCTGCGGGGGGACATGAAGGATCAGGCTCCGATCGCCGTCTGGAATTTGTCGGTGTAGTCGCTTTCCTCGCCGGGGGTCAGGGCCCGGAAGACGTATGCCTTCTTGAGGTCAGCCTCGGTGGGGAAAATCAGGGGGTTGTTGATGAGCTCGGGGTCAATCTTTTCCATGGCCTGCTGCGCGCCTTGGACGGGGCAGATGTAGTTCACGTAGGCCGCCACCTGGGCCGCGATCTCCGGCTCGTAGTAGAAGTCCATGAGCTTCTGCGCGTTGCCGAGCTGCTGCGAGGCCATCGGCACCAGGAGGTTGTCGCTCCAGAGCGTGCCGCCGGCCTCGGGGATGACGAACTCCCACTGGTCGTCGTGCTCGAAGTTCAGCTGGGTGATGTCGCCCGACCACACGATCCCGGCCAGCGCGTCGCCGGAGATCAGGTCCTCCTTGTAGGCGTTGCCCTGGACCTTGCGGATCTGGCCGCTCTGCACCTGCCTGTTCAGGGTGTCGAGGGCGGTCTCGTATTGCTCGTCTCCCCAATCGGCGGAGGAGATGTCCGTTCCCTGGTCCAGCATGAGCAGGCCCATGGTGTCGCGCATCTCGTCCAGCGCCGTGACCCGGCCCTTGAGTTCCGGGGACCAGAGATCGGAGACCGTGCGCAGGCCCTTGGGGTACTTGGCCTTGTTCCAGCAGATGCCCGCGTAGCCCGTCTGCCACGTGACGGAGTGCTTGCGGCCCGGGTCGAAGTCGACCTTCTTGAGGTTTTCAAGCATGTTCGCGTCCACATGCGGCAGCTGCGCGTGGTCGAGCTCCTGCACCCAGCCCTGGCGGATCAGGCGCCCGGCCATCCAGTCGGTGAGGGTGATGATGTCGCGGCCGATGTTCTGCCCCCGGGAGAGCTGGCCCTGCACCTTGCCGTAGTAGGTGTCGTTGCCGTCCACGTCCTCGGAGTAGTTGACCTTGACCCCGGTGCGCTTCGTGAATTCCTCGAGCGAGGGGTAGGTCTTCCCGTCATCGTCCACGTCGAGGTAGAGCGTCCAGTTGGCCCAGCTGAGCTCCTTGACGGAGGCCGAGAGGTCCTGGGCCGGGGTGAGTTGGACCTTGCTTCCGCTGCCCTTGGTGCCGCAGGCGGCAAGGAAGGCGGAGAGCCCGACGGCGCCCGCTCCGGCAAGCACGGAGCGTCGGGACGGGCGGGCGAGCTGGGCGGAGACGAGGGCCCTGATCAGCGGGTCCTGCGGTGGTGCGGGTCGACGGGAATTCATCTCACGCTCCCTACGGCTGCCGGGGCCGGGGCATGGAGGAATGCGCCGACCGGTGAACAGCGATCATGACAGAGACGTAGATCACATGACAATAGGGACCATCGTTAAATTCTGAATACGCATTCGGGATCAGTGGCGCTGACCCGACTACACAACTGATTCATTTGTGGCTAGAGTCGGTGTCGTCCCCGTCACACCAGACGGGCCTCAGGAGGTCGATAACCGCATGCCCCACCAGACCGCGTCGCACTCCAGCTCCGAGCTCGCCGCCGTGGATGCCACGAACAAGGCGATCATCGAACAGCTGCAGGAAGACGGCCGTCGCTCCTACGCCGCCATCGGCAAAGCCGTTGGTCTGAGCGAGGCCGCCACGCGAGCGCGTGTCCAGCGCCTGATCGAGGCGCGCGTGATGCAAGTTGTGGCCGTCACCGACCCGGTGCAGCTGGGATTCCAGCGCCAGGCGATGATCGGCATCCGCACCCGCGGCGACATGTCCGCCGCGGCCGATCGTTTGTCTGAGCTGCCCGAGGTCGACTACTGCGTCGTCGTCGCCGGCTCGTACGACATCCTCGCGGAGGTGGTCGCCGCTAGCGACGACGACCTGCTCCGCATCGTTAATGCCATCCGCGACGTCGACGGTGTCGAATCCACCGAGACGCTGCTCTACCTCTCCTTGCGCAAGCAGGAATACAACTGGGGAACACGATGACAATTCATTCGGGAGACACCATGACTGAGAGCCTGACCCCCAAGGGGACGCCTCGCCAGCAGGCCGCGCGCGACCACCTGTGGATGCACATGGCCCGCCACTCGCACATCGTCAACGACAACGCGAAGATCCCCACGATCGTTCGCGGCGAGGGCCACCACATCTTCGACGACCAGGGCAAGAAGTACATCGACGGCCTGGCCGGCCTCTTTGTGGTCCAGGTGGGCCACGGCCGCCAGGAGCTCGCCGAGGCCGCCGCCAAGCAGGCGGAGAAGCTTCCCTTCATGCCGCTGTGGTCCTACGCCCACGAGCCGGCCATCGACCTGGCCGAGCGCCTCGCCGACAACGCGCCGGGCGACCTGAACCGCGTCTTCTTCACCACGGGTGGTGGCGAGGCCGTCGAGTCGGCCTTCAAGCTGGCCAAGCAGTTCTGGAAGCTGCAGGGGCAGCCGGGCAAGACCAAGGTCATTTCCCGCGCGCTGGCCTACCACGGCACGCCGCAGGGCGCCCTGGCGATCACCTCCCTGCCGGGCATGAAGACCCCGTTCGAGCCGCTGGTGCCGGGCACCTTCCGCGTCCCGAACACCAACTTCTACCGCGCCCCCGAGGCCCACGCGGCCTCCGAGGAGGAGTTCGGCTACTGGGCTGCTGAGCGCATCCGCGAGCAGATCGAGTTCGAGGGCGCCGAGTCCGTCGCCGCCGTCTTCCTCGAGCCCGTGCAGAACTCCGGCGGTTGCTTCCCGCCGCCGCCCGGCTACTTCCAGCGCGTGCGCGAGATCTGCGACGAGTACAACGTCCTCCTGGTCTCCGACGAGGTCATCTGCGCCTTCGGCCGCATCGGCTCCATGTTCGCGTGCACCGACTTCGGCTACACGCCGGACATCATCACGTGCGCCAAGGGCATGACCTCGGGCTACGCCCCGATCGGCGCCATGATCGCCTCGGATCGCCTCTTCGAGCCCTTCACCAAGGGCGACACGACCTTCTACCACGGCTACACCTTCGGCGGTCACCCCGTCGCCGCCGCCGTGGCGATGGCCAACCTCGACATCTTCGAGCGCGAGAACCTGAACCAGCGCGTCAAGGACAACGCCAGCGCGTTCAAGTCCACGCTCTCGAAGCTGCTCGACCTGCCGATCGTGGGCGACGTCCGCGGCGCCGGCTACTTCTACGGCATCGAGCTGGTCAAGGACAAGACCACCAAGGAGACGTTCAACGACGAGGAGTCGGAGCGCCTGCTGCGCGGCTTCCTGTCGACCGCGCTCTACGACGCCGGCCTGTACTGCCGCGCCGACGACCGCGGCGATCCGGTCATCCAGCTGGCTCCGCCGCTGACCATCGGTCAGCCGGAGTTCGATGAGATCGAGTCGATCCTCCGCGGCGTCCTCACGGAGGCCTCGAACCACATCTGATCGCCGCTCGCCGGCCGATTCAGGCACCGCTTTGGCCGCCCAGCGCGGCCCCAGCACCCAAGGGTGGCTGGCCCCGGGACGCCCCGGGGCCAGCCACCCTTGGCATACCGACCAACTGGTAGGTAGGCTGGGTGGTGACGCACGGCACGACGCCGCTCGAGCGCCGTCGTGCCTCACGCCGGGTTCCGCCCGCCGCCCCTCGGGCGGCGCCGCGGTACCGACCCCGGCACGCCCCACCGGGCCAAGACCCGGAGCATCGCTAAGGACGCGATTCATATGTCCAACCCCCAGCTCACCATCTACGAGCGCATCGAGCAGGAGACCCCCGAGGCCACCGTCAGCGCGGCGCTCGAGGGCGCCAAGCACCTCGCCTACTGGCTCGACGACGAGCACCGCCCCGACGCCCTGCCGGCGCTCGAGGGCGAGGCGAGCGCCGACCTCGCCGTGGTCGGCGGCGGCTACAGCGGCCTGTGGACCGCCCTCATCGCCAAGGAGCGCGAGCCGCAGCGCAGCGTGATCCTGCTGGAGGGCCAGCGCATCGGCTGGGCCGCCTCCGGGCGCAACGGTGGCTTCTGCGACGCCTCGCTCGTCCACGGCGAGAGCAACGGCGAGAAGCACCTCCCCGACGAAAACGCGCGCCTCACCGAGCTCGGCATCAAGAACCTCGCCGAGATCGCCGCGACCATCGAGCGCTACGGCATGGACTGCGACTACCAGCAGGTCGGCACGCTCAGCGTGGCCCTCGAACCCCACGAGGACGAGTGGCTCCGGGAGATGGCCTCCGGGCCGAACGACCCGGACCTGCTGGACGCCGCGCAGGTGCGCGCGCAGATCGACTCCCCGCTCTTCACGGGCGGCTACTGGGACCGCGCCGAGACCGCGATCGTCAACCCGGCCAAGCTGGCCTGGGAGCTGCGCCGCGTCTGCCTCGAGCTCGGCGTGATCATCCACGAGCACACCCAGATCACCGACATCTCGGACGAGGGCGACACCGTGGTGCTCTCCGCCGCGACGGGCCGCGTGCACGCGCGCCGCGTGGCCCTCGGCACCAACGTCTTCCCCTCGCTCCTGAAGCGCAACCGCCTCTTCACCGTGCCGGTCTACGACCACGCGCTTATGACCGAGCCGCTCACGCCCGAGCAGGAAAAGACGATCGGCTGGGAGAACTTCCAGGGCCTGGCCGACATGACCAACCGCTTCCACTACGCGCGACCCACGCGCGACGCCGAGGGGCGCCTGCGCATCCTCTGGGGCGGCTGGGACGCCGTCTACCACTTCGGGCGCAGCATGAAGCCCGAGTACGAGGTCGGTGAATCCACCTATCGCAAGCTCGCCGCCCACTTCCTCGGTACCTTCCCGCACCTCGAGGGCATCAAGTTCTCTCACGCGTGGGGCGGCGCGATCGACACGTGCAGCCGCTTCTTCGCCTTCTTCGACCTCGCGATGGGCGGCAAGGTCGCCTCCGCCGCCGGCTTCACGGGCCTGGGCGTGGGCGCCACGCGCTTCGGCGCCGAGGTCATGCTCGACCTGCTCTCCGGGCAGAAGACCGAGCTGACCGAGCTGAAGATGGTCAAGAAGAAGCCGCTGCCGTTCCCGCCCGAGCCCGTGGCGTGGGTTGGCGTGCAGCTCATGACGCGCGCGCTCGTGAAGGCCGACCGCAACGAGGGCAAGCGCGGGCCCTTCCTGAAGATCATGGATGCCGTAGGAATGGGGTTCGACTCGTGAGTGCTGACCAGACGCAGGATTTTGGGCCCGGGGGCGTCGTCTCCGTGCCGGGGCTGGCGCTGGAACTGGAGGACCTGCCGGCCGAGGAGGTCGTGGCCGGCGCGCCGCAGGCCGCGGCGGCCGAGCTCGGCTCCCTGGGCGGCGTTGACTACGGCGTGTGGGAGATGACCGCGGGCACCGCCACCGACGTGGAGGCCGACGAGGTGTTCGTGGTGCTCTCCGGCTCCGCGACCGTCACGATCGCCGAGGCCGGCGGCCACGCGGGCCGCGTGCTGGAGCTCGGCCCCGGGTCTTTGGTGCACCTGTGGGCCGGCGAGGAGTCGGTCTGGGAGGTCCACTCCCCGCTGCGGAAGGTCTACTTCACGCCGGCCGGCTGAGCCTCCGCGGCGTCATGGCCGCGGCCGCCGCCCGCACTTCGGTTCTGCACCCTCTTTGGAGAGGTGCAGAACCGAAGTGTGGGCAGTTTCTTGCGTGGGTGGATGCACGACGGCGCGTGGCCGGGTTCGGCGGGCGGCGTCACGGCGGGCGGGCCTGCGGCGTCAAGGCGGGCGGCCCGCGCCGGCCGGGCGTGCGGCAGCTGGAGCCGCTCGGCCTGCGCGGGGCCTACCGCTTTCTCAACCGCTGCGCGTTTCTGCACCCTCGTGGTTGTCTGCACAGTCGGAGTTCGCTCCCGCCGAGGCGGACGCGGAGGCGCAGGCGCCCACCCCAATGCCTGGCGGTTCCTGCTTGCATCCCGTCACAGCGACGAGCAGCGTCACGGCAACGACCGTCACGAGCAGGCGCGTTCGTCCCTTCATGATCCCCTCCGAACGTCGGTCCATCCGTTGCAGCGAGTGTCGCGGGTTTCTCAGCTCAGGTCCACGGGGAGTTGCGCCGACGGCGCGACGGCCGGGCGTGCGGCAGGTGGAACCGCTCGGCCTTCGCGGGACCTCCCGCATTTTCACCGCCCGCGCGTTTCTGCACCCTCGTGGCGTCCGTGCACCGTCCCCGGGACGGTGCACGGACGCCACGAGGGTGAAAAGTCGCGGACGCGGTGAGAATCCGTGCGCGGCTCAGGCGAGGAGCAACGGCAGGGGCTCGACGGTGGGCGAAGGGTCGGTGACGAGGCGCGCGTGCGTCTCCACGTCGAAGCGCTCGGCGCCGTAGCGCAGCTTGGCGCGCTCGATGCCTTCGGCGGCAAACCCCGCGGCGCGGGCGACGGCGCAGGAGGCGGGGTTGTTCACGCGATGGCCCAGCTCAAGCCTGAACAGCCCGTCGTCGAAGGCCCAGGCGGCCAGGGCGGCCAGGCCCCGCGCCGCGAGCCCCCTCCCCCGCGCCGCCGGTGCCAGCCAGTAGTAGGCCCAGGCGGTGTCGTGGGTGCGCTCGATGGCGCTCAGGCCCACGTTGCCCACGGCCACACCGTCCACTTCCACCGCCCAGTTCTTGGCGCGCTCATGGAAGAGCAGCGAACGTTCGATGTGCGCGGCCGCCTCGTCCGGCGTGGCCGGGAGCGCGCCGCCGAACTGCGGGGCCAGGTCCGGGGCTCCGGAGACGGCGTCCAGCAGCGCCGGTGCGTCGCTCGGCAGCCACGGCCGCAGGTGGGGCACCGCCTCAGCGCTCGCTGCGCTGGCGCAGGAGCCAGTTCACGATGAGCACGCCGGCCACGATCACGACGCCAACCACGACGACGGCCGTCGCGAGGCGGAAGAGCCACTTGAGCAGGAAGAGGACGAAGAGCACGCCGACGATCACGGCCACGACGGTCAGGGCGTTGTTGCGCATGCCACCAGACTACGTGTTCACCGGCGGCGCACAGCGGGTTCCTTCCCGCGCCCAGCCCGCCGGGATAGCGTGGGGAACACCACCCCGGCCAGCGTGAAGGAGCCCCCAGCAGTGGACCTCATCGACTACGACGTCATCTCCCTGACCTCCGACGGCGAGACCGTGCCGACCCGCCGCTGGAAGCAGCTGCACGTGCCCGCCTCCCCCGCCGCCGGTTCCCTCGTGGTGCCGAGCAGCGTGTGCAACAACCCGCGCGTGGTGATCCTCTCCGTGGACGGCGACGTCTGGGAGACCGAGGACAACGGCATCCGCACCATGGAGTTCTGCGTGGACGAGGCCGACCGCAACGTCACCGACCTTGCGATGAACGTCCTGGCCGGCCGCGTGCACTTCGACCGCCAGGAGGACGACGAGGCCATCCTGCGCAACCGCGGCTACGAACTGCGCCTGCGCCCCTCAGCCCCCGCCACCGAGGAGCTCTAGCCCCAGCTACGCCCCCGCGGTCTCGGCCCAGCAACGACGCTCCCCCGCGGAGTCTCGTTCGCATCACGTTCCCTCAGATCCCTTCCGCCGTTCACCGGCCAGGGGCACGATGGGGATCAGCGGGCCTCAGAACCCGCTGTCACTTCGGGAGGGACAACACCGACGCGTTCGGCGCCGAGGTGCCCAACGGCGGACGCCCGCCGCTGGCCCTTCCAGAGTGACGGAGCCGCCGCCTGATCTTGGCGGTCCAGGCTGGACGCGCGAACGCCTCCCACCGAAGAACAGGTGGGAGGCGTTATCGCGTCCAGGGCCGCAAGCCTCGGGGGTGCCTCAGCACTCCACCACGTTGACGGCGAGGCCGCCGCGCGCCGTCTCCTTGTACTTATCCAGCATGTCCTTGCCCGTCTCGCGCATCGTGATGATGACCTCGTCGAGGGAGACGCGGTGGTCGCCGTCGCCCATCATGGCCATGCGGGAGGCGTTGACGGCCTTCGCCGAGGCGATCGCGTTGCGCTCGATGCACGGGATCTGCACGAGCCCGCCGATCGGATCGCACGTGAGCCCCAGGTTGTGCTCCATGGTGATCTCGGCGGCGTTGGAGACCTGCTCGGGCGTGCCGCCCAGCACCTCGGCCAGGCCGGCCGCCGCCATCGAGGAGGCGGAGCCGACCTCACCCTGGCAGCCGACCTCGGCGCCGGAGATCGAGGCCTGCTTCTTATAGAGATTGCCGATCGCCGCGGCCGTGAGCAGGTAGCGGCGCACCTGCTCACGCTTGACGTCCTCGCCGAGCCCGCGGCAGGCCTTGGCGTAGTGCGTCGCGTAGAAACCCACGGCCGGGATGATGCCGGCCGCGCCGTTCGTAGGAGCCGTGACGATGCGCCCGCCCGTGGCGTTCTCCTCGTTGACGGCCAGCGCCACGAGGTTCACCCACTCCTGCCAGTACTCGAAGTCACGCTTGGTGTCCTCGGCGAGCAGGCGGGCGTGCCATTCGGGGGCACGCCGGCGCACATTGAGTCCGCCGGGCAGCGTGCCGGAACGGCGCAGGGCCGAGTTCTTGCACTCCTCCATGACGTCCCAGAGGTGGTCGATGCCCGCGAGCACCTCGGCCTCGGGCCGGGCGGCGCACTCGTTGGCCAGGGCCACCTCGGAGATGGACAGGCCTGACTCGTGGCAGCGCTGCAGCAGCTCGGCCCCCGTGTCGAAAGGGTAGGGCTCGGAGGACTCGAGGTGGCCCACCGCCGCCTCCTCGCCCTCGCCCTGGCGCTCGATGAAGCCTCCGCCGATGGAGAAGTACGTCTCGTCGGCGAGCACCTCGCCCGCGGCGTCGAAGGCCTGCAGGCGCAGGCCGTTCGTGTGCCGCGGCAGCACCGTCAGCGGGTGCTGGATCATGTCCTTGACGTGATAGTCCAGCGGCACCGCCACGGCCCCGTCCAGCTGCGCTCCCAGCTCCAGCGGCGCCTCGGCGTCCCACGCCGCGTACCGCGCCTCGGCCTGCTCCGGGAGGATCTCCTCGACCCGGAAGCCCTCCAGGCCCAACAGGATGGCAGGGAACGTCCCGTGCCCGTGCCCCGTGGCGGCCAGCGAACCGTACACGTCCACGCGGAGGCCGCCCACGGAGGCCAGCCGACCGCCGTCGTGCAAGCGGCGGACAAAGTCCGCGCCGGCCCGCAGCGGGCCGACGGTGTGGGAGGAGGAGGGGCCGAGGCCCACGGAGAAGAGGTCAAAGATGCTCAGGTACACGGGGTGCACTCCTTGCTTGGCGGGACCGGCGTGAGGGTTGCGCCGGGACAAACGCCCCGGGGTGGATGTACCCCGGGGCGCCTGGTTCAGGCGGCATCAGGCGCCGCCGGAAGGTGATCAGTCGACGACGTCGCCGCCGTTGGCGGAGGCGTACTCTGACGCGGCGAGCAGCTCGCCCTCCTCGGTGACCTCGACGGTGAAGAGCCAGCCCTCGCCGTAGGGATCGGAGTTCAGCAGGCTCGGGTCATCGATCGCGGCCTGGTTGACCTCGACGATGGTGCCGGTGACGGGCGAGTAGAGGTCGGAGACCGACTTGGTGGACTCCACCTCGCCGCAGGTCTGGCCGGCGGTGACGGCGGTACCGGCCTCCGGGACGTCGACGTAGACCACGTCGCCCAGGGCGTCGGCGGCGACCTGGGAGATGCCGATCTTGGCCGGGGAGGAGGCGTCGATCCACTCGTGCTCGGCGGAGTAGCGAAGGGAGGACTTAACGGCGCTCACTGTGGGGCTCCTGACTGTTGAATGCTTTAGAGAGGATGAAAGGAAGACTACTTCTGGCGGGAGTAGAACGGCAGGGCAACGACCTCGAAGGGCTCGGCCTTGCCGCGCAGATCCGCGTCAAGCGCGGTCCCCAGCTCGGAATGCTCGACGTCGACCATCGCCAGGGCGACCGGGTAACCGAGCGTGGGCGAGGGCTGACCGGAAGTCACCTCGCCGATGACCACGCCGTCCTTCAGGACGGGGTAACCACCGCGGGCCGCGCGGCGGCCCAGGCCCTTCAGTCCCACGAGGCGGCGACCGCTCGTGGCGCCGCGGCCCTCGACCTTGGCGGCCTCGAACGCGGCGCGCCCCACGAAGTCCTCCTCCTTCTTGAGGGAGACGACGGGGCCGAGGCCGGCCTCGAGCGGGGTGATGTCCAGGCTCAGCTCGTTGCCGTAGAGCGGCATGCCGGCCTCGAGACGCAGCGAGTCGCGCGAGGCGAGGCCCGCCGGGATGAGGCCGTGGTCCTCGCCGGCGGCCAGCAGCGCGTCCCACAGGGCGGGGGCCTGCTCATTGCTCACGTAGAGCTCGAAGCCGTCCTCGCCCGTGTAGCCGGTGCGGGCCAGCAGGATGTCGATGCCGGCGATGGTCACCGGGGCCGCCGCGTAGTACGGCATCTCGGTGATCGTGGCGTGCTGCTCGGCCGGGGCCTGGCTCAACAGGATGGCCTCGGAGACCGGGCCCTGCACGGCCACGAGGCTCGTGGTGTCGGACTCGTTGACGACCGTAACGTCGAAGCCGGCGGCGCGCTCCTGCAGCGCGGCAAACACCGTGGGGGCGTTGCCGGCGTTGGGAACCACGAGGTACTCGTCCTCGGCCAGGCGGTAGCTGATGAGGTCGTCGATGATCCCGGCGTTCTCGTCCAGGATCAGCGAGTACTTGGCCTTGCCGACCTTGACGATGCCGAGGTTGCCGGCCAGCGCCGTGTTGAGGAAGCGCGCGGCGTCGGGGCCGGAGACGCGGACCTCGCCCATGTGCGAGAGGTCGAACAGGCCGGCGGCGGAGCGGACGGCCTTGTGCTCGGCCAGCTCGGAGCCGTAGCGCAGGGGCATGTCCCAGCCGCCGAAGTCCGTGAAGGACGCGCCGAGGGCCTCGTGCGCGGCGTGCAGCGCCGTGTGGCGGGAGATGGTGCTCATGATCTTCTCCTAGTCAGTGGTGTGCAGGGCCGGGCTCAGGACTCGAAGGCCTCGGGCGGCGGGCAGGCGCAGATCAGGTTGCGGTCGCCCGCGGCCTGGTCGATGCGGCCAACGGCCGGGAAGTACTTGTCCACGCGCTTGGTGTGGCCCGGGAAGGCCGCCTGCTCGCGGGTGTAGGAGCGCTCCCAGCCCTCGGAGATCACGGCGTCGGCCGTGTGCGGGGCGTTGCGCAGCGGCGAACCCTCGAGGGTGTGCACGCCGTCGGCCACCTCGTCGATCTCGGCGCGGATGGCAAGCATCGCGTCGATGAAGCGATCCAGCTCGCCCTTGTCCTCGGACTCGGTGGGCTCAACCATGAGGGTGCCGGCCACCGGGAAGGCCAGGGTCGGGGCGTGGAAGCCGAAGTCCACGAGGCGCTTGCAGACGTCCTCGGCGGTGACGCCGGTCTTGGCGGTCAGCTCGCGCAGATCCAGGATGCACTCGTGCGCCACGAGGCCAGAGGTGCCCGTGTACAGCACCGGGAAGGCCTCGTTGAGGCGGCGGGCCACGTAGTTGGCACCCAGGAGGGCGTTCTTGGTGGCCTCGGTCAGGCCCTCGTTGCCCATCATGGCCACGTAGGCCCAGGAGATGGGGAGCACGCCGGCGGAGCCGAAGGTCGCCGCGGCGACCGGGGCGCCCGTGCGGGAGTCCATGTCCTCGGAGGAACGGCCAATGGAGGAACCGGGCAGGAACGGGAGCAGGTGCTCCGCGACCGCCACCGGGCCCACGCCCGGGCCGCCGCCGCCGTGAGGGATGCAGAAGGTCTTGTGCAGGTTCAGGTGCGAGACGTCGCCGCCGAACTTGCCGGGCTGGGCGAGGCCGACCAGGGCGTTCATGTTGGCGCCGTCGATGTAGACCTGGCCGCCGGCCGCGTGCACCTTGGCGCACACGTCGGTGACCTCCTCCTCGTACACACCGTGCGTGGAGGGGTAGGTGATCATGATGGCGGCGACGCGGCCCTCGTGGGCGGCGATCTTCGCGTCGAGATCGGCGGCGTCGATGGTGCCGTCGTCGGCCGTGGCGACCACGACGACGCGCAGGCCGGCCAGGACGGCGGAGGCGGCGTTGGTGCCGTGGGCCGAGGCCGGGATGAGGCAGACGTCGCGGTCGGTGTCGCCGTTGGCCAGGTGGAACTGGCGGATGGCGAGCATGCCCGCGTACTCACCCTGCGATCCGGCGTTGGGCTGCAGGGAGACGCCGGCGTAGCCGGTGATCTCGGTCAGCGAGCCCTCGAGATCCGCGATGAGCGCGCGCCAGCCCTCGGTCTGCTCCGTGGGGGCAAACGGGTGGATGCCCGCGAACTCGGGCCAGGTGATGGCCTCCATCTCGGCGGCGGCGTTGAGCTTCATGGTGCAGGAGCCCAGCGGGATCATGGTGCGATCCAGCGCGAGGTCGCGGTCCGAGAGGCGGCGCAGGTAACGCATCATCTGGGTCTCGGAGCGCACCGTGTGGAAGATCGGGTGCGTCAGGTACTCGGAGGTGCGCACCACGCCGGCGGCCTCGCCGGTCGGGGTGACGGTGGCCGAGGCGGCCGCGGCAGCGGCGTCGTCGGCCGAGGAACCGAGCACGCCGGCGATGGCGCGCACGAGGGCCTCGACGATGGCCGGGGTGGTGGCCTCGTCCGCGGAGAAGGACACCGTGTCGGCATCGATCAGGCGGATGTTGATGCCGGCGGCGTCGGCGGCGGCCACGACGGCCTCGCCCTTGCCGGCGACCTCGAGGGAGACAGTGTCGAAGAAGGAGTCGGTCAGCGCCACGGCGCCGGCGGCGACGGCACCGGCCGTGATGGCGGCGGCGCGGGCGTGGACGCGCTGGGCGATCGCCTTGAGGCCGGCCGGGCCGTGGTAGACGGCGTACATCGAGGCGACGACGGCCAGGAGGGCCTGCGCCGTGCAGATGTTGGACGTGGCCTTCTCGCGGCGGATGTGCTGCTCGCGGGTCTGCAGGGCCAGGCGGTAGGCCGGGCGGCCGGCGGAGTCCTTGGAGACGCCCACGAGGCGGCCGGGCAGGTTGCGCTCGAGGCCCTGGCGGACGGCCATGTACGCGGCGTGCGGGCCGCCGAAGAACAGCGGCACGCCGAAGCGCTGGGAGTTGCCCACGGCGACGTCGGCGCCCTGCTCACCGGGAGGCGTGATGAGCGTGAGGGAGAGGATGTCGGCGGCCACGGTGACCATGGCGCCGCGCTCGTGCGCCTGGGAGATGAGCTCGGCGTGGTTGGCGATGCGGCCGGAGTCGCCCGGCTGCTGCAGCACGATGCCGCTGATCTCGCCCTCGGGCAGGCCCTGGGAGAGATCGGCGACGACCACGGTGAAGCCGAGCGCCTTGGCGCGGCCCTCGACCACGGCGATGGACTGGGCGAAGAGCTCGGAGTCGAGGACCGTGATGGCCTCGGGCTTGGCCTTCGTGGCGCGGCGCATGAGCAGCACGGCCTCGGCCACGGCGGAGGCTTCGTCCAGGAGGGAGGCGTTGGCGATGGGGAGGGCAGTCAGGTCCTCGATCATCGTCTGGAAGTTCAGGAGGGCCTCGAGGCGGCCCTGGGAGATCTCGGGCTGGTACGGCGTGTAGGCCGTGTACCAGGCGGGGTTCTCCACGACGTTGCGGCGGATCACGGCCGGCGTCAGGGTGTCGTAGAAGCCCTGGCCAATCATCTGGGCGCGGGTGACGTTGCGGCCCGCGTATTCGCGGAGGGCGGCGAGCGCCTCCTCCTCGCTGAGCGGGGCGTCCAGGTCCAGGCCGCCGGAGAGGCGGATGGAGGCCGGCACCGCGGTGTCGACGAGCGCGTCGAGGGAGTCGTAGCCGAGCACGCTCAGCATCTCCTCGCGATCGCTGCCCTGGGGGCCGATGTGCCGGTCGGCGAAGCCGCCGGGGCCGGTGAGATTGCCGAGATTGGCGAGGTCGGACGGTTGGACGCTCATCTATTGCTCTCCCGAAGACGCGGTGGGGCCGTGCGCGCACCCCGTTCAGGGGCGCGTCGTCCTCCCCACCCTGTATCGGGACCTGAGAGATTCCGCGTGTCCTTGGCCGCGAGGGCCACGGGGCGCTTGCACCGTCGGTGGGCCGTTCCGGTTGCCCGGGTGGCCGCTTTCCAGGGTTGCCTCGTCGCGGCGGTGCGGGGGCCTGAGAGTTTCCCGGGGAGGGATTGCTCCTACGGCGCCCACCCCATGCGGGGAGGGACTCTCCCGCCGCGGGTCGACAGCCGTGCCCACCGCCACGCCAGCAGCGCCGGGCACAGGGTTCAGTCTACGTGGCGACGTGTCTCTTACGCCACATCGGGCGAGCGTTACTTGAAGATTGAACTAAACGCTGCCTATGATTGAAGCATCAAGTAAACGATGACGGTGAGGAACCGACGTGAACCGCCTCTTCGCCCGCCTCTTCAAGCAGAAGGTCCCCATGACTGACATCAGCATCCTCGGCACCGGTAACATGGCCAAGGCCCTCGCGACCCGCGCCCTCGCCGCCGGCCGCAGCCTGCAAATCCTGGCCCGCGACGAGGCCAAGGCCGCCGCCCTGGCCGCCGAGCTCGGCGCCGGCGTCACCTCCGCCACCCTGACCGAGGCCCCCGCAGGCCGCCTGGTCATCGCCGCGCTGCCCTTCGACGCCATCGTCGAGTACGCAACGACCCAGGGCGCCGCCCTGTCTGGCAAGGTGCTCGTCGACCTCTCCAACCCGGTCGACTTCTCCACCTTCGACGCCCTGACCGTCCCGGCCGATTCCTCCGTCGCCCAGCTCATCGCCGCCGCCTCCGCCGCCCCCGTCGTGAAGGCCTTCAACACCACCTTCGCCGGACCGCTGACCGCGGGCGAGGGCTACGGCGCCCCGCTCGACGTGTTTGTCGCCGCCGACGACGCCGAGGCCGCCGCCCTCGTCTCCGCCTTCATCGCCGACGCCGGCCTGCGCCCCCTCCCCGTGGGCGGCCTGCACCACGCCCGCGAGCTCGAGGGCATGCAGCTGCTCGTCATGGCCATGCAGGTCAACGAGGCGCTCCCGGCCTTCCAGTGGGGCACCTCCCTCAAGGTCCTGGGCTGAGCACGCCCCCGATCCCCCGCTGACGCGAGGGGAAGCACACAAACGCCCGACGGCGTGTGGTGACCCCACGCCGTCAGGCGTTTGTTGCGTGCCTGGTTCCGGCAGGCGCGCCTAGCGCGTGACCGTGCCGTCCGCCGCGAGCGAGACCCACTCGGGGAAGCGCGCGGAGAGATGGTCTCCGGAGGAGGTGCCCTTGAGGCGGCGCTGGACCCACGGGCCCACGTACTCCACGGCCCAGCGGCCGTTGTCCTTGGCGGTCTCCCAGCGGCTGAGGTTCGGTAGCTCGCGCGGGGCCGGGTCCTCCCCCGGCACCTCGCGGGCCAGAACGCCCAGGACCTTGCGGCTCATGAGCTCGTGGCCGCGCTCGTTCATGTGGAGGCGGTCGGTGGCCCAGTAGCCCATGTGGTTGAAGTCGCGCCAGCGCCAGTAGTCGGCGATGCGGGCGCCCGTGACGTCGGCGACCTCGCGGATGCGCTCGTTGTAGAGGGCCGTGCGCCCCACGAGCTTGCCGAAAACCGGCGAGGAGGAGCCGTCGAAGCCCGTGAAGATGACGACCTCGGCGCCGGTGTCCTGCAGGCGCTTCACTGCCGCGCCGTAGCCGCGGACCAGCTCGTCGATGTTGACCTTGGGCCGCATGATGTCGTTGCCGCCCGCGTAGAGCGTGACGAGCGTGGGCTTGAGCGCCACCGCCGCGTCGATCTGCTCCGTGAGCACCTGCGGGATCTTCTTGCCGCGGATGGCGAGGTTGGCGTAGCCCCAGCCCTCGGCGCACAGGGTCTCGGCGACGCGGTCGGCCCAGCCGCGCACCTGGTTGGGGCGGTTCACATCGACGTCGCCCATGCCCTCGGTGAAGGAGTCGCCCAGGGCCAAGAATCGTTGCTCAAATTCCACGGCCTCACCCTACGCCCGTGGGGGCGCCGGGTGAGGCCGGTGGCGTTCGGTGACGCGTGCGCCTAAGCCACGCTCGTGCCGAGCCAGGCGCCGATCCCCCACGTCACGGCGAGCGCGAGGGCCCCGCCGATGATGGTGCGGATCGCGGCCCGCGTGCCCTTGGCGCCGCCCAGGTAGGCCCCCACGGCACCGGTCAGGGCCAGTGCCACGAGCACCGCCACGAAGGTCGCCGGGATGCGAATGGACGGCGGGAGCAGGATCGCCATGAGGAAGGGCAGCGCGGCGCCGACCAGGAAGGAGACCGCCGAGGCGATCGCGGCGGACCACGGCGAGGGGATGTCGTCCTCGTCGATGTGCAGCTCGGTCTCGAGGTGGGCGCGCAGCGCGTCCTTCTCCGTGAGCTCCTGGGCCACCCGCTCCGCCGTGGGGCGGCTGAGCCCCTTGGCCTCGTAGAGCTGGGTGAGCTCCTCGAGCTCCTCCTCCGGCATGGTGGCGAGTTCCTCGCGCTCCTTCGCGACGAGGGCGCGCTGGGCGTCGCGCTGGCTGGAGACGGAGACGTACTCGCCGAGGGCCATGGAGATGGCGCCGCCCACCACTGCTGCGGCGCCGGCCACCACGATGGGGCCCACCTCCTGGGTGGCGCCCGCGACGCCAACCACCACGGCGGCCACGGACACGATGCCGTCGTTGGCGCCGAGCACGCCGGCGCGCAGCCAATTCAGCTTGCTGGCCAGGCCCTCGGCGCTGTGTTCCTCGGCGTGGGGTGCCTCCGGCAGGGTGGTCTCGGGGGAATCGTTGCGACTCATGGCGTCATCCTCCCCCTCGCCACGCCCGGGCGCCAGGCAGGAAAGGCTTTCCTTACCCGCCCGCGGATCCGCGCCGTTGCTGGGATGCGTTGCCTTCCCCAGGATGTTCATCGGCCCCCGTCAGAGCACACCCAGGAAGCGCACAGACAGGCTGGGAAGGGTGAGGGCATGAACTTCACCCAGCGCGTCCTGACCGGTGTCGCCTCCGTCTCCCTCGCCGCGGCCGGCGTTCTCGGCCTCGGCGCCGGGTGGGGGCTCTCCAACGGCCACGGGCCGCAAGGCGGGGCCAGCGAGGCGCGCTCCGGCTCGGCGGTGCCGGGCGGCTCCGGCCTGGCCACCGTGTCCACGGGTTCTGCTGCGGCCTGGCGCACCGTCAGCGCCGAGGCCCTGCTCGGATCCGCCCCGGCGGACGTCACGACCCGCGGCCACCACCGGGCGGTGGCGGCATGACCGCCCTGCCGAACGAGACGCCCCTCCCCCACCTCGAGGCCTTCGACGCCCACGGCGTCCGCATGACCCTGACCGTGCCGGCCGAGCCGGACGAGGCGGAGGCAGCCACCGAGGTCATCAAGCGCCTGGCGCTGGAGACGGCGCCGCGCTGGGAACGCGTGCCGGGCACCGTGGGCGGCACGGCGCTGCGCGCCCGGCTCCTCGACGAGGCCGGGTTGGCCCTCGATGGGCTCGGCTTCATGCACTGGGCGCTCTCCGCCGACGGCGATGTGCTCGCCTCCGGCTCACCGCGCCCGCGGCGCGCGCCGGAGGACGGGGCGGACCCCTTCTTCGGGGATCCGTGGCGCGCCAGCATCGCCGACGAGAACGGTCTGGCCGTGGCCGACGTCGCCCTCGCCGGGACGCCCGGCTGGCACGCCGCCCTGGCGGTGCGCCGCCGCGGCGACGGCGACCGGGCCCGCACCGTGGCCGTGCTGGCCGACGCAGCCCGCGCGGCCGACCGCCTGGCCAACGAGCTCGTGTCCGCCCGGCCCGGGGAGATCGAACGCCTCGAGGCCTCCCTCGCCGGCGACGGCGCCGCGGCCCTGGTCCTGGCCGCCGGCCAGGAGCCACTCGTGACGGAGGGCTGGCCGCTGGCCGGTGCCGCCTGGCTCGCCTCGGAGGCCCCGGCGAGCGCTCGTCTCATCCCGCCTTTTTCGTCGAATCCCGCACCATCTGTGCGGGATTCGACGAAATGTGCCGGAAGGGAACTCGAGGAGTGAACAGCACGACGGCGCGTGGCTGGCTGGGAGCCGGCCACGCGCCGTCGGGCGTTGGGACCAAGAAGCGCGGGCTCAGCCCGCGAGCTGCGCCAGGATCGCCTCGCGGACCGCGACCGTGAGGCGCTGGGCCAGGCAGCCGTTGGTGCCGCCGGCCTGCGGCGTGAACGGCAGGTACGCAAAGGTGAGGCCCCAGCCCGGGTCGGCGAAGCTCACGGTGCCGTTGGCGCCGTCGTGCCCAAAGGCCGCGGCGGAACCCCAGTCGTTGTTGGGGTTCGGGCGCATGAAGCCCACGCCGAAGGCCTTCATGTTCCCGGAGATCCGGTCGTGCCCGAACGCCCGGTCGCGGGACACCTCCGCGATCGTCGCCGCGCTCAGCAGCGGCGCGGTGAGCGAGCCGTCGGCGCGGCGCAGCCCAGTGGTCGCGTAGGCGTAGGCGCGGGCCAGGCCGCGCGCGCTCGCGACGCCGCCCACTGCCGCCGGCCCGACCTCGCGCACGCGGCGCAGGTTCGGGACCTGCATGAGGTCGTAGGAGCGCTGGCCGTTCGCATCGAGGAAGCCGGCGATCGAGTTCATCGCCAGCCCCGAGAGCCCGAACGGGTCGACGAAGCCCATCCCGCCCACGGACGGCACCGGCACGTAACGCGCCTCCTGCTCCTCGGGCAGGCCGAGCCAGGCGTCGGCCTCCGCGGGGACACGGATCCACTCCTCGTAGAGCTCCTGCACGCGGCGGCCAGTGATCCGCAAGACCAGCTCCTCGATGAAGGTGCCGAAGGTCAGCGCGTGGTAGCCAAAGGCCACGCCGGGGGTCCACTGCGGGGCCAGGGCAGCGAGGATCGCGGCGGCCGGGCGGGAGTCGAGGAAGTCGTCCATGTCCAGGCCGTTGACGGGCCCGGGCAGGCCGGCCTGGTGCGAGAGCAGCTGCTCGACCGTGACGGCGCCCTTGCCCGCCACGGCAAACTCGGGCCAGTACTGGGCCACCGGGCCGGCCGGGTCCACGAGCCCGTCCTGGATCAGCTTCGCGAAGACGAGCGAGGAGAGGCCCTTGGAGACCGAGAAGACGCCGTGCAGGCGGCCCGTGTCCAGGCCCTCGCCCACCGCGAGATCCAGCACGGGCTCGCCGCGCAGGTAGACGGCGAGCTGGGCACGGTGAGTCGGGTCCTGCTCCGTGGCCTCGGCGAGAAGGCGCGCGACGCCCTCGAAGCGCGGGGCGATGATGGGCTGCTGCATGGTGCTCCCTGGTGTTCCGGGTGAGATGTGGTCTGGGGCGCGGGCTCAGCCGCGCGCGGTTTCCTGGCGGAAGAAGCAGCGCCAGCGCCCGGATTCGCGCCGCCACCACGAGGTGATGACGGAGGAGGCGGGGCCGCGGAAGACGAGGTAGGCCAGCTGCACGACCTCGCCGTGCAGCTCCTCGGCGAGGCGCTCCACGCCGTCCACCGTGGAGCGCGCTGCCTCGGAGGCGGCGAGCGAGGCGGCGTCCAGCAGCTCGCCGGCGGCGCCCACGCCGCGGAAGGAGGGCGAGAGCAGGAAGCGCAGGGTCTCGGGGTCCTGACGCTCGACGGCGTCCATCACCTCGGCCTCGAGCGTCAGGGCCACGCCCACGGGCGTGGCGAGGCCGGCCGCCTCGTCTAGGCCGGGCAGGCTGTCGCCGCTCGGCTCGGCGTCGGTGCCCGACGACGCGGTGTCGCCACCGCGGCCCGGCTCGCCACCGCGCGCGGCCGCGCTCGAGGAAGCCGGGGTGCCCGTCCCGGCCCCGCGCTGGCCCGCGGCCGCGCCGGAACCGGACGCCGCGCCGTCGTGCGTTGAACCGGCGGCACCCGGGTAGCTCGGCCCCGCGTCCGGCTCCTTGCCGCCCTGGTAGGCGGTGGCGGCGCCGCGGGCGCGGTCGTCGGCTGCCTCGTTGAGCGGGTGGCCGGCGTGGCCCTTGACCCACTCGAAGCTCACGTCGCGGCCCTCGAGCGCTGCGTCGATGTCCTTCAGGAGGTCCTGGTTGAGGACGGGCTTGCCGTCTGCCTTCTTCCAGCCCTTCTTCTTCCAGCCCTTCATCCACTTCGTGACGGAGTTGATGACGTACTGGGAGTCGCAGAGGATCCGCAGCGGCTCGCCCGTGTGGGCCGTGGACCGCAGGAGGTCCAGGACGGCCATGAGCTCGCCCTGGTTGTTGGTGCCACGCTTCCAGCCGCCGGCGTGCCAGGTGTTGTCGTCGATGTACCAAGCCCAACCGGCCGGCCCGGGGTTGCCCAGGGCGCTGCCGTCCGCCGCCGCGATGATCGTCATGGTGCTATCTCATCACAGGGGGCGGACGCCGCTTCCACCGTCGGGGACGCGTTCTACGCTTGGACGGTCAGCGCAGCTTGGCCGAGAGGGCAGCCCATGAGCACCTTGCAGGATCGAGACAGCACCGCCCTCGTGGTGGTGGACGTGCAGAACGACGTGGTCGCCGAGGCGCCGCACCGCGACGAGGTGGTGGCGCGGATCGCGGACCTGGTGTAACGGGCGCGGGCCGAGGGCGCGCCGGTGGTGTGGGTGCAGCACTCCGAGGACGAGGAGCTGGTGCGCGGGACGCCCGGCTGGGAGATCGTGCCCGAGCTGGTGCCGGCGGACGGCGAGGCCCGCGTGCACAAGCGCTACGGCGACTCCTTCGAGGGGACCGACCTGGAGGACGTGCTTGCGGCGGCCCGCGTGGGGCGGCTCGTGGTCACCGGCGCGGAGACGGACGCGTGCGTGCGCTCCACCATCCACGGCGGCTTCACGCGCGGCTACGACGTCACCCTCGTGGGCGACGCGCACACCGCCGGCGACAAGAGCGCCTGGGGCGCGCCGCCCGTGGACGACGTCATCGCGCACACCAATCTGTACTGGCAGTTCCAGGCCGCGCCGGGGCGCACCGCCGCCGTGGTGGACGCCGCGGACGTCGTCTTTTCCTGACAGCGCCCGACGGCGCGGCGGGGCTGGGTGCCCCACCGCGCCGTCGCGCCGTGTGAAGGTGAGCCGGCTCAGGCCGGGTAGAGCGGGTTGTGGCCGGCCGCCACGCGCTCGGAGGCGCGGACGGGCTCCGGCGCCGTGCCGTCGCCGAAGGGCGCGCCGCCGAGCTTGGCGCGGTCGTGATCGTCGAGCCAATTGGAGAGGTCCGGGCCCACGGGGACGATGCGCGTGGGGTTAATGTCCTCGTGCACCTTGTAGTAGTGGTCCTTGATCTGGACGAAGTCGATCGTGTCGCCGAAGCCGGGGGTCTGGAAGAGGTCGCGCGCGTAGCCCCAGAGGTTGTCCATCTCGGCGAGCTTGTTGCGGTTCGTCTTGAAGTGCCCGTGGTACACCGCGTCGAAGCGCGCGAGCGTCGTGAAGAGGCGCACATCGGCCTCGGTGATCGTGGGGCCCATGAGGTAGCGGCGCGTCGCCAAACGCTCCTCCAGCCAATCCATCGCGTCCCACAGACGCGCGTACGCGGCGTCGTACGCCTCCTGGGAGCCGGCAAAGCCAGCGCGGTAGACGCCGTTGTTAACCTCTGTGAAGACGCGGGTCATGACGGGCCACATCTCATCGAGCTCGCCCTCGGGGAGGAGGTTGGGAGCGCCCTCGCGGTGGAACTCCTTCCACTGCGTGGAGAAGTCGAGGGTGATCTGCGGGTAGTTGTTGGTGACCACACCGCCGCTCGGGATGTCGACGATGGCCGGGACCGTGATGCCTCGCGGGTAGTCGGGGAAGCGCTTGAAGTAGTTCTCCTGGAGACGCTCGGTGCCGAGCACCGGATCCTTGCCGCCCTCGTCGAGGTCGAAGGTCCAGGAGCGGACGTCGTGCACGGGGCCGGGCTGCCCCAGGGAGATCGCATCCTCGAGGCCCAGGAGGCGGCGGACGATCACGGTGCGGTTGGCCCAGGGACACGCGCGGGCGGCGACGAGGCGGTAGCGGCCGGCCTCGACGGGCCAAGCCTGCGCGCCGGGGGTGAGTCCAAAGCCGAGGGAGCCGACCTTGGACGCCGGCGGGGCCGGAAGGGTGCGCACCGCCGCAGGGTCGGCGACGATGCGGTCCTCGATGTAGTTGGTGTCGCGGTTGAACTCCTCGCCGCCGTGCACGTACGCGCCCTTGGTGGAGTACTCGCTTGCCTCGTGCTGGCCCATGATTGCCTGCCCTCCGTGCCGTCTGCTGCCGCCGTTTCGCGCCATGAAAGGATGGTGACGCTCCCCGCGTTGTGATCCCCAGTCTTCCGTGAGATGATTGACACGTCAACTTGTAGGAGGAAACAGTGACGGATCCAACCCCCCAGGACACCCGCTGGCTCAACGCTGAGGAGCAGGAGACGTGGCTCGCGATCCGCGAGTTCATGTGGGGCTACCCCGCCGCCCTCGACCGCCAGAACGCCCGCGATTCCGGGCTGTCAACGGGCGAGTACTCGGTGCTCGCGACCCTGTCCGAGGCCGAGGGTCACCGCCTGCGCGCCGGCGACGCCGCCGCCGACCTCGGCTGGGAACGCAGCCGCCTCTCGCACCTGCTGCGCCGCATGGAGGGCAAGGGCCTCATCGAGCGCGTGACCTCCAGCTGCGATGGCCGCGGCCAGGACGTGCTCCTCACCGAGGCCGGCTGGGACGCCATCCGCGCCGCCGCGCCCGATCACGTGACGTTTGTCCGCGAGACGATCTTCGATCCGCTGACGGCCGAGGAGCAGGCCGTACTGGCCGGGGCCCTGCGCAAGATCCGCGAGGCCACGCAGGAGCACGGGCTCTGGTGAGCCCGGCTTCCCCCCGCTTTGAGGCGCTTTCCGCGCTTTGAGGCGGGATTTTCGCGCCTCACAGCGCAGATCCGGCCTCAAAGCGCGTGAGGGTGGGTGCCCGACGGCGTATGGCGGGCATGGGTGCCCTCCGCCGGACGGCGGGCGGCCGGGTGGGTGCCCGACGGCGGGCGGGCGGCCCGGGCGGGTGGCCCGGGCGGGCGACCTAGGTGTTCTTCCCACTGACGTTGTGGACGCGATCGATGGGTGAGAGGCCTCCGATGCCGGTGTGGGGTCGGTGATGATTG
>NZ_QQXK01000024.1 GCF_003575975.1 Galactobacter valiniphilus | reverse complement strand
CAATCATCACCGACCCCACACCGGCATCGGAGGCCTCTCACCCATCGATCGCGTCCACAACGTCAGTGGGAAGAACAGCTAGAGCGCCTCCCCGGCGGCCCGGCGGCGGCCCACCGCCACGGACACCGCGTTCACCGCGGCCAGCACCACAAAGCTCGCGAGCGCTCCGAGCGCCACTCCACACGCGACGTCGTGCACCCAATGCGCGCCGGAGGCGACGCGGGAGGCGAGCACCATGACCAGCAGCAGGCCGGCGAGCAGCCGCAGCCAGAGCCGTGGGCTCGCGATGACGACGGCCACGGCCAGCGCCACGGCCACCGCGGTGTGATTGCTCGGCCACGAATAGTCGTTCAGCGGCGGGCATGCGCTCAGCCCCAGCTCGCTGCACGGGCGGATCTCGCGCACCACGTTCTTGAGTCCCGAGGCCACCACAAAGGCGACCGCGGCAGCCGCGGCGGCGACGAGGCCGGAGGCCCAGCGGGCCCGTTCCTCGCCGATCGGTGAGCGTCGGCTGAGGGTGATCCCGAGCGCCGCGAGCAGGCCAAGACCCGCCACCCCGGCGTCGCCGAGTCGGTCCACGCCCGCGCCGCTGCCGCCGGCCCCCAGCCAGGCCGTGGCGGCCTCGGAGAGCGGGAGGGCGAAGGGGGCCGCCACGAGGGCCAGCACCGCGCCGGCCGCGGCCAGCACCATGATGCCTGCCCAGGGAACGCAGGCGAGGCCGGGCTCGCCCGCGCCGGGGACCACTCGGCCGCTGGTCTCCGAGGCGACCCCACGGCCACGCGGGCTCGGGGCGCTCGAGGCGAGTGGCGGAAACTGGCCCGTGGTGGGCGAATGGGATGGGGCATGGCCGGTCATGCTTTCAAGTCAACGCGCCGCGTGGCCGGCCTGGCGTCCTGCGTGGGTCGGAACCGGGTCCCGAGTGCATCAGACCAGGGTCGTACAACGCGCCGCCCGCGGCCTTCGCCGTCTTGCGCCATGCGCAGGGGACGGGCCCCGCGCTGCGCCCCTACGGCTCGTCGCGCACGAGGGGTTCCAGGGAACCGGGGGTGGAGAGGAGATGATCGAAGCGGTCGAAGAGCGCGCGCCTGGCCAGCCGCGAGGCCTCGGCCGGGCGGCCAGCCTCGATGGCCTCGAAGAGCGCCCGGTCGCGCCCCACGGAGTCTTGTTCAAGCGCAGCCGTGTCGGCCGTAGACGAGAGTTCCGCCTGCATGGACGCGAGCAGGGCCTCCGACACGGCCTGTCCGCAGGCGGCGATCAGCTCGTTGCCTGAGGCCTTCCAGACCGCTCGGTGGAAGTCCAGATCCGCCTGGGCGAAATCGCTGGCGTCGCCCCCGACGGCGCCCTCCATGGCGTCGATGGCCCGCCGCATGAGCTCAAGTTGCGGCTCGTCCCTGCGTGCTGCGGCGAGCCGGACGGCCGTGGACTCCAACATCATGCGGAACTGCAGCAGCTCGGTCAGTCCCACCGAGTCCAAGAGCGTGAGGGTGCTGAGTGACCGGGCCATGAGAGAGGAGGAGGGGGCGAGGACCTCGGGCCCGCCGCGGCTGCCGGCGCGCGATTCGACGAGTCCCATCACCTGGAGGACGCGCAGGGCTTCCCGGACGGTGGGGCGGGAGACGGAGAACTGCGTCATGAGCTCGCGCTCGCTCGGAAGGTGATCCCCGGGGCGGAGGTCCCCCGCGCGGATGGCACCCTCGATCTGCTCAACAATGCGCTCGTACGTCCGGACGGGGACGGCCGGGCTGAACTGGGCTGGTGGCACGGCGTTCACGCTCCTGTGGCCGCTCCTCGCGGCGACGATCGGGTTTGTGCGCAACCTTAGTGCCGTGACGTCGGAACGAGAGGATTTGCACAGAGGTAACTGGTCGGACAAGACATCTATGTTCTCTTGGTGGCAAACTGGTGTTAGATGGCTCACATCACGATCGGTGTTCGCACCCCCGTTCAACGCGTCGAGAGCGTCCGCAGCGTTCGCCTCGCCGAGGAAGAAGGATCACATGCGTCGTTCCATCCCCGCCCTCTTCGCGAGCCGTCTCGCGGCGCTGGGGCTCGTCAGCGCCCTGGCCCTGACCGCCTGTTCGGCCGGGTCAAGCAACTCCTCTGGAGGCGACGCCGCCGCCAAGGACACGCTGAACGTGGCCCTGACCGGCGAACCCGTGAACCTCGACTTCACCACGACGGCCGGCGCTGCCATCCCGCAGGCCATGATGTCCAACGTCTACGAGGGCCTCGTCCAGGTGGACCAGGAGGGCAAGATCCAGCCCCTGCTGGCCACCGAATGGAAGGTCTCCGAGGACCGCGAGAGCTACACCTTCACCCTGAAGGAGGGCGTGAAGTTCTCCAACGGTGCCGACTTCACCGCGGATGACGTGAAGTTCTCCCTGGATCGCGTGAAGTCCGATGCCTGGAAGAACGGCCTCAAGTCCAAGATGGATGTCGTCTCATCGGTCAAGGTCGATTCCCCGACTCAGGTCACCGTCACGCTCTCGCAGCCGTCCCAGGCGTGGCTCTATTCCATGACCACCCTCGTTGGCGCCATGTTCGATGAGTCTGGCGTGAGCGACCTGGCCAACCAGCCCGTGGGCACCGGCCCCTACGCGCTGGGCGAGTGGAAGCGCGGAGAGGCCATCACGCTCAAGGCCCGCGAGGACTACTGGGGCACCAAGCCCGGCATCCCCACGGTGAACCTGCGATACTTCGCCGACGCCGTCGCGACCACCAACGCTCTCAAGTCCGGCGACGTCGACCTGGTGTACAACATGCAGGCCCCCGAGCTGCTCAGCGGCTTCGAGGGTGACAGCAAGTACCAGGTGCTCAAGGGCACCTCCAACGGCGAGATCATCCTGTCGATGAACAACAAGAAGGCGCCGTTTAACGACGTCCGTGTGCGTCAGGCCGTCATGTACGCCGTGGACCGCCAGGCTGTTATGGATACCGCATGGGCCGGCCTCGGAACCCAAGTGGGTGGCCCCGTGCCGACCACCGACCCGTACTACGAGGACCTCAACAGCGTGTACCCCCACGATGTGGACAAGGCCAAGTCCCTTCTGAAGGAGGCAGGGGCGGAGAACCTCTCGATCACCTTCAGCGTGCCGACGCGCCCGTATGCCCAGGCCGTCTCCGAGATCGTGGTCTCTCAGCTCAAGGAAGTCGGGATTAACGCCAAGATCGAGTCCGCAGAATTCCCGGCCGTCTGGCTCGACAAGGTCTTCACGAAGCACGAATACCAGATGTCCGTGGTGCTCGCCGTAGAGTCTCGCGACGTCCTGACCATGTTCAACAACCCCGACTACTACATCGGCTACGACAACTCGAAGATCAAGGCAGACGCCGCGGCCGCTGACCAGGCGGACGAGGCTGGCTACGTGCAGGGCATGAAGAAGGTGGTGCGCCAGATCGTGGACGACGCGGCCGCTGACACGCTCTTTATCTTCCCCAACGTGGTGGTCGGCAAGGCCGGCCTGGCCGGTGTTCCTGCGAACTCGGTCACCGAGGCGCTGAGCCTCTCCGGCATCGCCTGGAAGTGATCAACCCTTCGCATCACTGAGGAAAGGCCCGCATGCTGATACGCACCTTCGTCAACCTCGCCCGCTTCGTTGTCTCCTTTGTTGTGGCCTCGGTGTTGGTGTTTATCGTCATGCGGGCCGTCCCCGGCGACCCGGCGCAGATCGCCGCGGGCGAGAACGCCACCCCCGAGCTCGTGGAGCAGATGCGCCGGGAGTTCGGGACCGATCGGCCGCTGATCGTGCAGTACTGGGACTGGTTCTCCGGGCTCGTGACGGGCAACTTTGGCACCTCGTACGTCACGCGCACCGAACTCACCGGACAGATCGTGGACCGCGTTCAGGTGTCGCTGATCCTCGTGGCGCTGGCCATCATCGTGGCTCTGATCGTCGCCATCCCTGCCGGGACGTTCGCCGCGGTGAGGCACCGGGACGCCTCCGGCGCCGTCGTGAGCGCCCTGAGTCAGCTGGGCATCGCCATCCCTGGCTTCCTGCTTGGCGTCCTGCTCGTGGCCGTGTTCTCGCTGAGGCTGGGGTGGTTCCCCTCCAACGGTTGGGTGCCGCCCGCCGAGGGGGTGGGGGCGTTCCTCTCCAGGGTCACGCTTCCCGTCATGGCGCTGGCCGGCGTGCAGGCGGCGATCCTCACGCGCTACGTCCGTTCCGCGGTGCTCGAGGTCATGGGCGAGGACTACCTGCGCACGGCCAGGGCCAAGGGCCTCTCACCGCTGCAGGCGCTGCTCAAGCACGGTCTGCGCAACGCGGCTATCCCCGTCATCACGGTGACGAGCGTCCAGCTCGCGGCCCTCATCATCGGTGCCGTGGTGATCGAGCGCGTGTTTGTCATCCCGGGACTCGGCTCGTTCCTCCTGGACTCGGTGGGTAACCGCGACATGATCGCCGTGCAATCGGTGGTCATGGTGTTGGTGGGCATCACCTTGCTCATCAACCTCCTCGTCGATGTCCTCTACACCGTGCTGGATCCCCGGATCCGCCAGCGCACGAACGCTTAGGAGCCCGGCATGAGCACCACATCACAGCAAGCGGCCACAGAGGGGCGTCCGGCCACCGGAGGTTCCACAAGCACCCGTCGCCCGCGCCGTCGCCGCGGCACCCTCAACCTGCGCATCGGCGCGAGCCTTGTGGCGGTCGTCGTGCTTGCCGCACTGCTCTCCTACGTGTGGACTCCCTTCGACCCGACGCAGGCGATGCCCTCCGACCGGCTGCAGGCACCCAACGCCACGCATTGGTTCGGCACGGACAAGTACGGTCGCGACACCTTCTCCGCCGTGCTCCAAGGAGCACGGATCACCCTGCTCGTGGGCGTCGTTGCCGTGGGCATCGCCCTCCTGGTGGGCACGCCGCTTGGCATCTGGGCCGGCATGCGCCGCGGGGCCGCGGAGGAAGTCACGATGCGCTTCGCGGACATCCTCCTGGCCTTCCCGGCGCTGCTCATGGCCATCATGTTTGCCGCCTCTTTCGGCGCCTCCACCGTGACCGCCATGGTCGCGATCGGCCTCGGGTCCGTGCCCGGATTCGCTCGCGTGGCCCGCTCAGGCACCCTGCAGGTCATGAGCACGGAGTACGTGCAGGCCGCGCGGGCCTCGAGCCAGCCCGCCTTGCGCATGGCCCGCAGGCACGTCCTGCCCAACATTGCGGGCATGGTGGTGGTGCAGTGCTCGGTGACCTTTGCCCTTGCGGTGTTGGCCGAGGCCGCGCTGTCCTTCCTGGGGCTCGGCACGCCCCCGCCCACCCCGTCGTGGGGACGCATGCTGCAGGAATCGCAGCAGTTCCTGGACAGCATGCCTGCGCTCGCGATCTTCCCCGGCGTGGCCATCGCCGTGGCCGTGCTCGGCTTCAACCTGCTGGGTGACGGCCTGCGAGACCGCTTCGATCCGAAGATGACTGGAGGAAAGTCATGAGCTCCGCTCACGATGACCGTGCGGCAGCCGCCCCTTCCCTGCTCAGCGTCCGTTCGCTTGGTGTGGGGCTGGGGGAGGTGGAGCTCGTGCGTGGGGTGAGCTTCGAGATGGCCAAGGGCGAGCGGATCGGCCTCATCGGTGAGTCCGGCTCCGGCAAGTCGGTGACGTCGTTGGCGCTCATGGGCCTGCTCCCCGATGGCCTGCGGGCCTCCGGCGAGGTGCGCCTGAACGGTTTTGGGCACAACATCGTCGATGCCCCGGACCGGGCCGTGCGGGGGCTGCGCGGAGACCGCGTCTCCATGGTCTTCCAGGAGCCGCTCACCGCGCTGAACCCGCTCATGCGGGTGGGCGCGCAAGTGGCCGAGGTGATCAGGATTCACGGCAAGGCGGCCGGCCGGGCGCAGGCCGCGCAGAAGGCCGTGCAGATGCTTGACGCCGTCAAACTCCCCGACCCGGCGGAGGCGGCCAAGGCCTACCCGCATCAGCTCTCCGGCGGTCAGCGCCAGCGCGTCATGCTGGCCATGGCGTTGGCCAACAATCCCGAGTTGCTCATCTGTGACGAGCCCACGACGGCGTTGGACGTGACGGTCCAGCGGCAGGTGCTTGACCTCGTGGGCGAGTCCGTCAAGGAGCGCGGCACGGGCCTGCTCTTCATCACCCACGACTTGGCCGTGGTGGCGAATACGTGTGAGCGCGTCATGGTCATGCACCAGGGTCTGGTGGTGGAGTCCGGCACCACGGAAGAGGTCTTCACTCGGCCCACACATGCCTACACGCGGGCGCTCTTGGCCGCGAGCGACCTCGAGGCGACCGACGAGAACGGACGGCTCTTCACGGTGGTGTCCGCCCGGGATTACACGCCTCCCGCCTCGGATGAGGAGCACGCCAAGGCACAGATGGTGCGGCTCGCCGAGCGCTCCGCTGATCGCTTGGCCCTAGAGGAAACGGAGTCGCTGGCCGCCGCCCACGAGGAGCAGGTCATCGAGGTCAAGGAGCTGCGCCGCACATACACGCGCGGTCGCACGAGCCTGTTCTCCCTGCCGGGCACGGTGGACGCGCTCAAGGGCATCAGCTTCTCGGTGGCACCCGGGGAGCGTCTGGGCATCGTGGGCGAATCGGGTTCCGGCAAGACCACCTTGCTGCGCATCCTCGCTGGCCTGGACCGCCCGAGCTCCGGCTCCGTGACGGTTGCCGGCAACCAGGTCGCCGGGGCCAGGGAGTCGGAACTGCGTGAGCTGCGTCAGCAATTGCAGATCGTGTTCCAAGACCCCATGGGCTCGCTGGACCCGCGCATGCGCGTGCTGGACATCATCACGGAGCCGCTCCTGGTTCCCGGCCAGGCGCTCAACGCGGCGCAGCGCAGGGGCCTGGCGGAGAAGATGGTGGAGGCGGTCGGCCTGCCCGTGTCGGCGCTCGAGCGGTTCCCTCATCAGTTCTCCGGCGGCCAGCGTCAGCGCATCTCGATCGCCCGCGCGCTCATTTGCCGTCCCCAGGTCTTGGTGGCGGATGAGCCGGTATCCGCGCTCGACGTTTCGGTCCGGGCGCAGGTGCTGAACCTGCTGGCGGACCTCGTGGATGACTACGCGCTGACGCTGGTGTTCGTGTCCCATGACCTCGCGGTGGTGCGACACCTGTGCGATCGCGTCATCGTGATGCACGCCGGCTCCATCGTTGAAGAGGGGCCCACGGAGCAGATCTACACGGCGCCCCAGCATCCCTACACGCAGCAGCTCGTGGCGAGCTCCATGAACTTGCGCGAAGAGATTCTGGCCCGGCACGCGTGAGCGCGGCCAGGCAAGCCCGCCGCGCGTGAACCGCACCCACCACTGACCTTCCCCTCACTCCCCTCACGAGAGGACCACCCGTGCTGACGACTTCCCTCGCATCGCGCACCTCCGCCGAACTGTCCCAGGCCTATGCGGAGGGGCTTGACCCCCGCGAGGTGGCGGAGGCGGTCATCGAAAGGGTGCAAGAGCGCGAGCCGGTTCTGAACGCTCTGTACCTCTTCGACCCGGAGCAGGTGCGGGCGGACGCGGCTGCCTCGGCCCGGCGCTGGGCCGCCGGCGCGCCGCTGAGCCGGTGGGACGGCGTTCCGGCCACGGTCAAGGAGAACGTGTGGCGCAAGGGCCGCCCGGCACCCTCCGGGACGGCCCTTCCGGAGCCGCCGCTGGCCCCCTCGAACGCGCCGATCGTGGACCGACTCGAAGAGGCCGGGGTGGTCATCGTGGGCTCCACGACCATGCCGGATTGGGGCATGCTCTCCTCCGGCGTCTCCTCGCTGCATGGCATTTCCCGCAATGCGTGGGATCCCACCCTGACGACGGGCGGGTCATCGGCCGGGGCCGGCGCCGCCGCGGCCGCCGGCTACGGCCCCTGGCACGTGGGGACGGACATCGGCGGTTCCATCCGCTTACCCGGTAGCTGGGCGGGGCTCGCGACGCTCAAGCCGAGCGATGGACTTGTCCCGTTGCACGCCCCGTACAAGGGGCGCGTGGCCGGTCCCATGGCCCGCTCCGTGGCGGAGCTGCAGGCCATGATGAGCGTGATCGCGACGCCGGACCCGCGCGACTACCTCTCCCGCGCTTACAGCCCCATGAACTGGGCGGCCAGACTGGCCGAACCCTCGCACCTGCGCGTGGCGGTCCAGCGTGAGGCCGGCTCGGGTGCGCCCGTGGAACCGGACGTCGCCGCGGCCTTTGAACGCGCCGTCGGGCTCTTTGCCGGCGCTGGCGCCCGGCTCGAGGAGGTCGCGCCGTTCATGCCCGCGGAGGCCTTGGCCGGCCTGGACGGTTTCTGGCGCACGCGTTCCTGGAACGATCTGCAGGCGCTGCCGCCGGAGCAGCAGGAGCTGGTCCTGCCGTACATCGCCCGGTGGGCGAGGGGCGGTGCCCAGTACGACGGCGCGGCGACGATCCGTAACTTTGACCGGCAGGCGCAGATCGCCCAGGTGACGCGCGCAGCCACCGACGGCTTCGACCTCGTGCTCTCGCCTGTGGCGCCCATGGCGGCATTCCCCGCCGAGCGCCCCATGCCCATCGACGATCCCGATCAGCCGATGGCCCACATCTCCTTCACCCTGCCCTACAACATGTCGGGCCAGCCCGCCGCCACCGTCAACTGCGGTTTCACCGCTGACGGCCGGACCATCGGGCTCCAGATCGCCGGACCGATCGGTGCAGACGACGCGGTGTTGGCCGCCGCCGCCTGGTTCGAATCGGTGCGGGAGCAAGCGACGCCGGATTGGTCGCTCGTGCCCTGAGTTGGGGCGTCCCGTCCGCCCCAACCACGGGTGAGACGGGGCCTCACACAGGCGGTGCCGCGCTGGGAAGGGAAGATCCCTTTCCCAGCGCGGCACCGGTGCGCGCCCGCGGCGCGCTGAGCCGAGCGCCGCCCGGTCCTCAGGCCGGCGGGGTGTAGCGGCCGTCGATGGCGGTCCATCCGCCGTCGATCATGAGGGTGGAGCCCGTCACGAAGCTCGCTGCCCGCGAGGCGAGGTACACCACGCCCCCCGCGAGCTCCTCTGGCCGGGACCAGCGGCCAAGAGCTGACTTCTGCGCGTAGGCGCCGTACCACTCCGGATTGGCCTTGATCTGCGCCGTGAGGGGCGTCTCCACCACGCCGGGGGCGATCGCGTTGACGCGGACGCCCTGCGGGCCAAACTCCGCTGCCGCCGTCTTGATGAGCTGCACCAGGCCGGCCTTGCTGGCCGCGTAGACGCCCTGGCCCGGCTCCACGACCTGCGCGCGGATGGAGGCGAAGCCGATGATGGAGCCGCCGCCGTTGGCCGCCATGACCGGGGCAAACGTCTGGATGAGCAGGAACGAGGAGCGCAGGTTGAGGTTCACGACGCGGTCGAACTCGTCGAGGGAATAGTCGGCGATGCGCTTGCGCACATTGGTCGCGGCCGTGAACACGAGCACGGCGAGGTCGGGGTAGGCCGCGGCGGCCGCTGCGACGTCGTCCTGGTTGGTGACGTCCAGGCGCAGCGACGTGGCCTCGGCACCCGTGGCCCGGACGTCGGCGGCGGTCTGCTCCGCCGTGGCTGCGTCCCGGTCGGCGCACACGAGCGCGGCGCCGTGGGCGGCAAGCGCCAGCGCAGACTCGCGGCCGATGCCGGAGCCGGCGCCGATCACCATGGCTCGCTGGCCCTGCAGGCCAAAGAGGTGCGAGTAGTCGATGGAGGTCATTGTTCTCCTCAAGAAGGGGTGGTGCCGGCGGGCCGGGCGTGGAGGGAGCGGTGAAGGCCGGTCAGGCCGGGCGGATCATGGCCATGCGAGTCACGGTGAATTCCTCCATGGCCCAGCGCGGGCCCTCGCGGCCAATCCCGGAGTCCTTGACGCCGCCGTAGGGCATGACGTCGGAGCGGAAACCGGGGATCTCGTTGACCACCACGCCGCCGACCGCCAGCCGGTCGATCGCTGCAAACGCGTTGCTCAGCGAGGCGGTGTAGACGGAGGCCTGGAGGCCGTAGCGGGAGTCGTTGACGAGGTCGATGGCTTCGTCCATGGTCTCCACCGTGTCGAGGCAGACCACGGGGCCGAAGATTTCCTCGGCCCACAGGAGGGAGGAATGCTCGACGCCGGTGAGGACGGTGGGTGCCACGAGGCCCGTTTCCGCGTGGCTGGCGGCCCGGCCGCCGGCCAGGACGGTGGCGCCGGCCTCGGCCGCGGCGTCGATCCAGGAGAGGATGCGTTCGGCCGAGCGGGCGTTGATGACGGGTGCCACGCGCGTGGCCTCGTCGCGAGGGTCGCCCACGATCACCTCGGGCAGGCGCTCCAGCAGTGCTTCGGTGAATCGCTGCGCGATGGGGCGGGCCAGGACCACGCGCTGCACTGAAATGCAGGCCTGGCCGTTGGCGTAGAAGCCGCCGCGAAGGACGGCGTCCACGGCGGCGTCCACGTCGCCGTCCTCGGCGACGATGAGCCCGGTGGCCGAGCCGAGCTCCAGCACGGTCTTGCGCGGGGCGGCGTTGCGGGAGATGACGTGGCCCACGGCCGCCGAACCCGTGAAGGAGATGACCTGCACACGCTCGTCGGCCACGAGTGCCTCGCCAACCTCGGTTGCCCCCGAGACCAACTGGGCGGCGGAGCGCGGGACCCCGTGCTCGGCCAGCACGTCGCGGATGATGCTGACCATCCAGGCCGTTGTCAGCACGGTGTCCGGCGAGGGCTTCAGCATGATGGGGCAGCCGGCGGCCAGTGCCGGGGCGATCTTGTGCGTGGCCAGCAGGAGCGGGTAGTTGAAACCGGCGATGCCGAGGATCAGCCCGGCCGGCTTGCGCGTGAAGTAGCCGAGCATGCCGGTGCCGAGGGGTTGCAGGTCCAAGGGGACGGTCTCGCCCGTGAGGCGGGTGATCTCGTCTCCCGCGGCCTGCCACGTGGTCAGCGTGCGCGCCGTCTCGACGCGGCAGTCCACGAGCGGCTTGCCCGTTTCGAGGACCAGTAGGCGCTGGAGCTGACCTTCATGTGCCGCGAGGCGCTCGCGGATGGTGTCCACGATGGAGCGGCGCTGAGCGGAGGAGAGCGCTGCCATGGGGCGTTGTGCCGCGGCGCCTGCGGCCACAGCCGCCTTGGCCTCGTCGACGGAGGCGGCGGGGGCCTGGGCAAAGACCTCGCCCGTGAAGGGGAAGCGCGCGGGCGTCCAGGCGCCGGCCGGCCGGTCGGCGTCGCCAATCAGGAGGTGAGTGAGCACTGCGGAGGGCAACTGCACTCCGGGGTCGATGGGCAGCGCGGGCTGGGTCATGCGTCCTCCGAGGGATCAGTAGACCGGTTGCACGGTCCCCGGGCGAACCGCCACGGGAGTGGTCTTACCAGTTATATTGGTTATAGTAACGCGCATCACAAATCGGAGGCAATCTCATGTCGAGTAACACCCCCCAGCAGCCCTCGTCCTACTCGCTCGCCGTGGTGCCGGGCGACGGGATCGGCCCCGAGGTCACCTCGGCCGCGCTCGCGGTGCTGGATGCCGCCGAGGCGGCATTTGGCTTCACCACCACGCGCGAGGTCTTCAGTGCCGGCGCCCATCACTATGTGGCCACCGGGGAGCTCTTTGCGGAGATCGAGGAGCGCCTGCGGGGGCATGACGCCATCCTGTTTGGATCGATGGGGGATCCCTCGGTGCAGCCAGGCATCCTCGAACGCGGCTTCATTCTTCAGATGCGCCAGCGCTTTGCGCAGGCGGCCAATGTGCGCCCCGTGCGCCTCTATCCGGGCGTGCGCACACCCATCGCGGACCTCACGCCTGAACGCTGCGACCTCGTCATCGTCCGGGAGAACACCGAGGGTGCCTATGTGGGCCGCGGCTCCACCGTGCACGAGGGCACGCCCCACGCCGTCGCCGTTCAAGAGTCGATCAACACCAAGGCCGGAGTGGCGCGCGTGGTGGAGTACGCGTTCCGCCTGGCCGCCGCCCGGCGTCGCAAGCTCACGCTGTGCCACAAGACCAACATCCTCGTGGAGGCCGGCAAGCTCTGGGCCGGGACCGTAGCGGAGATTGGCGAGCGCTACCCGGAGGTGGAGGTGGACTACGTGCACGTGGACGCCATGTGCTTCCATCTGCCCACCGCGCCGGAGCGCTTCGACGTGGTCGTGACCGACAACCTCTTTGGCGACATCATCACCGATCTGGGGGCCACCGTTCAGGGCGGCATGGGCGTGGCCGCTAGCGCCAACCTCAACCTCGATGGCAGCGCCCCGAGCATGTTCGAGGCCATCCACGGCTCGGCCCCGGACATCGCCGGCACGGGCGCCGCCAACCCGGCCGGCGCCGTGCTGTCACTCTCCCTCCTGCTGGGCCATCTGGGCGAGGCGGAGGCCGCGGCGGCCGTCGAGGCGGCGGCTGTCCACGTGATCGGAGGGATGCAGTCGCTCACGGGCCCGGGCATGGGCGGCACCACCGACGAGGTAGGGCAGGCCATGGCCCAGGCGGTGACGGCCTTGGCCGAAGGGCACCTGTCATCCCCCCTCCGCGATTCGCTCACCGGCGCCATGGCTGCGGTAAGGGGCGGGGCCCAGCGCTGATCTAGCCCCGGAGGCCACCCCTCGCCACCTCCTCGCGCAGGGGTAGCTTCGGGGCAGCTCCGGGGAGCGTTGCGTCCGGCTAAGGTGGAGTGATGTGCGTCACGCGCGCGGCCCGCCTTGTCGGCCGTCCCGTCCAGCCCCCAGGAGCCCCGTGGAAACCGCCGATGTCCTTGTGATCGGAGCCGGCGTCTCCGGCCTCACCGCAGCCCGCCTGCTAACCGCAGCCGGGAAGCGCGTGGTGGTGCTCGAGGCCCGCGAACGGATCGGCGGCCGCGTCTGGACCGACCGCTCCTCGGGCCACGCGGTGGACCTCGGTGCCTCCTGGATCCACGGCATCAACGACTCGCCGGTTTTCGAAGCGTGTGATGCGTTTGGCATGTCGATGGCCGAGTTCACCGTGGGCGGATATCAGCCGGCCGGACGGCCGATGGTCCACTTCGCTCCCGACGGGCGGCGGCTGAGCGCGGCGGAGGCCGCCGCGTACGTGGCCGACATTCACGCCGTGGACGCGGCCCTGGCCAGCGTGGTGGAGGCCTCGGCCTCGGGGGAGTCCTACCGGGACGTCACCGAGCGCGCCCTCCTGGCCGTGCTGGGTCCGGACGCAGGAGAGCGCGCCCAGCGCGTGCGCGAGTACCTGGAGCACCGTAGCGAGGAGCAGTACGGCGCCTGGATCGAGGAGCTCGCGGCGCACGGCCTGGACGACGACGCAGTGGACGGCGACGAGGTCGTCTTCCCCGAGGGCTACGACGCCCTGCCGCGCGGCCTAGCCGCCGGGGTGGCTGGCGCGCCCGCGCTGGACGTCCGGTTGTCCACGCGGGTCACGGCCATGCGCCGGGATGCCTCCGGCGTCCGCGTCGAGGTGCAAGGGCCCGACGGCGCCCAGCTCGCCTTCGCCGCGCCGGTCGCCGTGCTCACGGTGCCCGTGGGCGTGCTCGCCTCCGGCGAGCTGGTGCTCGAGCCGCCGCTGCCGCCGGCCCACGCCGCGGCGCTGGCCGGCTTCACCATGAACGCCTTCGAGAAGATCTTCCTGACGTTCCCCGAGGCCTTCTGGGATGAGGGTGTCTACGGGCTGCGGCAGCAGGGGCCTGAGGGGGCCTGGTGGCACTCCTGGTACGACGTCACGCGCGTGCACGGCGAGCCGTGTCTGCTGACCTTCGCGGCGGGGCCAGCGGCCCGGGCCATCCGCGGCTGGGACGAGGCCGCCGTGGTGGGCTCCGTCATGGCGCAGCTGCGCCGCCTCTACGGCGAGGGGATCCCGGCACCCGTGCGCGCCGACATCACGCACTGGCAGGACGACCCGTTCTCCCGCGGCTCCTACGCCTTCATGGCGCTCGGATCCGCGCCGGAGGACCACGACGCCCTCGCCGAGCCGATCGACGGGGTACTCCACCTGGCTGGCGAGGCGACCTGGACGGAGGACCCGGCGACGGTCACCGCCGCGTTGCTCTCGGGGCACCGCGCCGCCCAGAACGTGCTGGGCCGCCCGATCCCCGTCGAGGCCGCCTGGAGTTGGGGGCCCGGCACCGGTCGCCAGCCGCCGGCTGGCTTCGGCCTCGCGCCGGGGTAGGAACAACAACGGCGGGCCGCCCCCGTCAGAGGCCGGCCCGCCGTCGCGCGCGTTTACGGTGCGGGGTCAGCGGCGCCCGCCGCCGAGCAGCCCGCCGAGGGCGTCCATAATGCCGCCGCCGGCGCCGCCGGACTGGCCCTGCGAGCCGCTGCCGAAGAGGCCGCCGATCGCGTCCATGATGCCGCCGCCACCGGAGCCGGAGCCGCCGCCCAGCAGGCCGCCGAGCATGTCGGAGATGCCGCCGCCCTGGCTGGAGTCCTGCGCCTGCGCCTGGGCGCCGCCGCCGAACTTGGAGGCGAGGAAGGACATGACCACCGGTGCCAGCATCGGCAGGAGCTTGCCGATGAGGCCCGCGCCACCGCCGAGGCCGCCGAGCTGATTGACCACGGCCTCCTGGTTGGAGCCGAAGATGTGTGAGGTGATGCGCTCGCCGTCGGCCACGTCCACCTGGTTCAGGTCGACGCCGCCGTCGATGAGGCCGCTCGCGTGCTGCGAGAGCGCCTCGGTGATGGACGCGGCACCCGCCGGGTCCGCGGCGTTGGCCTGGAGGCCGCCGATGAGCGCCGGAACGGCCGCCTCGGCCGCCTGCTTCGCCTCCTCGGGCGAGGTGCCCAGCTGCTCGGCGAGCTGATCGAGATTCAACGCGGACAGAATGTCCTGGACTGCCGTCATAGGGGGTTCCTTCCATCGGGTCCTGCCAGCGGGCCCGCGCGTAGCGCACGCAGGAGTGATACCTCGCCAGCCTAGCCCGGAGGCACCCGCCTGACACCGCGCCGTCGTGCATGAATTTTCATGGCTCGATGCCGCCGCGCCCCGCCCGGAGAAAAGCCCCCGGGCATGCGAACGGCGCGACCCCGCGGCCCCGTCCCCTCCTCGTGGGTGAGGAGGGTGATCGGGTGCTCCGCCGCGCGGGTCGCGCCGAACGTTTCTCCCCCGGATCTCCGACCCGCCACACGCATCACGGGCAGGTCGGGGAGGATCCGGGGAGGTCTTTTCGAGGAAGGGGGAACCGAGACAAGCTGAGAACCGGAACGGTTCCCCCTTCGTCGAGTGTTTCCCCGGGTGGGCCCGCCTCCCGCCGTCCCCGTGGGTGGTGCTGGGGCTCCATCCCAGCGCCGCCCATGGGGCCAAGCGGTCGAATCAGGCGGACCACACCCGGGTGGTCTCTCAGGCCGGCGTGAGGGTCTTCGCCTCGGTGTCGGTCAGGTAGCGGTCGTAGGCCGGCAGTGTGATGAACGTCGGGAAGTCGTCGCGCAGGGCTGAGGCCTCGAAGATCTCTCGGGCGTCCAGGTAGCGGTCGCCGTCGAAGCGGGCCAGCTTCTCGAACTCGTCCTCCACGAGGCGCTCCACCCAATCCAGGGTGATGAGCTCGCCCTCGTCGGTGATGGCCTTGTGGTGCAGCCACTGCCAGATCTGCGAGCGGGAGATCTCGGCGGTCGCGGCGTCCTCCATGAGGTTGTGGATCGCCACGGCGCCGTTGCCGCGCAGCCAGGACTCCAGGTAGCGGATGGCCACCTCGATGTTCAGGCGCAGGCCCTGCTCGGTGATCTTGCCGTCCATCGCGGAGACCGCCAGGAGGGCCGCATCGTCGGGACGCACGTCCTCGCGGGAGCGGTCCTTCTGGTGCGGGCGCTCGCCGAGCGTCTCGTCGTACACGCCCTGCGCCACCGACACGAGGTCGGGGTGCGCCACCCACGAGCCGTCGAAGCCGTCCGCGGCCTCGCGGGCCTTGTCCTGCTGCACCGCGGCCAGCGCACGGGCGTTGACCTCGGCGTCTCGGCGGTTCGGGATGAAGGCGCTCATGCCGCCGATCGCGTGGGCGCCGCGGCGGTGGCAGGCCCGCACGAGCTGCTCGGTGTACGCCCGCATGAAGGGGGCGGTCATGGTCACCTGGCTGCGGTCCGGGAAGACGAAGCGGGCGCCGCGCGAACGGAAGTTCTTGATGATGGAGAAGATGTAGTCCCAGCGGCCGGCGTTCAGGCCGGCGGCGTGGTCGCGCAGCTCGTAGAGGATCTCCTCCATCTCGAACGCAGCGGTGATGGTCTCGATGAGCACCGTGGCGCGGATGGTGCCGTGCTCCAGACCGATGTACTCCTCGGCGCGGGTGAAAATGTCGTCCCAGAGGCGGGCCTCGAGGTGGCTCTCCAGCTTCGGCAGGTAGAAGTACGGGCCGCGGCCCTGGGCGATCAGGGTGCGGGCGTTGTGGAAGAAGTGCAGGCCGAAGTCCACGAACGCGCCGGCCAGCGGGTCGTTGCCGGAGAGCAGGTGCTTCTCCGTCAGGTGCAGGCCGCGGGGGCGCACCACGATGGTCGGCAGGTCGGTCAGCTTCTCGCCGGAGAGCTTGTACTCGCGGCCCTCGGGGGTCGTGAAGTCGATGCTGCGGTTCAGGATGTCGCGCAGGTTCAGCTGCCCATTGATGACGTTGGCCCAGGACGGCGTGTGCGCGTCCTCCATGTCGGCCAGCCACACCTTGGCGCCGGAGTTCAGCGCGTTGATGGCCATCTTCTTCTCCACCGGGCCGGTGATCTCCACGCGGCGGTCCTCGAGGCCGGGGGCCACGGGGGCCACGGTCCAGGAGTCGTCCTCGCGGATGTGGCGGGTGTCCTCGCGGAACGTCGGGTCCTGGCCGTTGGCGATCTTGGCGCGGCTGCGGTGCCGGCGCTGCATGAGCTCGCGGCGTCGCGGCTCAAACTCCTGGTGCAGGGTGCGCAGGAAGTCGATGGCCTCCGGGGTCAGGATCTCTTCCTGGCGGCGGATGCGGGGAGGGGTGATGGTGATGCCGTTGAGGGTCATGGGCGTGAACATGGTGTTCTCCTGATGCGTTTTAAGGTGCCCGACGCCGGGTGGTCCGGTTTCGAGACCGGCCTGAGCTGGGAGGGCTGTCGGGGCTTGATGCGGGAAGTGTGTGACCGGCCCGGTGGGGCCGGGAGGGGCCGGGGCCCCACCCGGTGAGGGTTGGGGCCGCCGGCGCCGTTCCCGCGAGGCTGCTGGGGCTACCGGCGGGAGCCGGCGGGCCGCAGCGGGCGGGAACGCCTCGTCAGGCTCAGTGGAACTGGCCTTCCTCGGTGGAACCCACGAGGGCAAGGGTGGAACCCTCGGGGTTGAGCGTCGTGGAGACGCGGTCGAAGTAGCCGGTGCCGACCTCGCGCTGGTGCTTGGTGGCGGTGTAGCCGTTGACCTCGTCGCCGAACTCGCGCTCCTGCAGCTGGACGTAGGCGCTCATGCCGTCGGTCGCGTAGCCGCGGGCCAGGTCGAACATCGAGTGGTTCAGGGCGTGGAAGCCGGCCAGGGTGATGAACTGGAAGGAGTAACCCATGGCGCCGAGCTCGCGCTGGAACTTGGCGATGGTCTCGTCGTCCAGGTGCTTCTTCCAGTTGAAGGAAGGCGAGCAGTTGTAGGCGAGCATCTGATCCGGGAACTCGGACTTGACGGCCTCGGCGAACTCGCGGGCCAGGGCGAGGTCCGGGGTGCCGGTCTCCATCCAGATGAGGTCCGCGTAGGGGGCGTAGGCCTTGGCGCGGGCGATGGACGGGGCCAAGCCGTTCTGGACCTTGTAGAAGCCCTCGGCCGTGCGCTCGCCGGTGATGAACGGCTTGTCGCGATCATCCACATCGGAGGTGATGAGGGTGGCGGCCTCGGCGTCCGTGCGGGCCACGATGAGGCTCGGGACGTTCTCGACGTCGGCCGCGAGGCGGGCGGCGTTGAGGGTGCGGACGTGCTGCTGGGTGGGGATCAGCACCTTGCCGCCGAGGTGGCCGCACTTCTTCTCCGAGGCCAGCTGGTCCTCCCAGTGCACGCCGGCCGCGCCGGCGTCGATCATGGACTTCATGAGCTCGTAGGCGTTGAGCGGGCCGCCGAAGCCGGCCTCGGCGTCGGCCACGATCGGGGCGAACCAGTTCTCCACCGACTTGGTGCCCTCGGCGACCTCGATCTGGTCGGCGCGCTTGAGGGCGTTGTTGATGCGGCGGACGACCTGCGGGACCGAGTTGGCCGGGTACAGGGACTGGTCCGGGTAGGTCTGGCCGGAGAGGTTTGCGTCGCCGGCGACCTGCCAGCCGGAGAGGTACACGGCGCGGAGGCCGGCCTTGACCTGCTGCACGGCCTGGTTGCCGGTGAGGGCGCCGAGGGCGTTGGTGTAGCCGCCGGTGGGGGCCTCCTCGGTGAGCTGCTTCCAGAGGCGCTCGGAGCCGAGGCGGGCGAAGGTGTGCTCCTCGATGACGGAACCCTGCAGGGCGACGACGTCCTCTGCCGTGTAGTCACGCTCGACGTTCTCCCAGCGGGGGTTGGCCTCCCACTCCAGGCGGAGGGCCTCGGCGCGCTGCTCGGGGGTCTGGTTCTGCTGGGTGCTCATCGTTGATGCTCCTCGTGAATGCTGTGCTTGGCTTCCCCGCCGGACGAACCGGGCCGGAAGTTCTGCGGGTGAGACCATCTTTGGGGGCTGGCAACGGGTTTGAACCGGTGAATTTCAGGAAAGATTTGCAGTTCTTCGCACATCCGAAAGATTTCTCGGTTTCGGTGACTCAGCTCACTTAGAGTGGGAGGCATGAACGCCCGCGCCGTGCTCGCCGCCCAGGCCGCCGCCTCCGCCGACATCGAGGATTCGCTCGACACCGTGGCGGTCGGCCGGCGCATCCGCGAGCTGCGCAAGGCCAAGGGCATGACGCTCGACGCGCTCGGCGAGGCCGTCGGCACGGTGCCCAGCCAGCTCTCGCTCCTGGAGAACGGCAAGCGCGAACCCAAGATCACGCAGCTCATGCGCATCGCCGGCGCGCTCGGGACGAGTCTCGACGACCTCCTCGCGGCCCAGCCCGTGGACCGCCGCGCGGCCCTGGAGCTGCAGCTGGAGCGCGCCCAGCGCGGCCCGCTCTACCAAAGCCTCAACCTGCCCCGCGTGAAGGTGGGCCCGCGCCTGCCCACCGAGGTCATCGAGTCGCTGCTCGGTCTGCAGGGCGAGCTGGAGCGCCGGCTCAACGAGTCCCTCGCGACGCCTGAGGAGGCGCGCCGCGCCAACACGGAACTGCGCGAGGAGATGCGCGAGTGCGGCAACTACTACCCCGACCTCGAGGCCGGTGCGCAGGAGCTGCTGGACGCCGTGGGCCACAGCGCCGGCCCGCTCCCGCACCACATGGCCGCGGACCTCGCTGAGCACCTGGGCTTCTCCATCCGCTTCGTCTCCGACCTGCCGCACTCCACGCGCTCGGTCACGGACGAGAAGAACAAGATCATCTACCTGGAGCGCTCCAGCCGGGCCGACCACGACCCGCGTTCCGTGCTGCTCCAGGCCCTGGCCCGGCATCAGCTCGGCTACGGCGAGCCCGCCGACTACGCCGATTTCCTGCGCCAGCGCGTCAACACCAACTACTTTGCCGGCGCCCTGCTCATGCCGGAGAAGGCCGCGGTGGCGTTCCTCGGCGAGGCAAAGAAGCGCCGCGAGCTCGCGATCGAGGACCTGCGCGACGCCTTCGCCGTCTCCTACGAGTCGGCCGCGCACCGCTTCACGAACCTGGCCACGAGCCACCTCGACATCACGTGCCACTTCCAGAAGGTCCACGAGTCCGGCATCCTGCACAAGGGCTACGAGAACGACGGCGTGACCTTCCCGTCCGATCACACGGGCGCCATCGAGGGCCAGACCGTGTGCAGGCACTGGACCAGCCGCGAGGTTTTCGACGTCCCGGACAAGTTCCGCGCCTTCGAGCAGTTCACCGACACGGTCTCCGGGACCTTCTGGTGCACGGCCATCACGGAGCGCCACTCCTCGGGCGAGTACTCGCTCTCCATCGGCGTGCCCTTCGACCACGTGCGCTGGTTCCGCGGCCGCGACACGAAGCACCGTTCCGCCTCCTCCTGCCCGGACCCGGCCTGCTGCCGCACGCCCCCGGCCCCGCTCGAGGCGGCGTGGGGCGGCGCCGCCTTCCCCGCCGCCCGCGCCAACACGCACCTGCTCGCTGCCATGCCGCAGGGCGCGTTCCCCGGCGTGGACCCCACCGAGGTGTACTCCTTCCTCGAGCGCCACGCCGGCGCCTGAGGCGCGCCAAGCGCTCGAGGCGCCCACGCGCCGTCGTGCCCTTCCGGACCTCCCGTGAGCTCACGGCGTGAGGAAAAGTGCCCGACGTCGGGCGGCCGCCTGGGTGCCTGACTCGCGTTAGGTGGGACTTGGCTGGGAGTCGCCGCGGGCCTCTTGGCGGGGCCGGGGGAGCGGTGGCAGTGTCGCGTTCACGGCGGTTCGGTCATGGGATCGCCGCCCGGCCGATCGTGTAGGGATGGGCCGGACACGTTGCAGTACCTAACCCTTTCCAGGTGCGAGGGGCCCCCGCCGACACGTCGGTGGGGGCCCCTTGTGCGTCCGGCGCGGCCGGCGGGATCAGCGCCCGGCGGGGTACCCGGAGGCGAGCAACAGCTGCGCGCCGAAGGGATCCTGGATCGTCACGATGGTGCCGTACGGGGTGTCCTCGGGGCCCGAGAGCACGGTGCCGCCCAGCTGGGCCACGACCTCGGCCGCGGCGCGCGCGTCCTCCACACCGAAGTAGACGCGCCAGTGCGCGGGCACGCCCTCGGGCAGGAAGCTGGAGGCGTCCATGACGCCGGCGCGGGCCGCGGCATCGGCGCCGAGCGTGGCGTAGCGGAACTCGTCGCTATCGGAAACGACCGAGACGTCCCAGCCGAAGGCGGCGGAGTAGAAGTCCAGGCTCGCGCCGAAGTCGCGCGTGAAGAGCTCGTGCCAATACGGGGCGCCCGGTCGTAGACGAGGCCGTAGCCGCGCATGCCGGCGGGCTGCCAGGTGCCGACGGCCGCGCCGGTCGGGTCCTGCACCATGCCCATGTGGCCCTGACCCGGCACCTCCATGGGGCCGAAGAGGACGTTGCCGCCGGCCTCTGTGACGGCCCTCATGGTGGCCTCGGCGTCGTCCGTGCCGAGGTAGGTGCTCCACAGATCGGGGAAGTCCGCCTGCTCCGGCTGCTTCTGCATGATCCCGGCCACGGGCTGGCCGTTCAGCAGGGCCATGACGTAGCCGCCGTAGAGCGCCTCGTCGCCGGTCTGGAAGTCCCACCCGAGCAAGGGACCGTAGAAGGCTTTGGCGCCCTCGGTGTTGCTCGTCATGAGATCGAGCCAGCACGGTGCGCCCGCCTGGAAGCTCGCTTCAGCCATGGTGTTCCCGCTCGTTCTGGCCGCTCGGCGGCCGTGGTGGGCGCCCAGTGCGGCGCCGCGAGACCCAAAGTAGGGCCCGTGGGCGGCGGCCCACAAGGGTGGGGGGTGCCTAGCGGCGGCGCTTGCGGGCGATGCGCCGGCCGATCCCGAAGAGCAGCACGCCGATCATGAGGACGCCCACGGCCATCGCGACGGGGCCGAGCGCGTCGAGCGGCGTCATGGCGCCGAGGGAGAGCGAGGCGAAGGCGGCAACGGGCTGCTGGAACATGGCACTCCTGAGACGACGGCAGGGACGTGGATCCCAGGCTAGGGCGCGGCCGCGTCCACGGGAAGGGGGCGTTTCCGGGGCGCCTTCGCCGGTGCGGACAGGCGGTCCACAGTCGCCCGGGCTACCGTGGTCCCCTGCGCGCCCGAGCCCGGGCGCCGCGCCGCCGAGAGACCCAGGAGCCCCGCCGTGCGCCGTTCACCGCGCGAACTCGACCCCAACGCACAGCCCCAGGACGGCGGCGGCGTGGGCCAGTGGGGCTTCGCCGACCGGGCCGACGACGCGGCGGAGGCCCGAGGCGGGCGCGGAACGGGCCGCGGCCCCCGCGCGGATCGGGCCGAGCGCGCGCCGAAGGAACCCACGCCGCTCGTCGTGTGGATCCTGGCCGGCCTCGGCGCCGTCGCGGCGGTGGTCTCGATCGTCGCGGCGCTGCGGCCCGAGACCGCCCTGAACTGGGTCTGGTCGGCGGGCATCGGCCTCCTCCTGGGCGGAGGCGCCTGGGTCATTGCCGCCCTGCGCGGCGCGCGCAAGTGGCCCGGCATTGTCGCGGCGGCGCTGTGCGTCGTGGGCATCGCCGCCCCCGTGATCACCGCCAATGTGCAGCGCGCAGAGCTGGAGAAGCAGGCGCAAACGCTGGTCCAGGACGAGGACGACGAGGCGGCCGGGGACGACTTCAACGAATCCGCGGTGGCCTCGGACCTGCCAGGCCTCGTCGCCGGCGCGCTGCCCGTCGGCACAGGCGCGGACGTGGGCCAACTGCGCGTCGTGGTGCAGAAGGTTGACCTGCAGGCCACCGCCGCGGTGGCCCAAGCTGACCCGCAGGCGCCGGCCCCCGAGGGGCGCTACGTGACGGCGACCGTGGAGGTCGGCAACCGCTCCGACGCGGCAATCTCGCCCGGGACCGACCTGACCTACGAGCTCATCGCCGGCGACGGCACGCGGGTGGACGCTCTGACCTGCGGGGCCCAGCTCCAGGACAGCCCGGTGCTAGCCGCCGATCTGCCGGCCGGGCAGACCGGCACCTACAACGTGTGCTTTGACGTCCCGGCCGAGATGAACGACGACGCCGTACTGGAGAGTTCGGCGGTCCGCGTCGCCGACGCGCTCGCGAGCGATCGCTCCGCCGGCTTCTGGAGCGCCGGCTAACGCCAGCTGCCTCGGGCAGTCTCCACCGGTCGCCCGCCCGGCCACCCGCCCACCGACGCGCGGCCCCTCCAAGGGGGCCGCGCGTCGTCGTGCATGGGTCGATTTCATATCACCAAAGGTCTATGGGAGTAGACCAAAAGGTCACACCTCTGATGGACAGGCGTGGTCAGACCGTATACGATCTGTCCCCGTGGCGCCCATCACGTCACGAAACTCACATCCGTTCGAGACGGGGGTAACACGATGACGTCTACCGCCACCACCCACACGGCCAACCGGCGCCGCGTCGCCGCAGCCACGATTATCGGTACCACCGTCGAGTGGTACGACTTCTTCATCTACGCGAATGCCGTTGCTCTGGTGTTCAACAAGCAATTCTTCGACCCGGCCGGCGGTTCCGTCGGCCAGCTCGTGGCCTTCGCGTCCATCGGCCTGTCCTTCCTCTTCCGCCCGCTCGGCGCCTTCCTGGCCGGGCACTACGGCGACAAGATCGGCCGCCGCGCCATGCTGGTCATCACGCTGCTCCTGATGGGTGCCGCCACGGCGCTCATCGGCCTGCTGCCCACGTATGCCCAGATCGGCATCGCCGCGCCGATCCTGCTCCTGTTGCTGCGCGTCCTGCAGGGCATCTCCGCCGGCGGCGAGTGGGGCGGCGCCGTGCTCATGGCCGTTGAGCACGCCGACCCGAAGAAGCGCGGCCTGGCCGGCTCCTTCCCGCAGCTGGGTGTGCCGCTGGGCATGCTCCTGGCCTCGGGCGTCATGGCGCTCATGACGGGCGTCATCTCGCCCGGTGCCGCGTTTGCCGAGTGGGGCTGGCGCGTGCCGTTCCTGCTCTCGATCGTGCTGATCCTCGTGGGCTACTGGGTCCGCCGCTCCGTCGACGAGTCCCCGGTGTTCCAGGAGATCGCCGAGACCAAGTCGCAGACCAAGGCTCCCATCGTGGTGCTGCTGAAGAAGTACTGGTACCTCGTGCTGCTCGGCGCCCTCGTGTTCGCCGGCAACAACGCCCCGGGCTACATGACCACGGGCGGCTTCATCACGAAGTACACGACCAAGGACCTGCACATGGATCAGACCCAGGTGCTCGTCGCCGTGGCCGTCGGCTCCGCGTTCTGGTTCATCACCACCCTGGTGGGCGGCATCCTCTCCGACAAGATCGGTCGCGTGCGCACCTACCAGATCGGCTTCGTGTGCTCCGCGATCGCCGTGTTCCTGATCTTCCCGATCATGAACACGGGCTCCATCGGGATGCTCTACCTGGCCCTCGCGCTGTTCTCGGTGGGCCTCGGCTTCACCTACGGCCCGCAGGCCGCGCTGTACTCGGAGATGTTCCCGGCCTCGGTGCGCTTCTCCGGCGTCTCCATCTCCTACGCCCTGGGCGCGATCCTCGGCGGCGCGTTTGCCCCGCTGATCGCCCAGGCCATCCTGGACGCCACGCACAACACCTTCGGCATCTCGGTGTACCTGTGCATCGTGGTGGTCCTCGGCTTCGTCGCCGTCTCCCTCATCCGCGATCGTCAGGGCATCGACCTCTCGATCCGCAACGAGGAGGAGCAGGCCAGCGGGGCCACCGTGTTTGAGAAGGTCGAGTCGAAGTAACCCTTCGCCCCGCCGCCTTCCGCTTCAGCGCCGCCCGTCGATCCGTCCCCCGGATCGGCGGGCGGCGCTGTTGAGGTTGAGGGGTCGTTGCCTGCCCACGGGGCGGGCGCGGCGGCGCTCCACAAGCCTCCTCAAGGAGGCAACGTCGATACGAGATTCCTTCCGCGCAGACCTACGCCGGCCGCGCTTGGAACGGGGCGCCAGATTCCACGGTCGCCTCTCGAGGCAGCGGTCCCGCGCAGGGGGGCGCCGACTCAACACCGGCGGGGCATGGTCATCCGTTCCTCTTCGGTTCAGGAGCGTGTTCGAAACGCTGTCCCGCGACGATGCGCACGGGGCCTTTGGCTGCCACGAGATCGACGGTCTCATTCTTCTGCGTCACGCGGAGGCGTCCCGCACTTGCCTCCTCGGCGACAGCAGCTCGAACGGCGTCCATCCTGCTCCTCCAGGAAACCCCTCCGATGGAACGCGCCACGTCGCTGGGGCAGATGCTCTTCCCTTCACGGTGGCGCAGGAGAGCATTGGCAGTTGCTATGGCTCGGCGTGCGAATTCCGTGTCGGTGGGCTCATCCCACCACGGCGCCCCTCGTTCACCCAGAGCAACTTTTGCGTCTGAGACGCGTTCGCGCGCACCTGGCTCTCCTGCTTTCACGGCGCGCCTGGCGTTCATGAGCTCATTGACGAGCTCTTGGCGGAACGCCTCGGGGATGGACGGGTCGGTGGCGCGCCAGCGGCGCGAGTTGACTACAATGTAGCGGCCATCCTCCGTCCGGGGCGGGGCATCTTCGCTCATCGGACCGCCCTCGACGCCGCGGCCTGACCCGCATCCTCGGGCCGCGCGGCGTCCATCGCATCGGGGTGGAAGGTGTCACCGCACCGGACGACGTTGCGCGCGAGCGGGAGCTGGTGCGAAGCGCTCTCGACGATATGCATGAGGTATCCGGCGGTGTTGATGAACGCGGCGATATCCTGCCGGTCCACGCCGGTGGGGAACGTGAGTCGACGGCGGAGGATGGCCTCGTCCTCTACACAGTACGCACCCACCAGGAAGGCGGTCTGCGGCTCTCCGACCGGAGTGCCGGAACGTCGCACCCAGCGCGGATCCAGGAGCACATCCGCTGAGGTGGAGCGCAACTGTGTGCGGTTCATGTGGAGACCCACCAAACCGTTTCCGTCGCGATCGTGTTTGCGGAACGCTACGGCTGCCAGCGTGAGGCCGCAACCATCGAGGACGGCGCGCCCAGGCTCACACCGGAGCTCAAGACCGCGATCGATCAGCATCTGGGCGACGGAGGTGCTCCTGTTGCCGCTGCTTTCCGGAACCTCCGCGCGCAGGATGGACGACAACCACGGGCCGCGCGAGAGCGGCTGCCAGAAAGGGTAGAGCGATTCGGACGGGCGATCGAGATGGGGATCGCGCAGCCCGAGACGGTCGCCTTTCCACGTCATGGCCCGTTCGGTGTCTGCATCGAGGGCACGCCAGAAGGCACGCCAAGGTTCTTCGTCGTCGAGGTAGGAGATGGGGACACCACCGCCCATGTCGATGAAGGCCACGGGGTGGCCGATTGCACGCAGAGCATCAGCGGCCTTGCATGCGTGCACCAGCATTCGGACCCGTTCGGGGGCCGAGTAGCCGTTGAGGTGGAAGTGGAGACCCGAAACGAGGACCTCCGACCCGCCCCTGGCGTTCGCCCGCTGCGTGGCAGCACTCATGAGGCCGAGCCACTGCTCGGCGGGCAGCCCGAAACGCGAGGTGGGCAGGTCCGGGTCGGTGGGGGAGAGGCGCAGAGCGATCTCTACCGGGTTTGCCCCCGGCTCACTGCCGGACGCCACCTGCAGGAGGTCCTCGAGCTCGTCCTGATTGTCGACGCTGACCGCAACACCGGCCGAGACGGCCAGGGTGAGCAGGGCCAGAGATTTGACGGCGGCGGTGACGATGAGGTTCTGGGGAGAGACGCCCCGCTCGAGGCATTGGCGCAGTTCATGGTAGGAAGCGACGTCGATGCCGTGGCCCGCCGAGGTGGCGGCATCGACCAAGCCCAGCGTCTTGTTCGCCTTGCGCGCCACGAAGACGCGCAACGGCACGCCGCACTCCGCCGCGGCCTCGACGAGCTCGCGGCAATGGCGCGCGAGCGGAGCGAAGTCATGCACGTTGACCGGCGAGCCGTATTCATCGATGAGCGCGCGACAGGCCTCCGGGTCCGCGAGCAGATCCTCCATCCAGGGCTCGGTGCGCGCGGTGAGCGGCGGTTGACCGTGGCACAGGGCGGGTGGGCGTCGGGTCATGTGACGGCTCCTTGGTGAATGTCGTGGGTCGAGCGGAGGCGTTGCGACCAACCGGTGGCCCAGTTCTTGAACTCTGGCCTGAACGCCCGGTGCAGCGAGTCGTGGCCAAGCGTCGGGTCTTCTGTCGGGCGGCCGAGCGCGCAGAGCACGGGGGTCATGCCGCCGTTCTCCGGCACGCAACGGCCGTCCGGCCTGGTCAGGACGCCTCGCTCTCCCGGACGGACCATCACCTGGCCGGTCCCCAGGAGTTGAGACCACAGCTCTTGCTGCGCGGAAGCGACGGCCGGCGGCGACGCCGGCGCCCACGCGCGCGGTTCTCGCAGGACCCCCGGTCTGGGTGTGACTGCGTCGATCGTGAGAGCGGAGGGGTTCGGCTGCGATGGTGACCGGTGGCAGGTGAGCAGGCCCGCCCGTCTCAGGGCGAGCAGACGCTCGATGGTGTCGGCCGGCGGGCCGAAGGCCCAGCGTTCAAGCAAGGCGGCCCGCTGCCCGAAACGTTCCCATGTCTCGCGCGAGCGGGGTTGTCGATCCAGCCCGGCCACGATGTCCTGGTATCCGCAGGCCCAGGCCCTCCCCCACCACCATCGCGCGTCTGCGTCCACTCGCCCCTCGGCGCGGTTGAGGTCGTGGGTCCAGCGGTCGGCCGTCTCGACGCCGACATCGCCCGGTGGGGAGGGCGAGGCGTCCCAGACGCGATCGAGGGTGTCGGCGTCAATGGAGATGCTGTGGCTAGCAGCCGCCGCCTGAGCTGCACGTCGCAAGGCGGCCCACCATGCGAGGTCGGGGGTGGGTAGCGACCGCAGGGCGGCGGACTCCCCGCGCACGGCAGCGGCCTCGTGGGTCGTCGAGTACCGGGGCTTGGGCAGCATGGTCTGCCCCGACCGGCTCCAGAGCGTGATGAGGCGCGGCTCGCTGCCGCCGGGGACGTACGCGAGGCACCCATCCTTCGCTCTCAGGAAGCTCCCGCCCCTTCCCTGGGTCAGGTCTGCGACGACGTCGAAGGCGGTGAGCGAGGCGCCCTTGACGACGACGGGGTCTGTGAGCCGCCGCGAGGAGACGGAGCTCAGGGCCACGTGGTCCGGTTGGGTATGTGGAGCATGACCCGTTGCCAGGAGGACTTCCCGGCCCTTGACGGACACGGACGAGTCGAGGCGCACGTCGAACGCGTCCTCGCAAGGTATGACGGCGCTGGCCCGATGGGGGAGATGCACCAGTTCCCAATGGGCCGAGGTGCGCAGACGCTCAAAGCACCACGCCAAGTAGGACCCCACGCTCGCTCGTGGGGGGAAGCTGCGCGTGTCATCCGCGAAATCGCGATAGTTCAGGGGGATGCTCGGGCAACGCAGATCGACGATGCCCGCGTCAGCGTTCAGGATGAGGTGTTCCGGTTGCGTAGGGTCCCACACGGCACCGGCTCCGGGAACCGCGGGTTCGAGGAGGACGATGCGTGGGCGGCGCCGGGGCACCGGGGTACTGGAGGCGGCTAGTACCTCCTCCAGTTCCGCCAACGCGCGCAAGGCGGTGGGGCCGCCGCCGATGATGACGAGATCGTTCACGCAACCGCCCGCTCGAAGGGGTTCGGTTCCTCGAGGGTGGAGCGATCAAGCCGTGCTTCGGGGAAGGAAGTCTCGACCCACGCGTCGTTGTAGACCGTGGGTAGGTAGGGCGTGCCTCCGTCGTGCATCAACAGCGCCACGCGCTCGCGCGCGCCGTACCTGGGCAGGTGTCGGCCGACGGCGGCAACGATAGCTCCCGTGGAGGCGCCGGCCAGGAGCCCCTCGCGGCGGGCCAGGATCCGGCATCCCAGGACCATATCCGCCTCGCTCACGCGGACGACCTCGTCCGGCCGGGCGTGTGCCGACAGCTCGGTGATGACTCCGGCGCCCAGACCGGGCAGGCGGCGCTCGCCGGGGCGGCCGCCGAAAAGGACCGAGCCCTCGGCATCGACACCGATGAGTTTTGTGTCCCAGCCGTGTTCGGTGATCGCCTGCTGGCAACCCAGCAAGGTACCCGTGGTGCTGACGGCCACGTAGAGGTGCGACGGCGGGCGGCCCAAGGCCGCGACCAGCTCCGGCAACGTTCCCTCCCGGTGCGCTCGGGGGTTGTCGGGATTTGCGTACTGGGAGGTGGTCACCGCCCCCGGCAAGGTGGAGAGAAGGTGGGCGACGCGCTCCCGACGTGCCCGGAGCCGGTTGCCGTCCGGTGGGGTGGAGACAAGATCCACGGTGGCTCCGAAGGCCGTCATGGTTGCGCAGGCGGCGAGGTTGGCTCGATCGTCCACGACGGCCACGAAGCGCAAGCCAAGAAGGGCACACTGCCTGGCAAGGGCGATGCCCAGGTTGCCAGAGGTCGATTCCACGACGTGCCCGCCGGGCGCAAGTTCGCCTCGACTCAGCATCCCGGTCAGCAGCGAATGGGCGGTGCGTTCTTTGGTGCTCCCGGCCAGCTGGAGCGAGTCAAGCTTCATGAAGAGCTCGGTCGAGGCGTGGGGGAAAAGCCGGGTCAGTTGCGTCGTGGGCGTCGGAAACGGGGTCGTGTGGTCGGACAGCGTCATGGGGTGCTCACCGGACTCTCATCACTCTCATTGTGAAACCCTGCCCCGAGTCTGCCGTGCAAGGGCAGGTCTCAGGCAGCTGCCGCGAGCGCGGCGACACGAGCGCGTTCCGTGCGCGGTGGCACCGACACGAACAAGTGGTGCTCGCCACACTAGCCGCTTGGTCTGGACCGAGGCTCCGCTGAAGTTCGGAGGCGTCCGTCGCTCCGCCTGGTAGAGGCCGAGCGACGGACGCCGTGCAGTCCTTCAGACACACGCTCTCACGTTCCAGATGCGCTCGCGCGGGGCCGGCTGTGGCGCCTGCGGGGCATCGCACGCGACAGGGCGTCCCATGGCGCCCGTCCTGGTCAGCGCGGGGGCGGCGTCGTCGACGGCTCAGGAGGCCAGGGATGCGTCCTGGGTGGCGGCAACGCGAGCAGAACGCGTCGGCTCTGTCTCGGAAGCGGCCTCGAGATCGAGTGCGGCGAGGCGCGCGGCCACATCGGGTTCGTCGGCGTTGATGGGTACTCGGCGCTTGACGGCGTTGGCGGCCAGCGGGAGCTGGATCGTGAGCACTCCGGCCTTGAGTGCTGCTCTCACGGCGGCGGGGTCGATATCTTCGGAGAAGCTGAGCTCGCGCTCGAGCACGGTGGCCTTGGTGCGCTCCTTGGCGGACCACACCGCGTCTTCGTCGCTGCTGACGCTCCGTTCGGCTCGAATCGTGAGGCTGCGGGCATTCACATCGATCGTGAGATCCTCGTCGCGGACGCCCGGAACGTCCGCCTCGACGCGGTAGCCGTGCTGGTTCCATGCCAGATCAACGGGGAGCTGCGCGTGAGCGGTGTCGCGGCTGGCGAGTCCAGTTTCGAGTAGGTCGAGAACGTTCATCAATGACTCCTATTCTGATCAAGAATGTTCTTCTCTTGCTCACAAGTAGAGGCAAGCCTCGGCGCATATATAGATAATGTGGCCGGTCGCCCGTGTCAAGTGAGGCACGTCATCTCACCAAGGGCGTGCGCGCACGCGAAGACCAAGGTGCTATCTTTCGTGTCTGTTGGATCACGTCGCTCCCAACTGGTCAGCGACGGCAAGGCACCATCAGAGGACCCCCCGAATGCAACGTCCGCTCGAAACCGGACCGGCGAAAAAGCTGCGCTCGCGCCACGTCACGATGATCACGCTCGGTGGCATCATCGGCGCCAGCCTGTTTGTCGGCTCGGGCAACGTCATCCGATCCGTTGGCCCCGCGGCCGTCATCTCCTACCTCATCGGCGGCCTGCTGGTGTTCCTGGCGATGCGCATGCTGGGCGAAATGGCGGCCCAGCGCCCGGCCATCGGCTCGTTCATGGAGTACGCCCGCGTGGGCCTGGGCGACTGGGCCGCGTACCTGGTCGGCTGGCTGTACTGGTACTTCTGGGTGGGCGTGCTCGCCTACGAGGCGGTGCTCGGCGGCGAGACCCTCGGCGTCTGGCTGCCGTTCCTGCCCTCGTGGGCCTGGACTATGGTGCTGATCCTCATCTTCATCTGCGTCAACGCCATCTCGGTGCGCAGCTTCGGCGAGGTCGAGTTCTGGCTCGCGAGCATCAAGGTCATCGCCATTGTGGTGTTCCTCGGCGGCGGACTGCTCTTCGCGCTCGGCTGGTGGCCCAACGCCTCGTTCTCCGTGGACAACCTCTGGTCCCACGGCGGCTTCGCCCCCAACGGCCTCGGCGTGGCCCTGACCGGCGTAGCGCTCGTGATCTTCTCCTACTTCGGCACGGAGATCGCCGTCATGGCGGCCGCCGAGTCCGAGGACCCGGCCAAGGGCATCCGCCAGGCCTCCAGCACCATCATCTGGCGCATCCTGCTCTTCTTCGTGGGCGCCGTCCTCGTCATCACGGCAGTCATCCCGTGGGACGAGCTGCCCGAGCCCGTCAATGTGGCCATGGCCCCGTTCACCCGCGTGTTCGCGCTGATGGGCCTGCCCGGCGCCGACGTCGTGATGCAGCTGGTCATCTTCACCGCCGTCATCTCGGTGCTGAACTCCGGCCTGTATTCGGCTTCCCGTATGTTCGCGGCCCTGGCCGATGAGGGCTTCGCCCCCAAGATCATGACCAAGCGCAACGGCCACGGCGTGCCGATCTGGGCCCTCGTGGCCTCCTCGTCCGGCGCGATCGTCGCCGCGATCGTGAACTTCCTGGCCCCGGATTCCGGCATCTTCGAGTTCATCATGAACTCCGCCGGCCTCGTGGCGCTGTTCGTCTACGCGTTCATCTCGGTGACGCAGATGCGCCTGCGCATGAAGATGACGCCGGAGGAGGTCGCCGGACTCAAGATCAAGATGTGGCTGCACCCGTGGCTGAACATCCTGCTGCTCGTCGCCATCGTGGCGATCCTCGGCGTCATGCTGACCTCGGACTCCGGCCGCGAGCAGGTGTTCACGAGCCTCATCGCGACCGTGGCCCTCGTGATCGCGTGGCCCTTCGTGAAGCGCTCCCGCGCCAAGCGCAAGCTGGTCGCCGCCGCGGAGCCCGCCGCGCTGTAGCGCTGGTCGGCGCAGATCATGAAAACGACGGGAGATCGTCGCAAAGACGATCTCCCGTCGTTTTCATGATCTCAGACGCCAGGTTCGCTGCCCGACGGCGCGTGGCCGGGTGGGCGCGCTGGGTCGGCGGGTGCAGGGGGAGTGCCCGACGGGGCCGGGCCGGGTAGGCGAGTCGGGTGGGCCTCCGTGCGGGGCTTGGCTCAGGCACCAGCGGCAGGAGCCGCGGCGTCCGGCACGGCCGTATCCAGGCCCGCGAGCCGCAACGCCGCCCAGAGCTCGGCGCGCACCGGGAACGTCTCGAGGGCGTAGCCGCCCACGTGCTCGGCGGTCTTGAGCCTGGCGCGGATGGTGTGCCGGTGCACGCCGAGTTCGCGCGCCGTGTCCTCGTTGCGCCCGTCGTGGCGCAGCCAGCACGCCAGCGTGGGCAGTAGCTCGGTGCCGTGGCGCTCGTCGTGTGCCAGCAGCGGCCGCAGGACGGCGCGGGCGGCGGTGCGCGCGTGATCGTCGGCCACGGAGTCAATCAGATCGAGCTTCACCACATCGGAGAAGCGCGTGAGCTCGCCGGCGCCGCGCTCGAGCGCGGCCAGCGCCTGCGCCGCGATCTCCGGCAGGTCCGCGTAGTCGCCCGCTGAGGAAACCCCCCAGCTGCCGCCAAAGCGCCGGCGCAGTTCCTCGAGCCCCTCCTCCACCGCTTCGCGCTGCGCCACGAGCACCACGTCCTCGCCGTCTCGCGCCAGGAAGAGCGAGCGGGAGGTGCGCTCGGGGAGCGAGGAGATCCACGCGGCCACTGCCTCGGCGCCCGTGGCGAGCGCGCGCCCGCGCGCCACCACCACGGGTTCGCGCGGCAACCCATCCAGCTCGCCCGCCACGGCCTGCGCCAGCTCCGCCTCGCCCGCCAGCAAGAGCCGCAGGAGCCCCGAGCGCAGGGAGAGGCGGGACGAAACCAGCGCGGCGTCCTGCTCCGACGCCAGGCCCACCATGGCGACCACGGAGTTCATGACGCCCTGCGCCTCGTGATCCAGGCCCTCCACGGCCACGGCCAGGACGCCGCGCAGGGCGTTGCCGCGGCCCACGGTCTGCAGCGTGTACGCCTGCCCGTCCAGGTGGATCACGGACGCCGCGCGGGACTGGCGCGCCAGGAGTGCGCGCGCCCGCGCCTCGAGCGCCTCCAGGTCGGTGGGTCGCGTGCCGCGCGGCAGGGACTCGTGCGCCAGGGAGCCGGCCACGTCGAACAAGCCAACCCAGGCCTGCATCTGGCGGGAGAGCTCCTGCACCGTGGGGGAGAGGCCGCCGGTCTGCAGCGCGGCGGCGGCGATGGCCCGCTGCGCCCCGAGCGCCCAGGAGCGTCGGGCGAAGGCCAGAGCCGTGACGGCCTCGGCGTTCGCGCGCGCCACCGCGATGAACGGCGTCTGGAACGGCACCTCGAACAGGGGAAGCCCGCACGCGGAACAGGCCGAAACCAGCGCCTCGGGGATGCCCTCGCGGATCACCTCGGTGCCGAAGCCCAGGGCCGCCACCCCGGCGGCCACGAGCCGGGCTGCGTAACCCAGCCACGCGTCGTCGGGCGCGTGTTCAAACTGCGTTCCCGTGGTCAGCAGCACCACGCCGTCCACGAGGAAGGGCGTGGGATCCGGGAGGTCGGAGCTGTGCACCCAGGGCGCCGTTCGCTCCAGCGCGCCAACCGGCAACGCAGCGTCCGGCACCCACCGCAAACCGAGCCCCGGCTGGGCCAACAACGCGCTGACGGACGGGAGCGCTACGGGAGAATCCACCACGAGACCACTGTACGTAACGTATAAAGCTTCACCCAAAATTCGCCAGAACGGCCAGTAGGCGAGTGGTGCCCCCCCACCCTAGGCTGTGAGCCATGACCTCCCTTGACGCCGCGATCGGCGGCCCCTCCCTCCCCCAGAAGCGCGAGCTCAAGACGGCGCTCCCGGGCCCGAAGTCCAAGGAGATCCTTGACCGCAAGGCCAAGGCCGTCGCCGCGGGCGTCACCTACTCCGTGCCCGTCGCGGCCGTCGCCGCCGGTGGAGGCGTCGTCGTCGACGCCGACGGCAACTCCCTCATCGACCTGGGCTCCGGCATCGCCGTGACCACGGTCGGCAACGCCAACCCGCGCGTCGCCGCCGCCGTGGCCGCGCAGGCCGCGTCCTTCACGCACACCTGCTTCATGGTCTCCCCCTACGAGGGCTACGTTGAGGTCGCCGAGAAGCTGAACCAGCTGACCCCGGGCGACTTCGAGAAGCGCACCGCCCTCTTCAACTCCGGCGCCGAGGCCGTGGAGAACGCGATCAAGATCGCCCGCATCCACACCAAGCGCACCGCCGTCGTCGCGTTCGACCACGCCTACCACGGCCGCACCAACCTGACCATGGCCCTCACGGCCAAGGCCGCGCCGTACAAGACCGGCTTCGGTCCCTTCGCCTCCGACATCTACCGCGTGGCCGGCTCGTACCCGTACCGCGACGGCCTGTCCGGCGCCGAGGCCGCCAAGCGCGCCATCTCCCAGATGGACAAGCAGATCGGCGCCGACCAGATCGCCGCGATCATCATCGAGCCCATCCAGGGCGAGGGCGGCTTCATCGTCCCGGCCGAGGGCTTCCTCGAGACCGTCGTGGCCTGGGCCCGCGAGAACGGCATCGTCTTCATCGCCGACGAGGTCCAGACCGGCTTCGCCCGCACCGGCACGATGTTCGCCTCCGAGCAGCTGGGCATCGAGCCCGACCTGATCACCACGGCCAAGGGCATCGCCGGCGGCATGCCGCTGTCGGCCGTCACGGGCCGCGCCGACATCATGGACGCCTCCCACGGCGGCGGCCTGGGCGGCACCTACGGCGGCAACCCCGTGGCCTGCGCCGCGGCGCTCGCCACGATCGCCGAGTACGAGGAGAACAACCTCGCCCGCCGCGCCCAGGAGATCGGCGAGATCATCTCGCAGAAGTTCTCCGCCCTGGCCGAGACCGACAACCGCATTGGCGAGATCCGTGGCCTGGGTGCCATGGCCGCCGTCGAGTTCGTCGATGCCGACGGCGAGCCGAACGCCGCCCTCGCCAAGGCCGCCGCCGGCCAGGCCGTCGCCGAGGGTGTCATCACCCTCACCTGCGGCACCTACGGCAACGTCATCCGCTTCCTCCCGCCGCTGTCCATCTCGGACGAGCTGCTGATCGAGGGCGTGGACGTCGTCATCGAGGCCGTCAAGGCCAACTGAATCCGTCCGGGCGGCGCCCTCCCCCAGTAGGTCGGGGGAGGGTAGCGCCCGACGGCGTGGGGCGGGCTTCCGGCCCCACCCTTCAGCCTTTGTGGGTTCGCCTGAGGGCGAACCCGCCACCCCGCTACCCCGCCTCACGGCTGGCCCGGGGCGGCAAGCTCCCCCACGAGTCACCGAGGACGTTATGCCCACCCTGACCCGCGACGCGGTCGTGATCGGCGCCGGATTCTCCGGCCTGGTCGCGGCGCGTGACCTCGAACGGCACGGTTTTTCCGTGGCCGTGCTCGAGGCGCGCCAGCGCGTGGGCGGCCGCGTGGGCCTGACCGAGATCGGGGGAGTTCCCGTGGAGACGGGACCAGCGTGGCTCGCCGCTGATCACTCCGCGACGCTGGACCTGGCCGCCGAACTCAACGTTCCGGTGTTCACCCCCGCGGGGGAGGGCGAGGACGTCTACCTCGGTGCCGGCGGCGCCCGGCTGCGCTACGCCGGCGAGTTGCTCCCGGTGCCCCAGGCCTCCGAGGCAGCCATGGTCTCCGCGATCGCCTCGCTCGAGGCGCTGACCGGCGCGGCACCCTCCGAACTTCCGGGCACGCTCGGGGACTGGCTCGACGTCAACGTCGCCGACGAGCCGGCCCGGGCCGCCCTGGTGCTCTTGCTGGCCGGATCCCACGCCGGCGGCGCCGGCCGCGAGCTGCCGCTCGCGGACGCGCTGCGCCTGGCCGCCGGAGCCGGCAGCGTCTCAAATGTGGTGGACCGCGGCTTCCGCGCGGCCCATCGCGTGGTGGGCGGGTTGTTCCGCCTGGCCACCGCGCTCGAAGCCGAGTTGCCCGACGACGTATGGCTGGGGCGGGAGGCGAGCGTCGTGCGGGTCGCCGCCTCCGGCGTCGAGGCCATCTCCGGGGACCTCACCGTCAAGGCGAAGACCGCGGTGCTGGCGGTGCCGGCACCCACGGCCAAGGCCTTGCTCGGTGGGCACCCAGGCGAGCCGGGGGCGTGCGGTGCCCAGGGCGCCGTCGGGCACTCCCTTGATTGGTTCACGGCGCACGCCGTGTTCCCCTCCCCGTTCTGGCGCGAGCGCGGCCTCTCCGGCCGCGGCTTCGGCCCGGGCGCTGCCGTGCAGGAGCTACAGGACGAGAGTTGGGACGTGGCCGGAATCGGCGCGCCGACCGGCCCCGGTGTCCTCACCGCGCACGCCTCGGGCGAGGCCGCAGCGGAGCTCTTTGCCCTCCCCGAAGCCGAGCGCAGGGAGGCCGTGCTGGCCTCGGTGCAGGCCTACGTCGGGGCGTTCCCGGCACAGGAACTGGGCTATGTGGAGACGCGGCGCGAGCACGGGTACGGTGTGAGCAGTGTCATGATCGAGGGTCCGCTCGCCGTGGCGGGTGACCATCTCGAAGGCACGGGCCACCTCCATGTGGAGGGGGCGGTGCGCTCGGGTCACCGGGCGGCACACAAGGTGTCCGCGCTGCTGCGCGGAGAGCAGGACCCCGTCAGCATGCAGAGTTCAGCCAGCGGGGTGACCGGGTCTCCGGTCCCCGCCCACGAAAGGGAATCATGAGCGATTACGCCGTCGTTAACCCGGCCACCGGTGAGACCGGGGCCAGCTACCCCATCTTCACGGCCGAGCAGGTCGAGAACGCCGTTGCCGCCGCGAAGGCCGCGCACGACGGCTGGTCGCGCAGCTCCACGGTCGCCGAGCGCGCCGCGCTGGTGCGCCGCGTCGCCGAGCTGCACCGCGAGCGCCGCGAGGAGCTCGCCGATCTGATCGTGCGCGAGATGGGCAAGCCGCTCGAGCAGGCCCTGGGCGAGGTCGACTTCTCCGCCGACATCTACGAGTTCTACGCCGACAACGCCGAGGCCATCACGGCCGACCGTCCGGTCGCCGGCCTGCTGGGCGAGGGCACCGCGGTCATGCGCCCGTCCTCCCTGGGTGTGCTGCTGGGCATCATGCCCTGGAACTTCCCCTACTACCAGGTGGCCCGTTTTGCCGGCCCGAACCTGGTCAACGGCAACACCATCCTGCTCAAGCACGCCCCGCAGTGCCCCGAGTCGGCCGCCGCGATCCACCAGATCCACCTGGACGCCGGCTTCCCCGAGGGTGCCTACCAGGACGTGCGCTTCACCAACGAGCAGTCCGCCGAGGTCATCGCCGATCCGCGCGTCGCCGGCGTCTCCGTGACCGGCTCCGAGCGCGCCGGTGCCGCCGTCGCCGAGGTGGCCGGCCGCAACCTGAAGAAGGTTGTCCTGGAGCTGGGCGGTTCGGATCCGTTCTACCTCTTCTCCACGAACGACATGGACGCCGTGGTCGAGGCCGCCGTCTCCGCTCGCCTGGGCAACAACGGCCAGGCCTGCAACGCCGCCAAGCGCTTCATTGTGCAGGAGGACCTCTACGAGGAGTTCCTGGACAAACTGACCGAGGCCTTCGCCGGCATCAAGGCCTCCGACCCGGCCCTGGGCGACACCTTCCTCGGCCCGCTCTCCTCCACGGCCGCCACCGAGCGCCTGGCCGAGCAGGTCTCCCGCGCCGTGGCGCAGGGCGCCAAGGTTGCCATCGGCGGTGGCCACGAGGGCAACTTCTTCGAGGCGACGATCCTCACGGACATCGACTCCGAGAACGACGCCTACCGCGAGGAGCTCTTCGGCCCCGTGGCGTCCGTGTACAAGGTGGCCTCCGAAGAGGAGGCGCTCAAGGTCGGCAACGATTCGCCGTTCGGCCTGGGCTCCTACCTCTGGACCACCGATCAGGAGCAGGCCGCCCGCGTGGCCGACAAGATCGAGGCCGGCATGGTCTACGTCAACCTGGTCGACGCCGATTCGCCGGAGCTGCCCTTCGGCGGCATCAAGCGCTCCGGCACCGGCCGCGAGCTGGGCCTGATCGGCGCCAACGAGTTCGTCAACCAGAAGCTCATCCGCTCCGACAAGTGGTGAGCCTCCCGGACCGTCGCTGACCCGCTGGTCGCCACGGTCCGGCCGGTGCGGCCCCCGCCGCCAGCTCTGCTTGAGCGGCGGGGGAGCGCACCCCCAACATCCAGCGGAGCCTTTCGTGCGAGGTCATGGACGCACGAAGGGCTCCGCTCTTCTTCCGGGGTTTTCAGCCCCGGGCACAGGCCAACGGGGCCCCTCGCGCGAGGTCATGGACGCACGAGGGGCCCCGTTGCACGTTCGGGGCGAACACTCGCCCCGCTCTGCCCTCGACCTGCCCCGCCCCGCTCCTCCTTTCTTGTCCGCGTACTGACCAGTAGGTCCGCCCGCGGGGCCTCCGGCGACACACAATCGGACCACGACGGGGGAGGGAACACGGCGCACCGGCGCCGCCGCCGCTGTGGAAGGATGGACGGCGTCGCCGAGGCTCGCAAGGAGGTAGATCCGGTGCAAGGCATGGCCGTTCTCGCCCGCGCGTGGCTCGCGTCGGCGATCGCCGTGCTATGCGCCCTCGCTGGCCACCTGCTGGCCGGCGGCAGCGTCACCTCTTGGCTCGGCCCGCTCCTGGCCGTGGCCCTCGGCGCCGTGGCGGCGCTCCCGGTGATCCGCCGCGCGCCGTCCCTGCCGCGCTCGCTCGCGATCTTTGTCCCGGCCCAGCTGGCCTACCACCTGCTGTTCTCCGCCGTGCCCGCCGCGCAGCCCGCGGCCGTTCCGCTCGGCGGTGAGCACGCCGGGCACGACATGGCTTCCATGGGCCACCTGCCCGACGGCGCCGCGACCCACGCCTCAGCTCACGCGGGCGGGGCCCTCGCCTCCGCGGCGACGGCGGCCTCCGCCGCCACCGCGGCGGGCGCGCACGACGGTGCGTGGATGTTTAGCCTGCACCTCGCCGCGGCGCTGCTCACGGCCGCGGTGGCCCGCTGGGGCGAGGTCTGCGTGGCCCGCCTCGGGGAGGCGCTGGCGCTCGCGTGGGGCTCCGCCTTGCGCGTGCTTCGCTTCGCCCACCGGACCGCGCCGCACGTGTGGGCCAGGCGCGAGGCGGTCCTCGCCGCCCCTCTGAGCCTGCGGCTCGTGGGGAGCCTGCGCTTCCGCGGGCCTCCCTCCTTGGTGTGATCCCGGCCCCGCCGTGCGCGGGGCCCGCGCGCCGCTAGCGTGCGCCCGGGGGATCCCTCGCGCCCCGGACCACGTCCCGGCGCGCGGGTCCGCCGGCGCCGCGGCGCGCTCCCACCCATTCATTGCCGGAGGCCGGCGGCTCAGCGCCGCGGGCCGCGACGGTGTGCGCCCCTGCCACGTAGCCGGGGCGCCCTTCGCGGCCCCCAGCGCCGTGCGCCACCCTGCCCCGGCACGGATCCCCAAGGACCGACCATGCATAGCCCCCAGGCGCACGAGCGCGCCTCCCTGCCCCCGTCCACCCTCGAGACAGCGCCCGAGACACCGTCCGGGACAACGCCCGAGCCTTCGCCTGAAGGCCGACCTGCGGCCTCCGGCCAGCCCACTTCCCGCGGCACCGGAACCTCCGGAGCCACCGGCACCTCCCGCACCCGCCGCCGCCCGTGGCTCAAGCCCTTCGTGATGCGCCTGCACTTCTACGCCGGCGTCTTCGTGGCGCCCTTCATCCTGCTCGCGGCGCTCACGGGCGCGGCGTACGCGGTCACCCCGCAGCTGGAGAAGATCGTCTACGCCCAGGAACTCACGAGCGCGGGCCGGGCCGGAGACGAGCAGCGGTCCCTCTCCGAGCAGATCGCCGCTGCCCAGGCCTACACGGGCGGCGGCGTCATCCAGGCCGTGCGCCCGGCCCCGGACGCCGGCCAGACCACGCGCGTGCTCTACCCCGAGCCGAGCGACGAGGACGGCGGCCTGCGCACCGTCTTCGTGGACCCCACCACGGCGCAGATCCGCGGCGAGTTCACGAGCTACACGAGCCTGGGGCAGTCGCCGATGCGGCACTGGCTCGAGGGCTTCCACTCCTCGCTGTACCTCGGGCAGGCCGGGCAGAAGTACAGCGAACTGGCGGCGTCCTGGCTCGGCATCATCGCCGCGGCCGGGCTCTTCCTGTGGGCCTGGACGTGGCGCAAGACGCGCAAGAACAAGCGCGCGGAGCTGCTGAAGCCGGCGGTCCGCCGCGGCCCGCGCCGCCTGCACCTCTCCACGGGCATCTGGGCGCTGGCCGGCATGCTCTTCCTCTCCGCCACGGGCATCACGTGGTCGCAGTGGGCCGGCGCCAACGTCGGTGAACTGCGCGCGGCGTGGGGCTGGACCTCACCCAGGCTCGACTCGTCCCTCGGCGGCACCGCAACACACGAGGACGAACACGCGGCGCACCACGGCGCCGCGACTGCCACCGACGGAGGCAACCTCTGGAGCGACCCGGCGGCCTTTACACAGGTGCTCTCGTTCGCCCGGATGAACGGCATCGGCTCCGCGCAGGTGGAGGTCGTGCCGCCGAGCAGCCCCGAGAAGGCGTGGGTCGTTAGGGAGACGCGGGCGCAGTTCCCCACGGCCGCCAACCAGGTGGCGATCGACCGCGCCAACGGCACGGCCACGGACCGCGTCGACTTCGCCGCCCAGCCCCTCGCCGCGCAGCTGACCACGTGGGGGATCGCGCTGCACATGGGCGACCTCTTCGGGGTCTGGAACCAGGCGGCGCTGCTGGTCTTGGCGCTGGCGATCACCGTGGTGATCCTGGCGGGCTACCGGATGTGGTTCAGGCGCCGGCCGGCGGGTCTGCGCTCCGGCCTGGCGGCCCCGAGCTTCCGGCCGCGGGACGTGCCGTGGTGGGGCTGGGCCGCCTTCGGCGGCGCCGGCCTCGCGCTCGGCCTGTTCCTCCCGGCGCTCGGGCTGAGCCTGGCCGCGTTTGTGGTGCTCGACGCCGCTGTGCTGGCTTGGCGCGGTCGGCGCACCCGCTGGGGCGGCGGGGCGGACGGCGCCGCGAGCGAAGGAGACGGCCGAGGAACGGGCGGCGCGTCGGCCGGGCCGGGCGCGCCGGCGGAGACGGGCGCTGCCCAGACCGGCGCTCAGGAACGCACGAGCGTGATCGGCTCGCCGGCCGCGGTGGGTAGCGCGAGCACGCCGTCGAGCGAGTCCAGGACCACGTCGGCGTCGAGCTCGGCCGCCGAGTAGGTCCCGGTCAGCCCGAGGGTCCTCGCCCCGGCCGCCCGGCCGGCGGCGAGGCCCGCGGGCGCGTCCTCGACCACGAGCACGCGCGAGGGATCCACCCCGAGCCGCCGTGCCCCGAGCAGGTAGCCCTCGGGGGAGGGCTTGCCAACGGAGACCATGTCGGCCGTGACCATGAGCGGCGGGGCGCTCCAGCCCACGGCGCCGAGCCGGACCGCCGCGAGGGCGTTGGTGCAGCTCGTGACGATCGTGAAGCGCCCGGCGGGCAGCGAGGCGAGCAGCTCGGCGGCGCCGGGCAGCCGGATGACGCCCTCGGTGTCGTTCTCCTCGAGGAAGTTGATGCGCGCGAAGGCCTCGTCGTAGCGGGCCGGATCAAGGTCGCCGCTGTCGATGACGCCCTGGATGACCTGGCGGGCCGGCACGCCGTGGTCGTGGAAGTCGGTGCGGCCGATGCCCAGCTCCACACCCCAGCGGGCCCAGGCCTTGCTGGTCACCGCCGTGGAGTCGATGAGGGTGCCATCCAGGTCGAAGAGGATCGCGTCGAGGTCGCTGAAGAGCGTGCTGGCCATGCCCCCAGCCTAGCCTCGACGCCGACCGGGCCAGGCGAAATGAGAGCGCTCGTGTAGCCCCGACGAACACTGTAAGTCAAGGCAATTCAAACAATCAGACTCACGCAATCATTTGTAGGACGTTTAACCCCTTTTCACGTGAAACCCTGGCAAGATATGACAGCGTCAGCATGAGTCATCACTCCCAGGAGACCTCCGTGCGCCCTCGCCCTGCCGCCCCCTCTGCGCGCCGATGGGGCGCGCTCCTCACGGCCCTCGCGCTCAGCCTCGGCGTGGGCCTCGCAGGCCCCGGCCACGGGGTAGCCCAGGCAAGCCCCGCCCCGGCGAGCGGGGCACCCGCCGCACCGGCCGCCGTCGTGCAATCCTCGGTGCAGGCGGCCGCGGCCGCGCGCAAGCTGGACGCCGCGGTCTCGGGGCAGGGTGTTGCGGCGATCCAGCTCTTCGAAAAGCGGCTGAACGCGCTGCGCAAGAGCAAGGGCCTCAAGCCGCTGCGCTTCAATCTGTACGCCACGCAGGATGCCTACAACTGGGCCAAAAAGATGGCGGCCACGAACACCTTCCGCCACACCCAAAGCGCGGCCGAGCGCCCCAGCATGCAGCGCTTCACCGGCAGCTGGCAGGTGTGGGGCGAGAACATCGCCGCGCGCTCCACGGTGGACGTGAGCGGGATCTTTGATCAGTGGGTTGCCTCGCCCGCGCACCTCGCGAACATGCTGGCGAGCGACTACGACACCTACGGCGTCGGTTTCTACACCAAGCGCAGCGGCGACAAGGGCACGTGGGCCATGTATGCCACCACGGTGTTCTACAAGACGAAGGCGGGCAAGAGCCTCGTCGGCAGCTACAGCGGGGTGGACGCGTACGTCGCCGCCCAGCCGCTCGTGGTGAGTTCGTCGACCATGAAGAGCGTGGCGGGCGGCTCCGTGAGCATCGCCGGCACGGCCAAGGTCGGCGCCACGCTCAAGGCCTCGGTGAGGGCGTTCTCGACGCCGTCGGTGAAGCTCTCCTACCGCTGGTACCGCAGCGGCAAGGCGATCTCCGGCGCCACGCGCAGCAGCTACAAGCTCACCGCCGCGGACAAGGGGCGCGCCATCACCGTGAAGGTGACGGGTTCGCGCACCGGGTACGCGGCGCGGACCGTGACCTCGAAGGCGACGGCGGCCGTGAAGGCCGGGACGCTCGGCGCCAAGGCGGTCACGATCAGCGGGACGAGTCGCGTGGGTAAGACCCTCAGGGCGACCACCTCGAGCTGGTCGCCGGGCGGGGTGAAGGCCACCTACCGCTGGTATCGCAGTGGCCGCGCCGCCGCGGTGGGCTCGGGCAACGCGTACAAGCTGAAGGCCGCAGATCGCGGGAAGACGTTGCGCGTGAAGATCACTGGAAGCAAGGCCGGCTACGCGTCAAAGGCGGTGGCCTCGAAGGTCACGGCGCGCGTGCGCTGACCCTCCTTTTTCATTTCACGGCACGACGGCGTTCGGGCGGCTTGCGCCGCCCGGGCGCCGTTGTGCCGCGTCCGGGGAGCGGGATGTCGGTGTCGGATGCTGAGATGCGGCCTGTGTGGTCGATCACTGGTCGTTGACGCGTCAATAAACGTCCTACCTCCCGCTGACGGTGTGAGGTTCTTGCGGGTGCGCGGACGTCGTTTATTGCACATGACATCCAAAATGCCATTCCGTATATAGATTGTGCGTGGGGTCACATTGAATTTCTGGTGACGGGTCCGGATTCTCAGTAGGTATTACCCGTACTCAAGAGTCACTACTGAGTCAGTTCAGTGGATGTGTCAGTAGCGACTCGCACCCGACAGGATGTGCATTTCGTTGTTGACTCGACGCTGGCTTGGAGCCATCGCCGCCCTCGGCACTGCCCTCGCGCTGTCCATCGCCGGACTCGTTGGCGCCCAGAGCGCCCAGGCCGCCAGCCATACCATTCAGGCCACGTGGAAGTTCGTAGGCGAGTGTGTGGCCGGCAGTGCCGGCTCCATCGTTAACGTGACCCCGCGCGGCAACATCAGCGTCCAGGTGGTGCAGAAGGGTGGCAACAACGGCCACCTCATCTACACGTGGAGCGGCGAGCTGAACTACCTGGACATCATCCAGATCCAGTGGGTCGGCGATGCCCCCTCGCACAAGCCCGCCAAGGACTGCCGCCTCGTGCCGGCCCAGGGCTCGCTGCTCGTTGATGGTGAGCCGGTGCTCTACTTCAACAACGCCGTCTCCCCGGGTGGCGCGACGGGCGACATGTCCGGTCGCTTCGGTGGTGCCGTGGTGACGCCCACCCTCACGACGACGGCGCCGACGTCGACGGAGCCGACGGTGGATCCGACCACGGAGCCGACGGTTGACCCGACTTCGACGGAGCCGACGGTTGATCCGACCTCGACGGAGCCGACGGTTGATCCGACCTCGACGGAGCCGACGGTTGATCCGACCTCGACGGAGCCGTCCATGAAGGAGCCCACGGTGGAGCCGTCCACGACGGAGCCCACGGTGGAGCCGTCCACGACGGAGCCCACGGTGGACCCGACCACGACCGAGCCGACCGTTGATCCGACGTCGACTGAGCCGACGGTTGATCCGACGTCGACGGAGCCCACGGTCGATCCGACCTCAACTGAGCCGTCTACGACGGAGCTCACAGTCGCCCCGACCACCACGGCCCCCACCTCCACGGAGCCCACGGGCGTCGTCGACCCGACGAGCACCACGGCCCCGCCAGAGACTCCGGGCTCGAGTGCCCCGAGCTCCTCGGGCGAGGTCATTCCTCCGACCTCCACCACCGCGACCGGCGGCATCGTCGAGCCCACCCGCGAGACGACCCCGGGAGACAACATCGACGTGGGTGGCGTGTCCGTCAGCCGCGGCCCGAACGGCACGGTGGGCGTGGCCCTGCCGACGCGCGAGGTCGCCCCGGCGGACGTCGCCGAGGCCGCGCAGGGCGAGGGCCTGGCCAAGACGGGCGCGAGCTCCACGCTTGGTGTGATCGCCGCGACGGCCGCCGTGGCCGCCGGCGTGGGTGCCGTCCTGCTACTCATGGTGCGCCGCCGCCGCGCCTGAGCCTGATTGACCCACCGTCGTGACTGCGCGGTGACCTGGCAACCCCCTCGAAAGGGCCGGGATCCACTCTGGATCCCGGCCCTTCCCGCGCCCGCGCGACAGAAGACCAAAGGGCGAATGAAGACATCTTTTGTGACGACCGTGATTTTGTGCATCGTATGGATGGCAACCGCCCGGTACGGCATGTCTTACACCGTTTCGAATCCACACACTGTGTGAACTCCGCACGCCCACCCCCGGCGCCCACCCCCCGTTCCCACAGGAGCTGTCATGGATTCTTCACGCCTCAGCGTGCGCCGTCACGGCCCGCGCCCCGCGGTTCGCACCCTCAAGCTCGCCACGGCCGCCGCGCTCGGCCTGGGCCTGGCCGCGGGAGTCCTCGGGTCCTCCCTCCCGGCCCAAGCGCAAGGCGCGGCGCCCGCCCAGGCGGCACACGCCGTCGTGCACCGGGCGGCCGTCACGGCCGCCACCGAGGCCATGCCCTTCCGCTGGGACAAGGGCGCCCAGGTGAAGGCGACCGTCGTGACCGCGGCGCAGGCCAAGGTGCTCAAGGGCACCGCCCTTTCCGGGTATCAGGCCAGCGCCAGGGAGTGGGCATCGACGCAGCGGGTCCTGCCGGACGGTCGGGTCGTCGGGGTCACCGGCGGCACCGTGAAGGTGCAGGAGCGCGGCGGCTCGGTGCGCAACTACTACTCCGGCACGCTCAAGGGGGAAATCACGTACATCTCCGTGCAAGGGTCAACGTTCTTCGCCATCGGCATGGTGAAGGGCGGCGTCAACCTGTACGTGCTGAAGGGAACGGGGACCAAGCCCTCGGTGAAGACGTTCCTGCCCACCGAGAATCAGTGGGCCAACCCCGTGCTGGTCGGCGGCAAGGTCTACTACGACCGCTACCTCCTCAAGAATCACGCGGTGATCGGTGCCGAGGTGGTTTCCGTTCCGCTGTACGGCTCCAAGGCCACGGTGCTCGTGAAGAACGCGCGTGACGTGTAGCTGCTGAACGGCACGCTGGTGTATTCGGCGCTGCGGTCCGTCAAGGAGCACTGGTACGGCGGCGAGCTCACGGCGCTCAAGCGGCTCAGCGACGGCAAGGTGCTGCTGTCCTACACGCAGAAGACCTGGCCGTGGGCCAAGTGGATCGACGACACGGTCGCTTCGCTCAGCACGAGCCCCAACGCGTCGATCGCGATCGCTGACAACGTGGCGGCAACGGCCAGCTGATCATGGATCTGAAGAACCGCAAGGCGTGGCTCGTGCAGCCGCCCACGGGCACGTACGCCGCGGCGGGCATGGTCAGCGGGAGCCGCGTGACGTGGACGTGGAGCCGGCCCTTCAATCACGGCGACCCCGGCTACAAGGTGGTCCCGGTGTTCGACGCTGCGACCGGCAAGTACACGATCTACACGAGCAACAGCAGGGCCTGGCTCTCGGACATCAACGGCAAGGCGCTGTTCTACGAGACCATCACCACGGCGAACACCACGAGCTATGCCTCGGGGCTGATCCGGTAGTTCTGTGAGTCAATGCACCACGGCGGTGGGCCGGGGCGTGAGTCCCGGCCCACCTTCTTGTGGTGCTCACTTGCCGAAGTTTTCGGCGACGCGCTCGTCGAGGCTGCGGAAGTTCGTGTTGGCGTTCTCCACGGGGAAGCGCCAGCCGCCTATGCCCTCCTTGAAGGTGTGCTGCAGGATGCCGGAGGTGGACGGGACGTCGAAGACGAGGGTGCCGCTGGCGATCCAGCCGGGTTTGGCGGTGCCTCCCCAGGACTCGGACGTCTTCCCGGAGCAGCTCAGGGCCGCCCGCGTGACGAGGTTGCCCATCCACGGGGTGCCGTCCTCATCGAGGAACCTCCAGGTGTGGGCCGTGACGTCAAGGGTGGGGCCGGTCGCGCGATCGGCCTTGGAGTTGCCGAGGAAGTAGAAGACGCGCACAAAGTGGCCGTTTTCGGGTTCCGGGGCGTCGGTGCCCGGGCACTTGTAGTCGACGTCCATGCGCTCGAAGGCGTAGCTCGCGGAGATCGCCCTGGTCTCGCGCGTGACGACGCCGGCGATGAAGGGCACCTTGGAGTCGATGTACTTGTTCTTGTCGTCCGTGTAGAGCAGGCCGTAGGCACGGGACTTCTCGGTGCTCGTTGGGCTCGGGCTGGTTGCCGTGGTGCTTGGCGCTGGGGTGGTGGCCGGGGTGGTGGGTGCCGGCGTTGTTGTGGCGGCCGTGTCCGTTGGAGTCGCTGCGGTGGTCGGCGCCTGGCTGGTCTCCGGGGGAGGGGTGCAGTAGGCCTCGCCCGAGCCGCCGCACGGCTCGGGCCCGCGCTCGGTGAAGGTGACGGCGGGGCCGGGGGTCCTGCCCAGCCCGGGAACGCCGGGGATGCCCTCCTCGGCCGAACAGGCGGCCAGGGCGAGGGCGCAGGCGGCGGTGGCGACCGCGGCGGAGACCCGGAGCGTGCTCTTCATGCGTGTTCCCCCTGGACAGCGTGAATGCTGGTTCGCGGCCCCGGGGCGTCCCGGGACCGCGTGCCCACCATTTCACCAGGGATTGGGGCAAAGCGGTGAGTGTGCGTCTAACGGTGTTTGTGACGCGGCGTTCCTCGGCCTACTCCTAGGGGACGGCCAGCGTTGCGGGGCGTGGTGGCCGGAGCGCGGTAGTCACTTTCTTCAGGACGGATCGCGGCGGGTCACCGCGCCGTTCTCGTCCACCTCGAAGAAGGTCAGACCGAGCAGTGCTTGGACTCGGGCCGGGACGCGGTCGATCTTGGAACGGACGGCCGTGGGGTAACCGAGGGCAAACTCGTCGCTCGGATCCACCATGCGCTCCAGGATCTGACCGTAGAGCGTCTGCACGTCCAGGCCCGAGTTGGAGCCCGTGTTGCCCTTGACCTCGATCAGCAGGCGCCGCCCGTCGCGGTGCGCGAGGATGTCCACGCCCGTGGCCTTGGGGCGGTCCTCGACGGACCAGCCGTCCGCGGCAAGGTGCTCGCGGATGGCCGTCTCGATGGGCGCCTCGCTGCCCCTGCCGACAATGGTGAACTCGTTCTGTTCGGTCAAGTAGCCCCTTCAGTTGAGATGAATGGTGGCAGAGGGCTGCGACACTTAGCCAGCACTAGGCAATTCCCTTTTCTGCGGCCAGGATGGGCGTAACCCTGTCGAACGCCGCGGAAGCGAGACGCAATGCCTGTGAAGTTGCCTGACGAGTTTGAAGAATTCCTGCTGAACCTGGATACGGCGGAAGGGAAGGCTTGGCACCTCGGCAACTTGCGGACCTACATGGCTGGGGGTGGCTACACGGGTGCCGCCTTCCAAACTCTGACCATTGAGGGTAATGGGCCAGATCATGTGGATGTGAGCGACCTTGCCGCGCTGTGGACTCTGTCGGTGCCACTGGCATGGGAACAATCGAAGGCGCTTCTCGTCACTCACGCCACGGAGCTGTCTATGTTGCTGGCCAAGCTTCCTGACAGGCCATTGGCTTCCTTGTAGGAGGACGAGGTGGATGAACTGCACTCGAAGGATGCGCCAGCGATGCGCTTGTGGAAGCTCATCCACGGAGTGGACGGAATCGGTGTGGTGATGACGTCAAAGCTGATGGCGCGCAAGCGTCCGCAGCTCATTCCGATCTACGACTCGTTCGTGAAGTCGGTGTTGGGTCTCAAATCGGATGCCGCGCAGTGGCGCGAGTTTCACGAGGCGCTTTCACGGAATGAGCGAAAGGTTGAAAGAACACTCCTCGATCTCGGGCGCGAGGCCGGACACCCGGATCTGAGCGCCTTGCGCGTGTTCGACATTCTGGTGTGGATGGAGAAGCGAGTTGGCGAGGATTCGGGAAAGCAGTGACCGCCACCAGCATCCCCGAGGCCCCGGAATTCGCCACGCAGTCGGAGCGCACCGTCTGGGAAGCGCTCGTTGAGCAGCTCCCCGACGAGGCCACGGTGCTCGTGGGCCAGCGCATTACCGATCACGCCCGCGAAGTGGAGATCGACCTCCTCGTGTTCTGGCCGGAGGTTGGCGTGGTCGCGCTCGAGGTCAAGGGCGGCACCGTCTCGGTGCAGGACGGCGAGTGGTTCCAGTCCGACGGCTCGGGCCGCCGAGCCCTCGCAAAGTCGCCCATCGAGCAGGTCCGCCAGGCCAAGCACGAGCTCTCCGAGTTCCTGAAGTCGCGGGTGTCCTTTGGCCTGGGACGGATCACGCACGTCGTCGTGCTTCCCTATACCCAGGCGCCGCCCAAGTGGGCGGTGCCTGACGCGCCCCGGCACCTGGTGGCCTTCGCGCAGGATGTGGAGCACCTGGCCGGCTTCCTGGCCGAGGCCCTGCGCAAGCAGGGCGCGAGCGCGTCCGTGCTGACTGAGAAGCAGACGGCGGTGGTGCTGAAGACGCTGCGCGCCACGCACAAGGCCGTGGAGAACGCGCAGCTGCGTTCGCAGGAGATCACCGACGCGGGCAATCAGCTCACGCGCGAGCAGGAGAAGGTGCTCGCGCTGCTGCGCTTCCAGCACCGGGCGCAGCTGATTGGCGGGGCGGGCAGCGGCAAGACACACCTGGCGCTCATGAAGGCGCGCGATCAGGTGCGCGCCGGCAAGCGCGTGGCGCTCGTCTGCTATTCGCGCGGCCTGGCCCGGCACTTCGAGCTCACCGTGGCCGGGTGGCCGCCGGAGGAACGCCCGCAGTTCGTGGGGCTCTTCCACGATCTGCCCGTGCTGCTGGGAGCCGAGGCTGAGCCGGAAGGGACGCGCGAGGAGATCGCGCAGTACTACGACGAGGTGCTCCCGCGGCGCCTGGCCGAGCTGGCCGCCGAGCTGCCGGATGAGCACCGCTTCGAGGCGATCGTGGTGGACGAGGCGCAGGACTTCGCCGATTCGTGGTGGGAGGGCCTGACCCTCTGCCTGCTCGGCGGCGAGGACGGCGAGCTGTTCGTGTTCGCCGACGCGCATCAGAAGGTGTTCGACCGCGAGGGGTCCTCGCCCATCACGCTGAGCCCGTTCCCGCTGGATGACAATCTGCGCAACACGGCGACGATCGCGGAGTGCTTCGCGCCGCTCACGCCGGTGGAGCAGATCGCGCGCATGGACGCGGGCGTCCCGGTGCGCTTTGTGCCGGTGGCGGCGGGCGCCTCCGTGACGGAGGCGGCGGATGATCAGGTGGAGGCAATGCTCGACGCCGGGTGGTCACCTGGGGACGTCGCCCTCCTGACCACGGGGCGGCGCCACGGCGAGCAGATCGCGCAGGTGGACGCCGTGGGCCCGGCCGGGTACTGGGACGCGTTCTTTGCCGGCGACGAGGTGTTCTACGGGCACGTGCTGGGGTTCAAGGGCCTCGAGCGACCCGTGGTGGTGCTGGCGCTGAACGACGACCCGGACAACGCTCTGGCGACCCAGAAGTTGTACGTGGGGCTGTCGAGGGCGCGCAGCGAGCTGGTGGTCGTGGGGAACCCGCAGGACCTGCTGGAGATCGGCGGCGAGGACGTGTTCCGGAGGGTGACCGGCGCGTGAGACGAACGGGAATCCGCCGCGTGCACGAATGGGCGGCGGTCGATGCAGCTTCGAGGCTCGCAACGGTGAACAGGGGGCAGTCGCTCTCTGCCGCCGGGACCGGCCACCGTGGCGGCCATGCTTCGCTACGCTGATTGCGTGTCGGCGTCGTCTCCGGTGAGAGCGTCGACGGCTGCCGCGAACTTCGGTGCGCCGCTCCGCCTCAGGCGCGAGAGAAGCTCATCCAACTCGACCGGCGGGTGCCGCATGGCTTCTGCCTGCGCACGGACGACCGCTAGCGTGGATGCTTCGCTCAGCCCCAACTGGTTGAGGAGGAAGTCGTCCACGGTCACCGCCTCCAGTCCCAGCGGACCGAGCACCGTGGAGGGGAAGTCCTTCACGTTGGCTGTGACGATGGCGTCGGCTCTGCCAAGCAGTGCCGCAGCAACGACGTGACGATCATCCTGGTCGGGAAGCTCCAACGCGCCGACGAGGGGTTCCCAGCCTGAGACCAGCGCATCGTCGAAAGCGTGGTTCATCGAGTTGAAGCGGCTCTGGAAACGGCTCGGGTCGACTCCGGGGTGGATGCGCACGAGGGCCCGCATGGCCTCATCGAGGACACGCGCCGACCACAGCGGGCGGAACGCCCCGGCATCAGCCATCCGCAGCAACGTGTCACAGGGTGCCAAGGGCACGATGGTGCAGGCGTCCAAGAACGCCGCGTAGCGGGCCATCGCGTTCAGCCCTTGCGGGCGGCGCGCAGCGCGGATTGATAGTCCGCAGCATCTACGTCGTAGAGGCCGTCCTCGAAGGCCTGCCGGGTCATCTCGTTGAGCCGGCTACCGCGATCTTGTCTCTTTCGCTCTCGATAGGCGAGCACGTCGCTCAACCTGAGCCGGCGATGCCTGGACGCTCCGAGCCGCTCGAAGGCAAGCTCGTGTTCGTCAAGCAGCCTGATCAGGGTGTTTCGGCTGATGCCGAGGAGCTCGGCCGCCTGCTGGGTCGTGAGCTGCCGGTCGAGTGGTTGAACACTGACAGAAGAGCCCCGCTCCATGGCTGTGGCGACCTGCCTGAGCACCTCATAGACCGCCAAGGGCAGGGAAACCTGCTCGCCGTCGGGGCCGAGCAGGAGCGCGGGCGAGTCGTGGCTCTCAAGGAACTTTGAAAGGTTCAACAACTCTTTGAGGTCCTGGGGCGCGTCGATGACCTTCGGGGTGATGGTGTTCGTCGTGGCCATGAATCCATGATCGCCCAAAACGCCCAAAACGTCCATATCATCCAAGGGTCGGTCTCGTTGTCGAGCCAGCTACGGCCCCGGCGTCGAGCTCGTGATTCCTCGAGGCGGCCCCGCCGTAGGACGTGGCGGACCTCTGGCTTGACTGCCCGGTGTGTTGGCGGCGGTGAACTGAAGCAAGGGCGGGGCGGATCGACATGATCCGCCCCGCCCTTGGTGATTGGCACACTCAGAACGTGAACATCTGGGTGTCGTGATCGAAGTCCGGAGTGACGTCGACGGCCAGATCGTTGTAGTCCTCAACGGAGAACGCGATCTTCCACTTCACGCTCTTGCCCGCGCGAAGCTGGGTCTGGGGGTACTCGCCCACGCCGCTGGCGCTGTCAAAGATCTGGGACGCCTCGCCGTCGCCGGACTGTGCAGCCAAGTGGAACGAGGTGGGATCGAACTTCTCGGCGGTGCCGTTCGTCAGGGTGACGTCCAGGACCACGTGCTTCTTGCCTTCCACGCCAGCGGCGTATTCGTTCGGAGTGAACTTGCGCGGCTTGGAGAGCACAACGGAGATCCCGTCCTGCCATGACGCAGTCTGGCCGAAGACGACGTCCTCGCTCTGCGCCGGGGATGCGGTCTCAGAGCTGGGCTCTGCTACGGACGAGGAACTGGCCGGCGGCTCGGCTTCCAGGGACTGCTCGGTGGGGGTCGGGGACGACACCACGGCGGGCGGTGCGCTGGAGTCGGCGGGCTCGACGGTGCTGCACGCGGTCACCGTGAGCGCAAGCGCGGCAACCATGGCCGCAGGAATAAACTTGTTCATGGCAAGAAAGAATGCCATTAACTCTCCGAAACGAAAAGCGAACATCAGTTCGATGGATCCGCCGTGGGGTGACAAATGAGGTTCTCTTGCGCAGCGGAGACGGCAGAACGCGGGGTCATCCCCCGGAAAAATAAACTAAGAAAAACCGCCCAGGTGACCCGGCTGGACCAAAGTGTCAGACCCCTCCATGATGGTTGTCATCACCTGGCGGACAGCACCCGCCGGAGGCCATGTCCCCGAGGAAAGGAACGTCGATTCACCCCCAGCACCGCACCGCGGGCCGCTCGTTTGAGCCGGCCCGGCAGCTGAACCGAGCGGGCGCCACGCCGCGCTCGGTTGTTTTCCCGAAGGCGGCCCTGCGCGCCTTCGGTCGCAAAGCGATAGCCGCCTCGAACGAGGCATCGGTGCGAGTGATGGTTGAAACGACCGTCCTCCCTCCCGCCGCCCGTGCCGTGCACGGACCGGCGCCCCACCCCGCCAGCGGCGCACACGCCGCCAGAGCGGGCGACTTAGCCCAGATCGCCCTCCCGCGCACGGCCGCATAGCCGTCGCCCGGGAGAGTGCCCCTGGGCACCCAGCGCCGAACGCTGATGCCGGCGCGTCCCCACCCGGAATGACCCCGGGCGGCTCCGCCGTCCCTGCCTCACCGCCTCGCGCCCACGAAGGGCCGTAGCCGGTGCGCCGGGACGGCGGCACCTCACCTCACCCACGCCTCACCCGCGGCTTCAAACAGGAAGCCAAGCGGGCGACGTCGTGCACCCTCATGCGCCCCACTCGCACCGTGAAGCGGCGCTTGCTTCCCACGCTTTCCCAGGAGGATCCATGTCTTGCCCTGCCCACCACGTGCTGAAGTCCCAGCCCCTGGACGTCGAGTCGACGTCGCCCGCCGAGCTGCTCGCCGAGCTCATCCCGCTGCACGCTTCGGTTACGGGGGAGCTGGCCGCTCACCTGCGTCACGAGTTCGCCGTGGACGTGGCCGAGGAGATGCAGTGCCGCTACCTGATGCACGACGCCCACCCGGAGATCGCTTCGGCGATCCAGGCCCAGGCCGGCCGCACCCTGCTCGATGACGAGCTGCTGGCCCTCGCCGGCCCGCGTGACGACGTTCCGTGGGAGGGCCGCTGGGACTGGCCCACGCCGGTCGTGGTCGTGGGGCCGGCGGAGCATCTGTCCGGCAATCTGCACCGCATCGACCCGAGTACGCCGGAGTCGCTCGTGGCTTCGCTGCAGGCCGTTGGACTGCTCGCCTGCGACCGCGACTGACACCCACCTCGTCAGGCTGGGGCTCGCCCGGACCAAAAACACTGTTCTTGTAGACGAAGTATCGACATAAGCGTCGAGTCGCCCGTGGCTATCGGCAGCTTCGCGTTAGTTTCGATGCGTTATTGCTCGTGAAAGGGAAATCATGGAGTTGTCCACAAGGGAGTTGGCAGGGCGCGCTTTGACGTTGCTTGCCAGCCGGCTTGCCCCGATTCTGGACGTTCGGCTGGCACATGTACTGAACGGCCTGGCCTGGACGGAGCTGCTGTCCGAACTCGACCGGCTCAAGGGCAAAGTGCCGGGCCACTACAGCAGGGATGACCCGCACGCGCAGCTCAGGCTGCTGACCGAACGACTGGGACAGCTGGGCTACCCGCTAGATGACCGCAAACGCACCGTGTCGACGCTCGGCAGCGAGTTGCGCATCGTGCGTAATCACCTGGCCCACCCCGAAGACGAGATGGATCTCCTCGATGCCTGGCGTGCAGCCGACTTCGTGGTGCGTCTGCTTGACCACTTCGGAGACGCCGAAGGCGTCGCTGGTGCGACCGAACTGCGCGACAACATCCCGCGGCTCGGTGAGGCGCCCCCAGCGATCAGCGTGGATGTTGATCCAGTTGGGCAGAAAGCTGACGCTGCCGAGGAGACCAAGGCATACGCGCCGCCCGCTGACGAAGAGGTCCTCGAGAATCCGGACGGCGACCGTGCTGGCGTGCTCGGGCGGCACCGGGCAGGGTTCGAGCCGTGGCCGATGGCCCTGCTTGGTGATGTGTCGGTGTTGGACAATCTGAAAGTGCGGAAGCACTCGCAGAGTGTCAGGGCAGCGATCCAGGAAATCGTGGAATTCGAGGGTCCTGTGCTCAAGGATCGAGTCGCAATTCTCGTCTGCAACGCGTTCGGTCTCACACGCGTCGAGAAGAAGCGAAAGAACGCAGTCCTGCGTCAGGTCGAGAACATCGCGGTGCAGCCGGACAACCGTGGTTTCTTGTGGCCTGAGTCGATCGATCGCGCGACGTGGGCCGAATTTAGGCCGCACAGCGGAGGTAAGCCGAGGCCCTTCGCTGAAATCCCCGTCGAAGAACTCGCCAATGCGGCCCGTTTCCTGCGCTCGCGGTATCCGGGACTTGAGCGTGTTGAGCTCGAGTACAAGGTCTTGGGGACCTTTGGATTTCGGAATCGGACCGCCAATGTGAGGACTCGGTTGGCCGAGTGCTGGAAGCTGGTGGATTCTCGCGGCTGAGCGGCTGAGCGGCTGGGAGCGCAGCGAAGAGTGCGAACGTGGCCGCCGGCGGTGTCGGCCGAGGCAGCCGAGTAGGGAAGTAGCTGCGTCGATTGAAGGGAACGAATATGGAGTGTTCTGCGTGGAACTGAGTGACGTGATGTGGGTGGCGACCCTTCTGGTCGTGGTTGGCCTGGCCTTCAGCCTGGGATTCCTCGTGGGGAGCCAATGGGCGCGCCGGCGTCATGAGGGTGAGGAACCTGTCGCGACGCCGTTGATCGAACCAGTGGCCTGTGGAACGGCATGGGAGGACAACGTCGAGGCTCCGGGCCGTGGTGCGGCCGGTGAACCGTCGACGCGTCCGGCCCCGGCGGCGCCGAGTCTTCCGGTCCCGGAGGCGCCGGCGCCGGCGTCGACACCCCGTGAGCCGCCTCGCGACTCTTCTCCGAAGCCGACACCCCCGCGGGCTAAGAGGACCAGACCCGAACGCGGACCCGTCAGGATGAGTGACGACGGCCAGTACGTGTCGGGCCCCCGAGCGACGGAGCGCGTGGGCCTCACCGAGACTGTGCATCGTCCTGCCAAGGCGACTGAAACGTCCCCGGAACGGCCAGGTCACCCCTCGCCCCGTACGGAAACTCTGACGGCCGCTGCGCACCCGAAACCCACTCCTCGCCCCGCTCCGAAGCCGACGCGAAATGCCGAGACTCCAACTCAGGGTCGGTCCGAACCGGCGCCCGCGAGCAAGCCGCAAGCGGCGCGGCCTCAGCCAGAGCCGCAGGTTGCCAAGGCAACCAAGGTGACCCGCACGGCTCCGGATGCCACCATCGTGACGAGAACCGGCCCGAAGAGCGCAGGGGCCCCGCTCAAGGATCCGTACGCGGAAGCCGACCGTGAGTGGACCGCGGCTGAAGACGCCCGCGCTCGGGAACTGGCAGCGGACGGGTTCGAAGTGAAGGCGATCGCCGTTCGCATGAGGATCGACCAGAAGCAGGTGGTTCGCAGGCTTGCGAGGACGGTCTACGGCTACTCGGGAAGAGACATCCTGAAGCCGCTGGGCAACGGCAGCGGACACCGCAAGGGTTACGAGAAGGAAGAACTAGACCTGATGCGCAGCTTCATTGAGTCTGGGGTCGCAATCGAAGATGTGGCAGCGAGGCTCAACCGGTCGGTCGATGGTGTGGTGTGGAGGGCGCTCAACCATCGAATGCTGCCGCCTGGGATCTGACGCTGCCGAGCTCGAGGCCGGGACGCGGGAGAATGGCAAGCATGACCAAACGAATCAATGTTGTGGGCGCCGTGATCCTGGACCGCTCGAACGGCCACATCCTGTGCGCTCAGCGGGGCAAGGGCAGCCTGGCCGGGCTCTGGGAGTTCCCCGGCGGGAAGATCGAAGAAGGGGAATCGCCCCAGGCCGCTCTCGAGCGAGAAATAAATGAAGAATTACTGTGTTCAATTTCTGTCGGTGATTTTATTGTCACTACTGAACATGATTATGACTTTGGAATCGTCATCCTTACCACGTTCTTGTGCACTTTGGAAGAGGGGCAACCTCGCCTGACAGAGCACACGGAGGTGCGTTGGTTGCCCCCCGAGGACATGATGACTCTCGACTGGGCTCCCGCTGACATCCCGGCGGTGATGCTCCTGCAAGAAAGGCAGATGGGTGCCAGCTGACTACTTCGCCGCCGACGACCTCGAGGCTTCGATTCGCGTCGGATTCTTGGACAAGCAGGATTTCGGGCACCGGCATGCTCCAGGCATGCAGCCAAAATTGCTTGACAACAGTGCCGGGCGAGACATGCTCAGCGCGCTTAACCATGAACTGAAGCTGGCGGACCGGTTTGAAATGTCGGTTGCCTTCGTGACCCTGGGCGGACTTCAGCGGCTGCGGGCCGAGCTCACGCGGCTCGGCCGGACCGACGGCGTGCGGGGCACGATTGTCACCTCCGATTACCTTGGATTCAACGACCCAAAGGTGTTCACGGACCTGCTGAACCTACGTGAGTACGGCATCCACACCTACATCTACCGCGGCACGGGTTATCACCCGAAGGGCTATTTGTTCCACCGAGCAGCAGGAGTGACCGCCTTCCTGGGCAGCTCAAACCTGACCCAGAGTGCCTTGAACGGCAACGTTGAGTGGAACTTGCGAGTCTCCGCGCTTCCAGGAAGTGCGCTCGCACAAGAGCTCGAGGACGGCTTCGGCCGGCAACTAGAGCAGTCCGTGCCACTCACGGAAGAGTGGGTCGCCGGATACCGTGAATCGTGGAAGCCGCCTGTTCGAGGGCGCGAGGTCGAGGGCAGTCTTGATTTGGCAATGGATGCTGCGCTTGAGGACGTGCAGCAGTTCGGCTCGTCACCCGGGAATGATGATCCGTCCCGTTCGGTCATCGTCCCCAACACGATGCAGGCCGAGGCGTTGGAGGCCATCGCCAAGTCCCGAGAGAACGAGGCGCCGCGAGCACTGATCATTTCCGCTACCGGTACGGGCAAGACCTACCTGTCGGCGCTGGACGTACGCAATTTTGGTGCTCGACGACTGCTGTTTGTGGCGCACCGGGAGCAGATTCTGAAGAAGTCGATGGTGGCCTACCGCACGGTGTTGGGAGGGACAGCGGATGACTACGGTTTGGTGAGTGGCTCATCCAAGCAGGCCGATCGACGCTACGTCTTTGCTACGGCCCAGAGCTTGCGGCAGCTCACCGCAGCGGGCCTCCTTGCCCAGGACGCCTTTGACTACATCGTCATTGATGAGGCGCACCGCGCCGGAGCGCAATCCTTCAAGGAAATTCTGGACTACTTCAGTCCGCAATTTGTGCTGGGAATGACGGCGACGCCGGATCGCCTTGACGGCGAAGACATTTACGAGCTGTTCAACCGCGAGGTCCCGTACGAAATTCGCCTGGCAGACGCGCTGGAGGCGGAGCTGCTGGCGCCCTTCCATTACTATGGAGTGACTGACTATGTCACCGAGTCTGGCGAGACGGTGTGGGTGGATGCGCCGCTGGGGACGCTGGTGTCGGATGAGCGTGTCGACCACATTCTTCGCGAGGTCTCCAGACGAGTCTCGGCCGCGCTGCCCGTCCGGGGGCTCGTTTTCTGCAGCCGAAATGAAGAAGCTGCAGCAGTTGCCGACCAACTGAATTCTCGGGAGCTCTTCGGCCGCCCGCTTCGTGCGCGATCGTTGTCGGGTTCCGACTCGCAGGCAGTTCGTGAGGCCGCAGTCGAGGAGCTGGAAAACGGTGCGCTTGACTACTTGGTCACGGTGGATATCTTCAACGAAGGTGTCGACATCCCTACAGTGAACCAGGTGGTGATGTTGCGCCAAACGAAGTCGCCCATCGTCTTCCTGCAGCAGTTGGGCCGAGGCCTGCGAAAAGCCGAAGGCAAAGAATCCGTGGTCGTCATCGATTTCATCGGAAACTATTCCAATAACTTCATGATCCCGATCGCCCTGCTCGGGGATAAGTCGCTCAATAAGGACTCGATCCGTCGATCCTTGGCCACTGCGCTCGAGGATGGGGCGTTGCACAAGCTCTCGTCCGTGCACTTCGATGAGATCTCCCGTGCCCGGGTGCTGGACTCGCTGTCGAAGGTGAAACTCGACGGGTTTAGGAACCTCAAGGAACAGTACGAGATTCTGAAGCAGCGTCTCGAAGGGGCTCCGCGACTGATGGATTTTTGGGTAAGGGATGCGCCGGATCCAACCATCGTGGCGTCCGCGCTGGGAAGCTACGCGGCGTTCAAAGCCAAGGTCAACGGCACGACTCCCTTTACACCCCGGCAGTTGGAAGTGCTCGGCAACCTGACCGCCGAAGGTCTGCTTTCCAAGCGCCCCCACGAACTCAAGGTGTTGTGGGAGCTGATCGACGCTGAGGAGGACGTTAGCCGAGACGATCTCATGCGAGTTGTTGCTAGAGTTCGTGCCGATGGAGCCGAGGAATCACTGGAGAGCGTGGCAAGGGTCCTGGGCGGCGATTTCTCGACTCAGCAAGAGCGGACGAAGTACGGACAGCCGATTGTTCGTGTTCACCCGGACGGATCGATGACCCTGACGGAGGAGATTCTCGAATTCCTGGAAGAGGATGAGTTCAGGAACGAAGTCAGCGACATCGTCAGCACCGGCATGCAGGTCGTCGCCGATCGATACGACAGCTCAAGGACCTTCACCCCGGGCCGGCAATATTCCCGTAAGGACGCTGCGCGCCAGCTGAACTGGCCGACGAATCAGACGTCCACGATTTATGGGTACAAGGTGGACCGCGCGACAAACAGCTGTCCCATCTTCATCACGTATCACAAGAGCGACAGCGTCTCGGAGAGCACCGCCTACGGCGACCGCATCGAGGACGCGAAGCATCTGACGTGGTTCAGTCGTTCGAATCGAACGCTTGCAAGCGAAGAGGTGCAGGGGGTGCTCGACCCGTCGATCACCAAGCACATCTTCATCAAGAAGGACGATGCGGACGGATCAGACTTCTACTACGTCGGTACGGCTGAGGCTTCGAATCCCCGTGAACAGACGATGCCGTCGTCGGACGGACAGGGGCACCCCGTAGTGGTGATGGACTTCGAGTTGGAGGCTCCGATTCCTCGAGACGTCCTGACCCATTTCGAACCCGACATGGCGTAACAAGAGGAGTGGCGCGCTGCTGAAGCAGCGCGCCACTCCTCTTTGGTCAGGTCCTACGCGGTGGAGGAACCTCGGCGCAGTCGACCGTACAGATCCATCTCCTTCAGCAGGAATTCCAGGATCACCATGGGGTCCTGCTGCTGGATGAAGTCGGTGATCCGCTTTTCGGTTTCGTCGACCTGCCACTGGGCGTCTTCGATGGCTCGGATGACGCCGGGGGAGTGGACCAGGTCCTCCGCCGGGTTGTTGGCAGCCTGCTGTTGCAGGGCTGGGTCCTTGGAGACCGCTTCCAGGATGTGCTCGAAGCGTTCGGCGGCGTTGGCCACGTCGTCGGGGTCAAGGTCGCCGAAGTACTTGTTGACCTTCTCGATCACCTCGGCCTTGCCCTTGCGTTCGGCCTCGCGGATCTTGGCCAGGCCGGCTTCGGTTATGCGGCTCTTCGGACATCCGGTGGGGGGTCATGGGGTGAGTCCGCCGGCGGCGAGGAGCATGCGGAGCCGGTAGTTGTGCTGGTTGCGGAAGCCGCGGGCGAGGCGGCGGTGAAGCTCGATGATCCCGTTCACGGCCTCAGTTCCGCCGTTCGATGATCGTCCGGTCGTGAAGTAGGCCAGGAACGCAGCCCGGCAGCGGCGGAGGGTGCGGCCAAGGCGGGCGATCTCGGGGGTCGGGCAGGTGTGGAATGTGTCGACGACCTTCTCGGCGATTCGCCGCCCCTCGGCGAGGTCCTTCTGGTGGTAGGCGGAACGCAGTTGCTGGGCGCACTGCCACGCGACGAACACCTC
>NZ_QQXK01000023.1 GCF_003575975.1 Galactobacter valiniphilus | reverse complement strand
TCGACTTCGGTGACCAGCAGCGGGTCCGCTACCGCGGCCGCAACGTCGTCGAGCGGTGCTTCAACAAGCTCAAGCAATGGCGCGGGATCGCGATGCGCTCAGACAAGACCGCCCGCAACTACCACGCCGGCCTCCGCCTCGCCGCGACACTCCACTGGCTCACCAGCACCTTTAGCAACACGGCCTAGCCGACGGCCTGGATCACCCACGCCGCCTCGTGCGGCGTCCCGTGCTCGAGGCGGATCACGTCGGTCCCCGAGTTGAAGGCCCCGGGCGGGCACGTCATCGGTTCCACCGCCAGGCCCGTGCGGTCAAGCTCGGGTTCGGGACGATCGGCGGTGTGGATCTGCACCCAGCCAAGTTCCCGGCCCCAGCTCATGCGCACACCCACGCCCTCGGCGTCGAGCACCTCGACGTGGGCCAAGCCCGCGTCGTCGCGCTTGAGCCCGGTGAAGGCGTGATCGATGAAGGCACCGCGCGGGCTGCGGGGCGTGCGGAAGTCGAAAGCGCCGCCCTCCACCGGCACGAGCTCCGACGGCAGCAGCCGCTCTCCCTCGCTCAGCTGCACCGTATCGGCGGCGAGCGTCAGGCTCCAGGCGTCCGCGCTGCCGCCGGGGGCGCACAGGTACGGGTGGGTGCCCCAGCCAAACGGTGCCGGTCCGCCGGCGAGCAGCTCGGCCCGCGCGGTGGTCTCGAGTCCCTTGTCCCCCCAGCACGTACTCAAGCTCCACGAGCACGCGGTGCGGGTAGCCCTCTTGGGCCTCGATGACGCTGCGCAGGCGCACCGTGCTGGCCGTGCGCTGCGCGATCTGGAATTCGCTCCGGGCGAGCAGGCCGTGCAGTGCATGACCTCGTGCGGGTTCGCTCAGCGCCAGCTGCCGGGGCTCTCCCTCCCAGTCGTACGCGCCGTCGATCACGCGGTTGGGCCACGGGGCCAGAACGGAACCGGAGTAGACGGGACGCAGGCCATGGGCGGACCACGGGCGCACGAGCGGCCGCCCGCGCCAAGAGAGTTCCCGGAGGGACGCCCCCACCGTGGCGCTGCTCGCGGCGTAGTCGCCGTGGAGCAGGCTCACCTGCCGGCCGGAGAGGGTCGTCGGCGGCTCGTTGTCGGGCTGGATCATGGATTCCTCGTCAGTCATTGACCTGCGCGCTGGTGCTCACACGATCCGCGCCCGGATCGCCGCTCACCTCGTCGCCGCGGTTCCTGGCCCGATCGCGCACCACGAGCTCCGTGATGCACCAGAAGGCAAGGGTGCAGGCCAGCAGGAAGATGACGCCGTAGAGGACGAGGGACACCACGGCGCCCAGCTCCCACGCCGCAGGGTTGAAGCGCTGTTGCACGGCGGACCAGAAACCGGTGATGAGGGTCAGGGCGAAGCCGGAGGCCACGAGGCCGCTCACGCCGCCCTTGGCGCCGGGGCTCAGCGCGCCGGGGAAGCCCGTTCCAACGGTGTACCAAGCGGCGCCAAAGACGGCGACGAGCGTCGCGGCCAGGCCAACGGCCTGGCCACCGATCGCCGCACCGTGCACCACGTTGAGAACGGTGGCGATGACGGACAGGACGGCAAGGACAAGGGCGAGGCGCCAAACAGTGGGCGACGGCATGGAAGACCTCTGGGCAGGGAGGGAACCGAACGGCGGGGGCGGCCGGGCGGCACAGCGAACGCCTGAGCATAGGCCAACCGGCCCGCGGTGCGGTAGGCCCGCCGCGCGCCGTCCGCCCGGCTCAGCGGTCCAGGCCGCAGGGGCTACGCCGGGAGCAGCAGGTCCTCGTTGGGGCCAACCGGCGCGGTGACGAGCGACTGCAGGCGCGGCAGGCGCCAGATCTGCCAGGCGACGCCGGGCATGGTCGTGGAATCGAGGTACTCGTGCAGCGTGAAGCCGAGCGAGGCCGCCAGGCGCTGGATCCGCACGTTGCTCGTGGCCGTGCGCAGGTGCAGGACGTCGAGGCCTGCGCGGCGGGCGTGCTCGATCCGGGCCTGCATGAGCAGTCGACCGATGCCACGGCCCTGGGCCGCCTCGGCCAAGTAGAGCGTGTGCATCTCGGCCGTGCCGGGGGCTGTCATCTTGAGGCCGCCAACGCCGATCAGTTCGCCGTGCTCGTCGCGGGCCCCGAGGAGGACGTCGGGGGCCGGGCGCTCGAGCATCTCGCGGATCTGCTCGGGTCCCTTGAGGCGGGCAACGCGGGCGAGCGCCGCCTCGGGCGAGGCGCCAGCGTCCGCCAACATGCGGCGAGCGGGGGCCTGAATGAGGTGAACCACCTCATCGATGTGGGCGTGCGAGAGCGCGGCAAGGGACACGGACACGGGCGTGACTCCATCCTGAAAGGAAGGGCTGAAAAGGGGTGAGGGCCCCGAAGCACGAAAGTTCAGTCACGTTCGGCGCGGGATCAGCGCACATCAGGGGGTCACAGCTTGAGAAAAGCGTCCCCGGTGGGTGTCCGGGGATGAGGCCAGGACTTTTTATATCTCATTCTTGAGCCCCCGCAAGACCACCTGTTGATGGGAAGATTCTGTGAGGGATGACGGGCGGATGAACGCCGGCCGTCGGCCCAGAATCGGCGGGCCCCACAGCGTGCGGCGAGAGGCCTTTTTCCCCGCCATTCCGGGCCTACGCTGACCGCCATGAAGGTGCATCTGGACAACGTGGGCATCGCCGTTCGGGACCTCAATGAGGCCATCGACTACTTCTCCGCGCTCGGCCTGCGAGTGGTCGGCCGCGACACCGTGAGCGGGGGCTGGAGCGACGAGGCCGTGGATCTGGACGGCAACCACGCCATGCTGGCCGTGCTGGCCACGCCGGATGGCCACGGGTGGGTGGAGCTGTTCCAGTACCTGCACCCGCAGGCCATCGAAACCCGCCCCACCCGCCCCAACGACATCGGCATGCATCGGCTCGGCTTTCGGGTAGCGGACCTGGAGGCGGCGCTCGCAGCCATCGCGAAGCTCGGGCACCGCCCCCTGCGCGGCATCGCCAACTACCAGGACGTCTACAAGCTCTGCTACGTGACCGGGCCGAGCAACATCATCGTGATGCTCGCGCAGGAGTGCTGAACCCGGGACAGCAAAGGGCCCGGAACCGCGCTGGTTCCGGGCCTCTTCTCGTAGGGCGGGTGGGGCTTGAACCCACGACCCAAGGATTATGAGTCCTCTGCTCTGACCGACTGAGCTACCGCCCCTCCACGGCAGCACCAGGGGCGCTTGCCGCTCCTCCATCCTATCGGCGGCTCGGGCCGCGGCTGGTCAGCGACAGGCCAGGCGCGTGCCAGACTCGTGCCGTGAGCGTTCCCCCGGCAGACGTCCTCCTCCCCCACAAGCTCCTCGAGCTGGCCGGCCTCCGCCGCATCCACCCCGTCTGGCTCAACGCCGTGGGCGCCGTGACCGTCCGGGCGGGCGACGGGCCGGACGCCGTCTACATCAAGTGCGGCCCGCTCAATGACGAGAACTCAGCGGAAGGCGAGGCAGCCCGCCTGAGCTGGGCGGGCGCCCATACCCCCGTCCCCCGCGTCGTGGACCACGGCAGCGACGGCAAGCAGGAGTGGCTCGTAACGGCCGCGCTCCCGTACCGCAACGCCGTGGACCGCCGCTGGATCAGCGCCCCCGAGCCGGCCGTCCGAGCCCTCGGCGCGGGCCTGCGCGCCCTCCACGAGGCACTCCCCGTCGCCGGCTGCCGCTTCGACTGGGGCACCGCGTCCCGCTTGGGCGACCTCCCGCCGTCGGGCCGGGCAGCGCTGGGCCCGGCCCCGAGCATCGACCGGCTCGTGGTCTGCCACGGGGACGCGTGCGCGCCCAACACGCTCCTGACCGACGACGGTCGGTGGGCCGCCCACGTGGACCTCGGCTCGCTCGGCGTGGCCGATCGCTGGGCCGACCTTGCCGTGGCCTCCGCCAACCTCACGCTCAACTATGGGCCGGGCTGGGAAGCCACGTTCTTCGAGGCCTACGGCATCGCCCCTGACGCGAGGCTCCTGGCCTACTACCGCGCGCTCTGGGATGCGGGCGGCGCCCCCTCCGCCTAGGATCACGAGCATGCGCACCCGCGCATCGTTGAATGTCACTCGACCCCCGGAGCCCCCCATGGCCGAACAGCCCCCCTCGTTCGATGCGCAGTACCCGCAACAGCCGCTGCCCCAGCAGCCCCTCCCGCCGCAGTACTACCCGGGCGCTCCCGTGCCGCCGGCCCCGCGCCCCGGCAACGGCTTCGGCATCGCCGCGCTGGTCCTCGGCATCGTCGCCCTCGTCTTCTGCTGGGTCCCGGTCTTCGGGCTCGGCCTGGGCGTGCTGGCCCTCGTGCTCGGCATCGTGGGTGTTCTGCAGAAGCAACGCCCGCACGGCACCTCCATCGCCGGCATCGTCATGGGCGCCGTCGCCGTCGTCGTCGGCGTCATCATCATGGTGCTCGCGGCCATGGTGGTCTCCAAGGTCGAGGAGCAGTCGAACAAGGAGTTCTCCGTGGCGTACTCGGCCACCGCGGACGGCCAGGCGAGCCTGAGCTACGGCTCGCTCAAGGGTCAGGCCGAGGACACCTTCAGCGGCACGTGGACCAAGGACGACAAGGTCACGGGCTTCGACGGCTTCGCCCTCACGGTGACGAGCCCCACCGGCGGCGCCGTGGGCTGCGAGATCACCGTGGACGGCAAGAGCCTGACGAAGCAGTCGGGCACGGGCAGCGTCACCTGCACCGCCTCGACGCTCAACCCCTGAGCCGCGCGTGAAACGAGGAGGGCCCCGCCGGTTGGCGGGGCCCTCCTTGCATGTCGGTGCCCGACGGCGCGTGGCCGGCGGGGCGGGCGGCTCGCCTGCGTCGCGCCGGACGGGGCGTCTACGCGTCCATGTACTTCGCGGCGGGGGCGCCGCGGTACAGGTCCTCGAAGGTGTCCATGGTCTTCTTCTCGGCGTGCAGCAGCGCCTTGGCGTGGCCTGCGGCGCCCATGGCCTCGCGGTCCGCGGGCGAGAGGTCGAGGACCGTCTCCAGCTTGGAGGCCAGGTCGGCGTCGTTGCCCGGCTCGAAGAGGTAGCCGTTGACGCCCTCGTCGACGAGGTGCGGCAGCGCCAGCGCGTTGGCGAGCACCACGGGGCGCGAGGCGGAGAGCGCCTCGAGCGTGACGAGGGACTGCAGCTCGGCCGTGCCCGGCTGGCAGAAGACATCGGCTGCAAGGTACTCGGCGCGTAGCGTTTCGTCGTCGACGAAGCCGAGGAAGTGCACGCGATCCTCCACGCCCAGGTCCTGGGCCAGCTTGAGTAGCTTGGGCCGCTGTTCGCCCTCGCCCACGAGGCGCAGGTGCGGCGGGTTGGCGCCCTTGAGGCGGGCCATGGCGCGGATCAGGACGTCGACGTTCTTCTCCACGGCGAGGCGCCCGGCAAAGAGCACCACCTGGTGGTCCGGGTGGGCGATCTCCTCGCCCTCGTGCGCCTCGTACTTGGCCGAATCGATGCCGTTGGACAGCGCCAAGACGTGCTCGAGCCCGGCGCGCAGGCGCATCTCGCGCGCGGCGAGCGGCGTGGGCGTCGTGACCACATCCGCGCGGCCCATGATCTTGCCCATGTCGCGCCAGGAGTTCTTGGAGACGATGTTGAGGAACCACTGCGGGAAGGGTAGGAAGGGCTCCAGGTTCTCCGGGATGAAGTGGTTGGTCGCGATGAGGCGCAGGCCGCGCTTGGTGGCCTGCTTCTCCGCTGCGTTGCCAATCATGTAGTGGCACTGGATGTGCACCACGTCGGGTTTGATCTCGTCGATCACCTCGGCGATGACCTTGTTTGCCGTCACGGGCAGGCACAGGCGGTAGCTCTCGTGCGTGGGCGCCTTGTGGCTCTTCACGCGGTGCACGGTGGCCTCGGGGCGGTGCTCAACGAAGCTCGGGCCGTCGTCGGTGCGCGCGGCAACGATGTGGACCTCGTGCCCCCGCGAGCTCATGGCCTTGGCCAGGCGGAAGCAGAACACGGCGGCGCCGTTCAGGTCCGGCGGGTAGGTGTCGCAGGCGATGAGGATGCGCAGCGGCCGCTCGGCACTCACGTGAGGGAACTCCTTGTTTCGGGTCCGCCCACCGGGTGCGGTGGCGCGGGTCGCTTACTCCTTGGAGCGCTTTTCCTTGCGCGCCAGGACGTCCGGGTGGTGCCGGGACAGGGCAACGACCCCCACGATAGCAACGATGGCGGCGCCAGCCATGGACAGACCCACGACCGGATGCACATCGGGGCGCAGCTCGCCCAGGATGAAGACGCCGATCGCCACGCCCACCATGGGGTCGATCACGGTCAGGCCGGCGATGACCAGCTCCGGGGGCCCCGTGGAGTAGGCGTTCTGGTTGAAGTACTGGCCCATCAGGCCGGCCACGATGATCGCGAGCAACGGCATCCACGGCACCTGCAGCCAGAACGGCACGCCGCCGTCGAATTGCGTCATCGCCACGGCGATGGTGCGCACGAGCACGGCGGTAAAGCCGAAGAGGACGCCGGCGCCCACGATGTAGAAGAACGCGCCGTGCGGGCGGCGGCGCCGGGCGAACGCGATGCCGCCGAAGAACACCACCACGATCGCCAGGAGCCCCACCACGGTCCACTCGGCCTGCGGCGTGAGCTTGGCCTCGTGGGTCGCGTTGACCGCCAGGAGCACAAACGCCACGGAGCCGGTCATGCACACGATGATCGAGATCCACGTGGCCCGGTTGATCGTGATGCCCTGGTCGCGCGAGTTGATGATGGTGGTCATGACCAGCGCGATCGCGCCGAGCGGCTGCACCACCGTCAGCGGGGCCATGGTCAGTGCCGCCACGTTGAGCAGCATGCCGATGGCCATGAGCAGGAGGCCGAAGAGCCAGCGCGGATTGGTCAGCAGGCGGACCATGCCGCGCGAGTTGACGTCGAGGCCGCCCGTGTCGGCCTGGACGGCGGAGCTCTGGCGTTGCGTGCCGAAGGCCAGGAACGCCGCGGAGGCGACGGCGCACGCAACGGCCAGCCAGACCATCAGCCCTCTCCCCCGGCGTCGGCGAGCGGCTCGCCTTGGCGAGCGCCCGACGTCGTGCCTTGCCTTGCCTGCCGTGCCTTGGCTTGGGCGGCGAGCAGGTAACCGACGGAGGCGGCGACGTGCAGGGCCGAACCGATGGCCAGCATGACGGTGCACACGGCGTGCAGCGCGGGGGCCCAGGAGAAGTTGGCCTGGGCCAGGAGCAGGAGGGGCGCGGCCACCATGAGGAAGGCCGTGCGGATCTTGCCGAGGATCGAGACGGGAAGCTCGGGGCTGCCCTTGAAGAGGAAGATCGCGTTGAAGAGCAGCACCAGGTCCGGGATCACGATGGCCCAGACGAACCAGGCCGGCGCCACGTGGAAGATCACGTAGGTGGCCGAGACGATGATCAGCGCGAGGCGGTCGGCGAGCGGGTCAAGCCACGTGCCGACCGAGGAGATCTGGTTGAAGCGCCGCGCCACGTAGCCGTCCACCCAGTCGGTGGAGAAGAGCACCGCGAGCGTCCAGAACGCCCAGACGTAGTGGTGGGAGGCCACGAGGGCCACGAACACCGGGACCAGGAGGAAGCGGGCCAGTGTGATGAGGTTCGGGGCCGTCCAGAAGGTGTGGCGCTCCACGTAGTGGATGTCGTCGCTCGTTCCAGCGCCAATGATCCTCACCGTGTCTCGTCCCTCCCCTGTCTGTTCCCGACGCGCTCCCGGCCCGGCAGATACCGGGAAGCGGAAAGCCTACTTTGCCTTGCGGAACAGGCGGCGGATGAACACGACCACGGCGGTCGCGGCGAGCGAGACGACGACCCACGGGCCCACCTTCTCGGCCGTGGCGCGCAGCTGCTCGCGGTCGTTGACGGTGTCGCTGAGGCCCACCTGGGCGCGGTCGAGGCCGTCCTTGGCGTTGCTCGTGGCGCGGCTCGTGGCCGCGGAGAAGCGCTGGGCGGCGGCGCCGACGCGGGCCTTCACATCGGTCTGCTCGCCGAAGGTGTCGCGTAGCTCGGCGAGATGCTCGCGGCGGCGGGCCAGGCGGCGGCGCAGTTCGGCCTCGGTGGGCTTGGGCGCCTTGACCTCGGGCTCCTGCGAGGCGGGAACCGTGTCCTGCTTGAGCGAGGACTTCTTGGACTCCTTGGCCGGCTTGGGCTCCGCCAGCGTGGCGGGGTCGAAGGCCGTGCCCTCGCGCATGACGCCGAGATCGTGCTTCACACGGAGCATGGCCTGCTTGGGGATGGCCACTGCCTCGGGGAGCGTGTTCTTGCCGCGCAGGGCGCCCACGCCGGCCAGCAGGCCGCCGATGACGAGGAAGACGAGCGCCACGAGGAGCGCCGAGAGCCACAGCGGCATGACTGTCGCGAGGCCGGCGATGGCGGCGACGACCAGCGCGATCATGACGAGCGAAACGAACACCAGGCCGCCCACCACGAGGGCCGCCGAGACGCCGAGCGAGACGCCCTTCGACTGCAGCTGGCGCAGCGTGAGCGCCAGCTCGTCGTTGAGCTGCTTCGGCGCCAGTCGCGAAACGACCGAGACTGTCTCGCGCAGATTCTTCGGCCGCTGGGCCGTTTCCTGCTGCGACGCGGCGACGTCGGGCTGACTCATGGCTTCTGCCTCCTGTGACAGGGCTGGGCGTGAGCCGTGTGCGTGGCCCACATCCTCATAAAACTACCACTCACCATTCCGACTCAGGCACGTTCCCGCGACGCCCGGCGGCCAGGCGGGCCGCCTCGTGTGCGCAATCCCACACGACCGCGGCCGAGTCGTCCCAGGAGAAGCCGGCGGCGCGTTCCAACCCCGCCTCGCGGGCGGCCGCGAAGCGGGCCCGGTCCTCGAGCGCCAGGACGGCGTCCGCAACGGCGCGCGGGTCCCCCGGGTTGACGTAGCTCACGGCGTCCGCGCCGACCTCGCGGAAGATCGGAATGTCGGAGGCGATCATGGGCGTTCCGGCCCGCATGGCCTCCACGAGCGGGATGCCGAAGCCCTCGGAGCGAGAGAGCGTGAGCGAGGCCGTGACCCGGCGCAGCAGCTCCTGGTAGTCGGCCTCCTCGATGCCGCCATGGAAGCGCACGTCCGCTCCGGCGGGGACCAGCGCCTCGAGCTGCTCGCGCCGTTGGGGGCGGATGCCGGAGACGAGATGCAGGGTGTAGCCGGGCAGGTGTGCCATGGCCGCGATGAGCGTCTCCACGTTCTTGTACTCCATGAAGGAGCCCATGTAGACGAGCTCCTTGGTGGGGGCCTCGCCCGCCGGGCGCGGCTCGTCCTGGGCTTCGGCCGCGTTGTAGACCACGCGGACCTCGCGCTTGGTCAGGCGGTGCTCCGCCATGAGCGACTTGGTCGTCTGGGACACCGTGGCGACCACGTCTGCGCGGTTCAGGAGCACCCGCTGGGGCCAGTACGCGAGGTGGAAGAGGCGCCACAGCAGGCGCACGGGGGCCGGCAGGAAGCCCGGCGGCGTGCGGTGCTGGTAGTAGATGAGGTCGTGCAGTGTGAGGATCAGGCCGTACTTGCGCCCCCACGAGCCCATGGTCTGCATGGGAGAGAACACCACGTCCGGCTGGAGCCGGTTGACCTTCAGCGCTACGAGCGGCTCGAGCGGCGAGGTGGGCGAGCTGACCTGGGTGTACGGAACCACGGGGAGCATGGGCAGCTGGGCCGGGTCGCTGATGAGCATCCGGACCTCGTGCTTGCGCGCCAGCGCCTCGATCAGGCTGGCGGTGAAGCGCGAGATGCCGTCGTGCTGCGAGGTGCGGGTGTAGCGCGCGTCAACAATGAGCCGCACGTGGCCTCCTTGAGGAAAGGTTTCTGCGCCCGATTCTGCCCGGTTTCTTGGGCCCGCGGGTAAAGCAAAGGGCCCCGGTACAAAACCGGGGCCCTTGTCCTGGCTCCTCCGACTGGACTCGAACCAGTAACCCTTCGATTAACAGTCGAATGCTCTGCCAATTGAGCTACGGAGGATCGCAACGGCGTCGACTCTACCAGGGGTCGGCCGCGTTCGCGAAATCGAGGCATCCCCTTTGCAGATCCCCAAGAAATCGCTTGTCACCGCTTCAGTAATGGCAAAAAGAACGGGATCCCTTCATCCATGAATGGATGAAGGGACCCCGAAAGTGGCTCCTCCGACTGGACTCGAACCAGTAACCCTTCGATTAACAGTCGAATGCTCTGCCAATTGAGCTACGGAGGATCGCAACTCGTTCAGTCTAGCGGCTCACCCGCCCACTTGCCAAAACGGGGCTGCTAGACTGATTGAATGTTCCCTATCACTTTGGTCCCCGGCACCGCAGAGCATCACCCGGCCGTCCTTGGTGTGTGGCGCCGGGCGGTGGAGGCGACCCATGACTTCCTCTCCCCCGCCGACATCGCCGGCGTCGAACGCGCCATTCGTGAGGTCTACCTCCGCGCCGTGCGCCTCACCGTCGCACTGCGCGACGACGCCCCGGTGGGCTTTGTTGGCGTGAGCGGGGATCCCGGGGAGCCGCTCAGCATCGAGATGCTGTTCGTCGATCCCGACGCGCACGGGCGGGGCGTCGGCACCTCGCTCCTGGAGGCGGCGGCGGACGATCACGCCGAGGTGCTCGTTGACGTCAATGAGCAGAATCCGGCGGCCCTGGGCTTCTACCTGTCCCGCGGCTTCACGCGGGTGGGTCGCTCGGACCTTGACGGCGAGGGGAATCCCTTCCCGCTCCTGCACCTGCGCCGGGACACCTTGCCTGCGTGACCGTCACCGCTTTGAGGCCGGTTCCGCGCTGTGAGGCGCGTTTTCCGGGCCTCAAACCGCAGAAGGCGCCTCAACGCCGGGCGTCAGCGCAAGCGGCTCAGGTCTCGGCCCGGAGGGAGCGTCGGCGCATCTCGAGCTCCATGAGCTCGCGGTTGAGTGCCTGCGCCTCCTCCGGCGGGGCGTCGATCGCCAGGCGCTGCAGGCGACCGAGCAGCTCGGCCTTGGCGTGGTTAATCTGGATGTCGAAGAGCCGGTTCATGATGCCGCGGCAGTACAGCGCAAGCTGATCGTCGCTCGCCGCGGGCAGCGGCACCACGGCCAGCTCCGCCACGAACGCCGCGAGCGGCTCGGGCACCGACTCGCGGATCGCCTCGACCCAGCGGCTCATGGGCGTCTGCGCGGCGGCCGCGTTGACAATCGCGTCCTTCACGGCGGCGTGCGCGGGCGCCACGAAGTGCGCGCCGTACACGGCCTGCCAGGCCTCGGCCGAGAGCGAGTTGGGGTGCTGCAGCACCACCTCGAGGGCCTCGCGCTCCATGCGCACCACGGGGTCACGGGTGTCGGGGCGTTCCCAGACAGGCGCGGCACCCGGCGACGGGACCGCCTCGCCCTGCGACGCGTCGTCGTGCCCCTGGGCCGGCGCCGCATGGCGGGCGCGCCCGCCCGCGGCGCGGACCGAACGCATGACCTCGTTGGGGTCCATGCCGAGCCAGCCGGCCAGCTCGCGGGCGTAGCCCGGGCGCATGGCTGGATCGCGGATGGCGGCGACCACGGGGGCCGCCTCGCGCAGGGCGTTGACGCGGCCCTCCACCGTGTTGAGGTCGTACTTAACGAGGCCCACCTTGATGGCGAATTCGAAGAGCGGGCGCTTGTTCTCGATGAGCTCCACGACGGCCTCGTCGCCGCGCTCCTGGCGCAGCTCGCACGGATCCATGCCAGAGGGCTCCACGCAGACGTACGTCTGCGCCACGAAGCGCTGGTCCTCCTGGAAGGCGCGCAGGGCCGCCTTCTGCCCCGCGGCGTCGCCGTCGAAGCAGAAGATGACCTCTCCTCCCCCGCCAAAATCGGACAGGAGGCGGCGGGCAATCTTGATGTGGTCCGTGCCGAAGGCGGTGCCGCACGTGGCGACGGCTGTGCCGACGCCGGCCAGCTGCGCGGCCATGACGTCGGTGTAGCCCTCCACGACCACGATTCGCTTCTGCTTTGAGATCTCTCGCTTGGCGAGGTCGATGCCGTAGAGCACCTGGGACTTCTTGTAGAGCTGCGTCTCCGGGGTGTTGAGGTACTTGGGCCCCGGGTCGTCCTCGTAGAGCTTGCGCGCGCCGAAGCCGATCGTGGCGCCCGTGAGGTCGCGGATGGGCCAGATGAGGCGGCCACGGAAGCGGTCGTAGATGCCGCGCTGGCCCTCGGACATGAGGCCAGTGAGCTTGAGCTCGTCGTCAGTGAAGCCCTTGTTGCGCAGGTGTCGCAACAGGGCATCCCAGCCCTGGGGCGCGTAGCCCACGCCAAACCGCGCGGCGTCGGCGGGCGTGAAGCCGCGCTCGGCGAGCATCTTCTGCCCCTCGGCGGCCTCGGGTGTCTGCAGCTGCGCGCGGTAGAACTCCTCGGCCACCTTGTGGGCGTCCAGGAGGCGCTGGCGCTTGCCCACGCTCTCGCGGTCGGGGCCCTTGCCGCCGTCCTCGTAGTGCAGCTCGAGGCCCACGCGCGCGGCCAGCTGCTCCACGGTCTCCGCGAAGGAGGTGTGGTTCATCTTCATGAGGAAGCTGATGGCGTCCCCGGACTCGCCGCAGCCGAAGCAGTGATAGGTGCCCACCTGGGGGCGCACATGGAAGCTGGGACTGCGCTCGTCGTGGAAGGGACACAGGCCCTTGTAGGAGCCGATGCCGGCGGGCTTCAGGGAGACAAACGCCTCGACGACGGCCTTGATGTCGGTGCGGGTGCGCACCTCGTCGATGTCGTCGCGTTTGATCAGTCCTGGCACCGTTTCATCCTAGTGCCGCGCGGCGAGGCGCGGGGCGGCTTTCCCCACCGGCGCAATCGATGCGCCGCTCACCCGGCCCCACGGCCCACACCACGCGCGACGCCGCCGAGCCCTGGCGGGCTCGGCGGCGTCGGAACGGCGGGGACGGGACCTAGAACAGCCGGGCCTCGAAGGCCGAGCCAGCCACGAGCGTCTGGTGCCATTCGAGGGCAGAGGAGTCGGTGAGCGAGGCGACCTGGTCGATCACCGCGCGCAGGCGCCCGGCGTCGTCGGCGGCGAGGCGCCAGTCCTCGGCGAAGATCGGCTCGAGGTAGCGGTCCCCCGTCTCGGAGAGCAGCTCCACGAGGCCGGAGAGCACCTCGCCCTGGCGCTCGTAGATGGGCTGGCGCTCCTCGGAGGTCATGACGTAGGCCGTGGCGAGGCCCTTCATGACGGCGATCTCGAACTCCGTCTCGCGCGGGACCACGAGGCTCGCGTTGTACCGGGTCAGGGCGGCGGGGCCGTACTGCTCGCGCGTGGCGCGCAGGGCGGCCGAGGAGAAGCGGCCGATGAACTGGCTCGTCATGTCCTTGAGCGCGGCGAGCGAGCGGCGCGTGCCGTCAACGAGCGGCACCCACTCGTCCGTGCCTTCGAGGCGGCGCAGCGCGGCGTCGATCTCATCGTCGGCGGCGCCTGGCAGGTACCAGCGGCGCGTGTACTCGATGACGCGCTGGCGCTGGGAGCCCTCGCGCACCCAGCGCAGCTGGAAGCGGCCGGCGTTCACGGCGTCCTCGACGTCGTGCACCGAATAGGAGATGTCGTCGGCGAGGTCCATGACCTGCGCCTCGAGGCAGCTCTGGCCGGGGGCCGGGACGTCATCGCCGGGTCCCTGGGAGGCACCGGCCCCGCGCAGCCAGCGGAACACCGGCTCGTCGTCCTCGTAGACGCCAAACTTCCGGGTGGGCTTGCCCTCGGAGGTCTGCGGCGCCTCGGAGCGCGGCCAGGGGTACTTGCACGCGGCGTCCAGCGAGGCGCGCGTGAGGTTCAGGCCGGCGGACGCGCCGTTGGCGCGGAAGGTCTTGGTCTCCAGGCGCGTGAGCAGGCGCAGGGTCTGCGCGTTGCCCTCGAAGCCGCCGCACGCGGCGGCGAGGACGTCGAGCGTCTTCTCGCCGTTGTGGCCGAAGGGCGGGTGGCCCAGGTCGTGCGAGAGGCACGCCGTGTCCACCACGTCCGGATCGCAGCCCAGCGTGGCGCCGAGCTCGCGGCCCACCTGCGCCACCTCGAGCGAGTGGGTCAGGCGCGTGCGGACAAAGTCGTCCGAGTACGGCGCCACGACCTGCGTCTTGGCGCCGAGCCGGCGCAGCGCGGAGCTGTGCAGCACGCGCGCGCGATCGCGCTCGAAGGCCGTGCGGTAGGCCTTCTTGGGCGGCTCGGGCACCCAGCGTTCCTCGTCCCACTCGCCGTAGCCCGGCGTGCGGACGGCGTGGGGAACCGACGCCACGACCACCCGATCAGCCACCGGAGATGTCCAGCTCGGCGTGGGAAATCATGGCCTTGTGCTCCGAGTTCATGGTGCGCGACTCGAGCCAGTCCTGCGGCAGGTGCGGGCGCTTGGCGGAGCCGGCGCGGCCGCGGGAGCCCTCGGCGGCGCGGCCCGGGTACGGACCGGAGGCGTCGAGCTGACCCAACAGCTCGTCCAGTTCCACCATGGAGGAGACCTTGGCCAGGCCGGAGCGGGTTTCGCCGCCCACCTGGTAGCCCTTGAAGTACCAGGCCACGTGCTTGCGCAGATCCTGCAGGCCGCGGAACTCGTCCTCGAAGTGCTCGATCAGCAGCTCGGCGTGGCGGCGGAACGCCCCGGCCACCTCGCCGAGCGAGGGGTGGAAGCGCTCGGCCGAACCGCTCAGCGCGTTCTGCAGATCCCCGAAGAGCCAGGGCTTGCCCTGCACGCCTCGACCGATCTGGACGGCGTCGACGCCGGTCTGCTCCACCATGGCCACGGCGTCCTCGGCGGCAAAGATGTCGCCGTTGCCGATCACCGGGATGTCGGGGAGCTGCTCGCGCAGCTCGCCGATGGAACCCCAGTCGGCCTTGCCCGCGTAGTGCTGGTTGGTGGTGCGGCCGTGGATGGCGATGCCGTCCACGCCCAGGTCGCGGGCGATCTTGCCGGCCTCGCGGAAGGTCATGTGCTCGTCGTCGATGCCCTTGCGCACCTTGACGGTCAGCGGGATCTCACCCTTGTGGGCCTCGTCCACGGCGGCGCGGACGAGGTCTTCGAAGAGGTCGGTCTTCCACGGCAGCGCCGAGCCGCCGCCCTTGCGCGTCACCTTGGGCGCGGGGCAACCGAAGTTCAGGTCGATGTGATCGGCCCGGTCTTCCTCCACCAGCATGCGCACGGCGGCGCGCACCGTGTTGGGCTCCACGCCGTAGAGCTGGATGGAGCGGATCTCCTCCTCCGGCGCGTGCTTGATGATGCGCATGGACTCCGGCGTGCGCTCCACGAGGGCGCGGCTCGTCACCATTTCGCACACGTAGAGGCCGCCGCCGTACTCGGCGCAGAGGCGCCGGAAGGCGGAGTTCGTGATGCCGGCCATGGGCGAGAGGACCACAGGAGTGTCGATCGTCAGCTTGCCGAGCTGCAGCGGCGGCAGGTTGAGCTTGACGGCTTCCGGGGCCTCCTCGGTGCTGGTCACGGAGTGAGGGGCAGTCAGGGTCACCGAACCATTCTCCCACCTGCGGTCAAATGGCGCAGTGGCGCGGCTTACCCCTGTGGATCGCGGGGCCGGGAGCGGACCACGTCATGGAGGCTCGGGAGCTCCTCCACATCGTCGTCCCGCAGCGCGGAGGGCGCGGCGCCCGGGGCCGGGACGCTTCCCGTGCCCGACGGCGTGGGCTCGCCCGGGCGGGCGGCCCGCCTCCCGCGGGGGCGGCCCGTGGCCGGGGTGACCGGCCCAGCGAGCGGGGCGGGGGCCGCCCCGGCGGCCGCGGCGGTGGGAGTCGCGCCGGAAGCCGGCGCCGCGTCGTCGTGCGTGTGGCCGCGCCGCGTCCCGGGGCCCACGGCCTTGACCACGGCCACGGCGATCGCCGTGGTGACGGGGATCGCGAGCACCAGGCCGATCGAACCGACCAGCGTGCGGACCACCTCCTCCGCGAGCGCGCCCGTCGTGAGGAACTCCGTGAAGGAGTGGTCGTAGAGGCTCAGGAGCAACAGGGTCGCGAAGGCGCCGCCGGCGTAGGCGAAGGCGATCGTGTAGACCGTGGAGGCGATGTGATCGCGGCCGATCCGCATAGCCCGCCCGAAGAGCTCGCGCGCCGTGGCCCCGGGGCTGGACTCGGCCAGCTCCCACACGGCGGAGGCCTGCGTGATCGTCACGTCGTTGAGGACGCCGAGGCCCGCCACCATGAGGCCGCAGATCACAAGCGCAGAGAGCGAGAGCTGCGGGACCTGGGAGTTCAGGGCGTAGGTGGACTCGTCCCCCATGCCGATGAGCCCGGCGGCGTCCGTCACCCAGATCGCCAGAGCCGCCGTGACGGCCAGGCCAAACACCGTGCCGAGCAGCGCCGTGGAGGTGCGCGCCGTGAAGCCATGGGCGAAGTAGAGGACCACGAACATGATCGCCACCGAGCCGATGAACGCCACCCAGAGCGCCGGCTTGCCCGCCACGAGCGCCGGGAACATGAAGAACCCCATGATGAGGAACGCGAAGCCGAGGCCCAGGATGGACCGCACGCCGCGCCAGCGCGCCACGAGGATGACGACGAGCGCGTACAGGGCGGCCAGGAGGGCCAGGGGCACCGAGCGGTCGTAGTCGATCATGGTGCCGGAGGCCGGCTCGCCCGTGCCGCTCGCCTCGAAGTAGACGAGCCGGATGCTGTCCCCGACCTGCGGCGGGTGCTGATCGCGCAGCTCCGGGGAGATGTCGACCGGCACCTCGGCGCTCGCCCCGGCCGGCCAGACGTACGGCACCACGCAGTTGCCGTCCTTGTCGGCGGTGGAGCGCTCAGTGCAGGCGTCCTGGCCCGTTGCCACACGGGTGACGGTGGCGGAGATGAGCTGCACGCCCTCCTGCGATGAGTACGGCTGCCCCAGGCTCACGCGGTCCGAGCCGGGCCCGGGCCAGAGCAGGATGAGCCCGGCGAGCGTGGCCAGGGCCAAGGGAACCAGGAGGGAAAAGAGCGTCACGGTGGCCCGGCGCTTGCGCACGGGGTCGGCGATCGGGGCGTCATGGCTGTGGCTGCTACCCATGGACTCCACCCTAGGGGCAGGCGGGTCCAGTGCCGTGCGTTCTTTGCTCCGCGCAATGTATGCGCGGGCGCGTCGCGCGCGTAGCAGGGCCGGCAGTGCTACCGACCGGTTCGGAATGTATTTAGCATCACCTTTGTGGGCATTTGCTGTCCGGCGGGCATAGCTTGGGCAGTGATCAGTGAAGATCACACACTCACCCTTGGAAAGAGGTTGAAAACGGTGAAGGCAGCACGTTTCCACGATCGCGGCGACATTCGCATCGAGGACATCACCCCCCAGCAGCTCGAGCCCGGCACGGTCCGCATCGACGTCGCCTGGTGCGGCATCTGCGGCACGGATCTGCACGAATACCTCGAGGGCCCCATCTTCGCCCCCGAGCACGGCCACCCCCACCCGATCTCCGGCGAGGACTCCCCCGTGACCCTGGGTCACGAGTTCTCCGGCGTCGTCTCCGAGCTCGGCGAAGGCGTCGAGGACCTGGCCCTGGGCGACCACGTGGTCGTGGAGCCCTACATCCTGCGCGACGACGTCTACACGGGCCCGGACTCGGTGGATTACCACCTCTCCGAGGACATGAACTTCATCGGCCTGGCCGGCCGCGGCGGCGGGCTCGCCGAGAACATCGTGGTCAAGCGCCGCTGGGTCCACAAGATCGACTCCTCCGTGGCCCTGGACGAGGCGGCCCTCATCGAGCCGCTGTCCGTGGCCTACCACGCCGTGAAGCGCTCGGGCGTCAAGGCCGGCCAGACCGCCATCGTCGGCGGCGCCGGCCCGATCGGCCAGCTGACCGCCGCCGTCCTGCACGCCCTCGGCGTGAAGGTGATCGTCTCCGAGCTCTCCGGCCTGCGCCGCCAGAAGGCCCTGGATGCCGGCGTCGCCGACGTCGCGCTGAACCCGGCCGAGGTCGACGTCGTCGCCGAGATCAAGAAGCTCACGGGCGGCAAGGGCGCCGACGTCGCCTTCGAGTGCACCTCCGTGCAGGTCGTCTTCGACACGCTCATGGACGCCGTGCGCCCCACCGGCGTGATCGTCATCGTGTCCATCTGGGGCAAGAAGGCCTCCTTCGACATGCACAAGCTGGTCATGAAGGAGATCGACGTCCGCGGCACCATCGGCTACGTGAACTCGCACCCCGAGACCATCGCGCTCGTCGAGTCCGGCAAGATCGACCTCAAGCCCTTCATCACGGGCAAGATCGGCCTCGAGGACATCGTCGACAAGGGCTTCGACACCCTCATCAACCACAACGAGACCGCCGTGAAGATCCTGGTCTCCCCCAGCGGCAAGGGCCTCTGACCCTTTCCCCTGCTCGAGGCGCCCAGACGCGCCTCACCCCCACCCGCGCCGTCGGGCCTTGATTCGTTCAATGCCCGACGGCGCGTGGCGTTGGGGGGCGGTCCGCCCGCCGTCCAGCTGAGCGGCCGTCGCGTCGGCCAACACCGTTACGCTGGTGGGCATATACGAGGTGACCCGGACCCAGCCGAACACCGCCCCGCCGCCCGGTCGGCGCAAGAAGCTCGTGCGCCTCGTGGTGCTCACGCTCATCTGCTGGGGCCTGACCGCGACCGTTGGGGTGCCCCTCATCCAGAAGGCGACCGCCGGCTACTCCAGCGCCGAGGTCACGGTCACGAAGCAGACGAGCGACACGGTCCAACGCAGCCGCCGCTCCACCCAGGTGGTTCACCGAGGGGAACGGCAAATTGTACGCCTCGAATCCCAGCGGCGGATCGGTCGGGGAATGGCTGCTCCTCACGGGCTTCGCGCTGGCGGCGTTGGGCTCCACCGTGGGACTCGTCGCCGTGGCGAGCGGCAGAAAGCGTCGGCGGCCAGTGACAGCGTGAGCCACCCCGTGCTCACCCACACACAGCACGACGCCGCGTGGTCACCTTGAGGTGACCACGCGGCGTCGTGGTGTTCTTGCGTGCCGGAGGCTCAGGCGTCGGTCGCGACGATCTCGCTCGTGGCGATGACCGTCGCCTTCTCCTGCGGGCCCAGCTCGTCGATCACGAGGGCCAGCGGGACCATCGCGTCGTCGACCTCGAGCTGCACGGGGAACTGGTGCACCAGCATGCCCAGGAGCCTGCGGGTCGCGATGGTGGCGTCCTGCAGGCCCAGCGCCGGATCCCAGCCGAGGAACACCTCGGTGGGTGCCTCGGGGCGCGCCGGATCGTAGGAGACGGCAAAGGCCAGGATGCGCCCGCCGTCCGCCTTGGGCTTGTCCCGCAGCACCACTGCACCCTTGGCCCCCGTGTGATCGCCCAGCAGCATGGTCTGGGCCAGACCCAGGGTCATGGTGCTGGGGTCCCACTCGTGCGTGGCGTTGTAGAACTCGGCCACGAGCTGGGAGAGCTCCACCGAGCCGGTCGCCGCCTCGTCCAGCGTGAGCCCGCCGTCGGAGAACTGCGGCAGCGGCAGGGAACCGGGCTCCACGACCACCAAACGCGAGCGCTGCAGATCGGAGAAGCCGGCGGCGCGCAGGAAGCCGTCGGCCCCCTCCGCGTCCGGGTTCTCGCCCGCGGCGGCCACCGTGTAGCGGGCCTTGAGGGCCGCGCCGTCGGGCAGCTCGAGGCGCAGCAGCCGCAGCAGCTCCGTGGCGATCCCGCGCCGGCGCAGCCCGGAGGCCACCTCGGCGTAGAACCAGAAGCGCTGCGGGTGCAGCGAGGAGGAGTAGACCACGGCGGCCGCGACCGGCACGCCGGAGTCCTCCGCCACGATGCAGCGGGCGAAGGGCGCATCCGAGCTCGCCCGCAGCATGGTGCGGTCCTCGTGCGCCTGCGGCGTGCGCGGGCCGCCCCACACCTCGAGGAGGCGCAGGTCGTCGCCGTCCTCCCAGGGGCGGAAGGTCAGCCCGCTCAGGGTGTCGCTCACGCGGCGCCCAGCAGCTTGCCGGCCAGGTACGCCTCGATGTTGTCCAGGCTCACGCGCTTCTGGCTCATCGTGTCGCGCTCGCGCACAGTCACGGCGTTGTCCTCGAGCGTGTCGAAGTCAACCGTGATGCAGAACGGCGTGCCGATCTCATCCTGGCGGCGGTAGCGACGGCCGATGGCGCCGGCGTCGTCAAAGTCGACGTTCCAGTGCTTGCCCAGCTTGTCGGAGAGCTCGCGGGCGACCGGGGAGAGCTTCTCGTTGCGCGAGAGCGGCAGCACGGCGGCCTTGACCGGGGCCAGGCGCGGATCCAGCTTCAGGACCGTGCGGACGTCCACGCCGCCCTTGGCGTTGGGCGCCTCGTCCTCGGTGTAGGCGTCCACGAGGAAGGCCATCATGGAGCGCGTCAGGCCGAAGGACGGCTCGATCACGTAGGGGACGTAGCGCTCGCCCGAGGCCTGGTCGAAGTAGGACAGGTCCTGCTTCGAGGCCTCGATGTGGGACTTCAGGTCGAAGTCGGTGCGGTTGGCAACACCCATGAGCTCGCCCCAGCCGTCGCCGCCGAAGCCGAAGTTGTACTCGAAGTCGATGGTGCGGTCCGAGTAGTGCGCGCGCTCCCCGTCCGGGACGTCGAACTGGCGCATGTTCTCTTCCTTGATGCCCAGGTCAACGAACCAGGCCCAGCAATCCTTGACCCACTGATCGAACTTGGCGGGCGCGTCCTCGGGAGCCGTGAAGTACTCGATCTCCATCTGCTCGAACTCGCGCGTGCGGAAGATGAAGTTGCCGGGGGTGATCTCGTTGCGGAAGGCCTTGCCGATCTGGCCGATGCCGAACGGCGGCTTCTTGCGCGCGGTGGTCACGACGTTGGCGAAGTTCACGAAGATGCCCTGGGCTGTCTCGGGGCGCAGGTAGTGGCGCCCGGACTCGTCGTCCACGGGGCCGAGGTAGGTCTTCATGAGGCCGGAGAAGTTCTGCGGCTCGGTCCACTGGCTGCGGGTGCCGCAATCGGGGCAGACGATGTCGGCCATGCCGTTCTCGGGCGCGTGGCCCTTCTTGGCCTCGTAGGCCTCCAGGAGGTGATCCTGGCGGTGGCGCTTGTGGCAGGAGAGGCACTCGACGAGCGGGTCGGTGAAGGTCGCGACGTGGCCCGAGGCCTCCCACACGGCGGAGGGCAGGATGATGGAGGAATCCAGGCCCACCATGTCGGCGCGGCCGCGCACGAAGGTCTGCCACCACTGGCGCTTGATGTTTTCCTTCAGCTCGGCACCGAGCGGTCCGTAGTCCCACGCGGAGCGCGAACCACCGTAGATTTCACCCGCCTGGAAAACGAATCCGCGGCGCTTGGCAAGGGAGATGACCTTGTCGAGGGTGGTGGCAGCTGCCATGAAAATGCACTCCGTAAGAATCTTGGCGGGCCGCCGGCTGCGGTCCGCGCGAAAGATGGGTGCCACCAGCCTACCGGCCCCTCGCGCGCCAGGCGCGGCCCCGGTAGCGTCGAGCCTGGGTGTGGCGAGCGCCTCATCCTCAACCTCTTGATGCCCGCGGCACGGCCGCGGGGGAAGCGGGGCAACGGCGTGGGCAAGAAGCACAAGGGCAAGAAGCACGACGGCGCGAGCACGGCGGGCGCCGAGGGCACCCTGGAAGGGGCGAGCCAGGGCGCGGCGTCGGAGCGCAAGGCGGCCCCGGGCGTGGTGCCCGGCGCGACGCCTGGCGCGGCGGGCGGTGCGCTACCGGCGCTCGATCGCGACATCATGCTGACTGTGGCCGCCTACCTCGAGCAGGCCACGGCACTCGCCGCCCTCAACACGCCGACCGAGCTCACGCCGCTCGGCAAGCTCGTGGGCGCGCACCTTGGCCAGTCGCCGGCGGGCGTGCCGTTGGCCGTGGCCCAGTTCGGCGACCACCGACTCGTGGACCTGGACCGCGCGCTGCGCCGGCTCGGTGAGGAGGCCTCCGGGCGGCTGATCGGCGTTTCGGGCGGCGAGCAGCGCCAGCACCAGTCGTTCACCGATCTGCTCACCTCCGGCGCGTGGTCGAACTTCGACGAGGGGCCGGTCGACTACGCCTTCCGCGCCACGGGCCCGGACGCCACGGAGCAGGTCGTCGCGTTCGGCGTGTGGCTCACGAGCTTCGAGGGCGCCCCCATCGCGGCGCTCGTGCGCGGGGCGAACCCGCAGTACGGCCGGCAGCAGGCCCAGGTGGAGATCCTCTGCGCACACACGGCGGCCGCCTCAGCGTTCCAGTCGCGGCTCACGGAGCTCATGATCGAGCTCTCGGTGCTGCGCGGGCGCGTGCTCTCGTTCCAGCACAACGAGTACGGCGGCTCGGCCGGCGCCACCTTCGTGGAGCGCCCGCAGGTCTGGGCGGAGGACGTCATCCTGCCCGAGGGCGTCCTGGAGGAGGTGAGCCGCCACGTGGTGGGCATCGCCGAGCACCGCGAGGAACTCCTCGAGGCCGGGCAGCATCTCAAGCGCGGCGTCTTGCTCTACGGGCCTCCCGGCACGGGCAAGACCCTCACGGTGCGGCACCTGCTCAGCGTCACGGAGGGCACCACGGCCGTGCTGCTCACGGGCTCCTCGATCGGGCTCATCTCCGAGGCGGCGGACCTGGCGCGGACCTTCCAGCCGGCCATCGTGGTCATGGAGGACATCGACCTCGTCGCGATGCAACGCGGCCACACGCCCCAGCCGCTGCTCTTCGAGGTGCTCGACGCGCTGGACGGCCTCGACGGCGACGCCGACGTCGCGTTCATCATGACGACCAACCGCGTCAACGTCTTGGAACGCGCGCTGGCCCAGCGGCCGGGCCGCGTGGACCTCGCGGTGGAGATCGGCCTGCCGGCCCTCGCCGAGCGGCGACGGCTCTTCGGCATGTACGCGCGGGATCTCGGCTTCAGCGACGCCGCGCTGGATCAGGCGGCCGAGGCCGCCGAGGGCACCACTGGTTCCTTCGCCAAGGAGCTCATGCGCCGCGCCGTGCTCTTGGCGGCCGAGCGCCGCGAGCGGCTCGGGGACGATCACCTCGACGCCGCGCTCGAGTCGCTGCTTGACGCGGCGGCCACGCTCACGCGGCGCCTGCTCGGCTCCGATCCCCAGCCGGAGGACTCCGACGTCTTCGACCAGGAATCCGGCGAGGACTTTGGCTTCGTGAGTGGCGGCCCGGATCCGCGGGTCACGTTTATGCCGCGTGGCTACGCGGGCTACGGCGTTGCGCCGGCAGGTGACCACGGCGAGCCCACCCTCGACGCTTTCCTGGCCGGGGAGGACGAGGCAAGCGGCGACCGACCCGAGCCGCGCTAGCCACCGGCCGCGCTCCGTCGTTCCCCGGCCATTGCACTTTTCCCCGCTCGATACGCGGGGAAAAGTGCAACCACCGGGGAGTCAGCCGGCCGCCCCCGGCGGAGCGAGCTCCGCGAGGAGCGCGGCCGAGTCGAGCACGCGCAGCTGCGGCGGGTAGAGCCCCATGACGTGCAGCGCCGCCGCGCCGTTCTGGGGCGTAGAGGCGGCGCAGCCGTCGGAGACGACGCTCGCCCAGGCGCCGCCGTCGGCCGCGGCCAGCGCCGTGGAGAGCACGCAGCAATCCGTGGACACCCCGGTCAGAACCAGGCGGGGGTTCTCCCCCACCCGCTCAACGACCTCGGGGCCCCACTTGCCGAAGGTCGGCCGGTCCAGGGTGGGGTGCGGCGATCACGTGGCAGCCCGGGACACCAGGTCGTAGAGCCGGTCCTCGGCCGGGACGTCGGCGAACGGCCAGGCCGCGAAGTACTCGCCCCACGAGCCCTCGCGGGAGGCGGTGGGCAGCCAGCGCGTCACGAGCACGCGGTCCCCAAACGCCGGCAGCAGGGGCTCGATGACGTCCGCCGCGGCCTCAAACTCGGGCGAGGCCCAGTCGGAGGACGGGTCGGCGAAGATCACCTGCGGGTCGATCACCACGAGCCACGGCTCGCTGCTCACCCCTTGGCCTCCTGCGCGGCGATCTTGGGCGCGCGCACGAAGTAGCCGACCAGGAAGGAGAGCACAAGCGCCAACAGCACGCCGAGGTTGGCGTAGGCCCAATCGCCCTCGCGCCCGCCGAGGCCGAGCGGGCCGAGGAGGTAGCCCTGCCAGTTGTTCCAGGCGGCGGCCTCGGCGAAGGTGTTGACGACCAGGCCCCAGCCGATCACGGAGGTCACGATGAGCGTCACGATGCTCACGGCGTCCCAGGAGCCGTAGCGCCCGCGCTTGTCGAAGAGCTCCTCCTCCGCGTAGGGCTTGCGGCGGCGCAGCACGTCCGCGATGAGGAGGCCGGCCCACGAGGCCAGCGGCACGCCGAGCGTGATGAGGAAGGACTGGAACGGGCCGATGAAGTCCTGCGCCACGAACACCACGAAGAGCGTGCCAACGGTCAGGATCAACCCGTCGATGCCGGCGGCGGCGGGGCGCGGCACCTTGATGCCGAGGCTGAGCAGGGTCAGGCCGGAGGAGTAGATGCCGAGCACGGCGCCCGAGACGAGCGCCAGGATCGCCGTGATGAGGAACGGGATGAGGATGCCCGTGGGCAGGATGCTCGCGAGCGCACCCACGGGGTCGCCTCCCACGTTGGCGGCGAAGTCGGCATCGGAGGCCGCGAGCAGCAGGCCGACGATCACCAGGATGATGGGTGCCGCGGCGCCGCCGATGGTGTTCCACGCGACGATCGAGGCGTCGGAGGCGTTGCGGTGCTGATAGCGCGACCAGTCGGCGGCGATGTTGATCCACCCGAGCCCGAAGCCCGTCATCACCATGACGAGCGCGCCGATCATGTGCGCGGCCGAGCCGTTGGGCACGGCGCCGACGGCAGAGAAGTCGACGTGCGGCAGCGCCATGAAGAGGTACAGCACGGTGATGGCGCCCGTGATCCACGTGAGCCAAGACTGCAGCTTCATGATCGTGTGATAGCCGAGCACCGAGGCGCCCACGATGAGCGCGGCCACCACGATCGTGGCGACGAGCTTGGTGCCCGTGCCGCCGTCCAGCCCCAGCCGCTCAAAGATGGTGGAGGTCGCGAGCACGGCCGTGATGGCCAGCGAGGTCTCCCAGCCGATCGAAACAAGCCAGGAGACGACGCCTGGCACCTTGTTTCCCTCCACGCCGAAGGCCGCTCGGGAAAGCACCATGGTCGGCGCCGAACCGCGCTTGCCGGCGATCGCCACGAGCCCGCACAGGGCGAACGAAATAACGATGCCGACGATGCTCACCACCGTGGCCTGCCAGAAGGAGATGCCGAAGCCGAGCACGAACGCGCCGTAGCTCATACCGAAGACCGACACGTTGGCGGCAAACCACGGCCAGAAGAGCTGGCGCGGCGTGGCCGTGCGCGCCGACTCGGGGATGATCTCGATGCCAGCCGTCTCGATGAGGCGGCTGCGCGAGGTGGGGGCTGGCGAGGACAAGGCGACCTCCTGCGGGGCGGGCGGGTGTGACCGCCTCATCCTCACATCCTGGGAGCACGCTGGGAAGGGCCCGACGGCGCGCGCTCGCGCGGGCGGGCGGGTTCAGCCGCGCTTCTCCCACGGTAGGCGGGCGCCCGGCTGCACCGAGGCGAGCGCCACGGCGCCGATCGCCAGGACGGAACCGAGCACCGTGGCGAGGTGTACGCCGGCGTTCCCCATGGGCCACACGGCATCCAGCGCGAGGGAACCGAGCAGCTGCCCCGCGATCATGCCGAGGCTCGTGAGCAGCACGCCGAGGTGCTTGGCCAGGTACGCGGCGAGCGAGATGAAGACGACGCCGCACGCTCCGCCGAGGTAGTACCAGGGCTCCCCCGGGAGGTTCCAGGAGACCCCGGCGGGGGCGGCTTGCACGGCCAGCGCAATGGCGAGGACGCCGAAGCCCACGGCAAAGTTGAAGATCGTGGCCGGGACGAAGGTGCCGTAGTGCTGGGTCTGGGTGCCGTTCATGGCGGTCTGGAAGCCGTTGAGGATGCCGGCCGTGAAGGGCAGGAGCATGGGGAGGAGGAGCTCGGCGGGGTGCGCCACGGCGTCGCCGAGCTGCGGCGAGACCGCCCAGAGCACGGCGCCGAGCATGATGATCGCGGCGATGACGCGCAGGCCGGTGATGGGGCGTTTGCCGCCCGGCCCGAAGCCCGTGCCGTCGACGATCATTGATCCGACCGTCTGGCCCGTGACATTGGCGACCGTGAAGACCGCGATGCCCAGGATGCCCACCACGAGGCCCTGGCTCAGCACGAAGTAGGCACCGATCGCGCCGGCGCAGAGGTACCACCAAGGGAAGGCCTTGGCGCGCAGGGCTGCGGGGATGACGCGCACGCCGCGGCGGCCCGAGGGCAGCAGTGCCGCGAGGGCCAGGATGATGACCAGGCCCGTGCCGAAGCTGATGGTCGCCGCCTGCATCCCGTTGCCGAGGAACAGGCCGAGCTGGCCGTTGATGCGGCCCTGGGCCGGCATGGCCGCGCCGGCCACGAGGGCGAGCGCGAGTCCGAGGGGAACGGGGAGGGAGGTGGCGCGCGTCTGAGTCATGGCCGCTCCACGCTACAGGCTCGGGGACGGTACGCTGGAAGGCATGTATGCAGCCACCCCCCGCATCGAAGACGTCCTCTTTGCCGAGGAGGGCATCCGCCTGGGCCAGTTCCTCAAGTTTGTCGGCGCCGTCGAGGACGGCCAGGAGGCCAAGGCCGCCATCGCGAACGGCCTCGTGAAGCTCAACGGCGACATTGAGGAGCGTCGCGGTGCCCAGCTCGCCGCCGGCGCCGTGATCGAGTTCAAAGGCCAGGCCTGGCGCATCGTCGTCGAGTAGTTCCTGAAGGGACGCCTCGGGCCCGTCCGCCTGCCAGCAGGATCTCGCGCGTCACGACGACGAGCGGCCGGGTTCGCGGCTCAGGCGCCCGCCGGGCGCACCTCGAGCGCCGCCCAGCGGGCGTCGGTGGCCTTGACGGCCACGGCCAGCACGCACGCGACGGCGGCGAGGCCGGCGCCGAGCCACACCGTTGTGACGACCGGCGCGCCGGCGGCAAGCACCCACGCACCCAGGGCCGGACCCAGGGCGTTGCCCACGTTGAACGCGCTCGTGTTCACGGCCGAGGCGAGGGTGGGGGCAGCGCCGGCCACCTGGAAGACGCGGGCGTTGAGGGCGCCGGCGATCGAGAAGCCCGAGATGCCCACGAGCACCATGGCCGCGATGGCGCCGGGCGCCCAGCCCGCCGTGAGCGCGAGGATCACGAAGGAGGCAACGAGGGCCGCGAGCGAGCCGATCATGTTGCCGAACAGGTTGTCGTCGGCGAGCCGCCCGCCGATGCTCACGCCGATGAAGGTGCCGACGCCGAAGGCAGCGAGCACGGCGGGGACCGCGTCGAGGGGCAGGCCTGCCACCTGGGTCAGGAGCGGCGAGAAGTAGGAGAAGAACGCGAACACCGCTGCCTGGAAGAGGGCCGTCACGCTGAGCGAGAGCCAGATCCGGCGGTGCTTGAAGGCCTCCAGCTCGCGGCCGATGAGCTCCCGCAGCGGGGGCAGGTCTCCGCGCGGGGCCGGGCGAACCGTGAACGCCACGAGCAGGCCGGCCACCACCGTGACGGCCGCGAGCGTCCAGAAGGCGCTACGCCAGCCGAAGGCGTTGCCGAGCCAGGCGCCGCCCGGGACGCCCACCACGTTGGCGATCGTCATGCCGCCCACGAGCGTGGCGAGCGAGCGCCCCAACACAGCGGGCGAGGCCACCCGCGAGGTGTGAACGCTCGCGACGGCCCAGAACGCACCGCAGGCCACGGCGGCGATGACGCGCGAGGCCATGAGCACGCCGTAGCCGGGGGCCAGGGCGCCCATGACGTGCGCCGCGGCAAACACCGCCGCGGCACCGACGAGCGTGACGCGCACGGGCAGGCGCAGCGTCAGGACCGTCATGAGCGGCGCGCCGGCAATCATGCCGAGCGCGAAGCCCGTCACGAGCAGTCCCGCGGCGGAGAGGCTCACGCCCAGATCGGCGACGATGTTCTCGAGCAGGCCCGCGATCATGAACTCGCTCGTGCCGAGGGCAAAGATGACGGCGGCGAGCAGCCAGACGACGCCGGGGACCTTGGGTGAGGCGCTCATCGGGCCTCCCCCTGTCCCTGCGAAAGCTCGCCGAGCAGCGTGCGGCCCGCGTCGCTCGCCCACGTCCCGAGCAGGGCATCGACCTCGCGGCCGAGCTCGGAGGGGGTCTGCGTCCGCGCGGCCACCCGCAGGCCGGCGAGCAGGGTGTGCAGCGCGGCACCCAAGGCGAGGGGATCGCCGTCGAACACCAGGTCCCCTTCCCCCTTGGCCCGCTCGAGTAGCGCGCCGTAGGCGCGCACCCAGGCCTCGCGATCCGCATCGATGATGTCGGCCGCCTCGGGCATCGAGCGCCCCAGCTCCACGCCGACGTTGACGGTGAGGCAGCCATCGCGACTCCCCTCGCGCGCCTGCGCCTGCACGCTCTCGAGCAAGCGGGTGCGCAGCAGCGCCAGGGCCCGGCCTGGGTGGGCGGCGAGCGCCTCCGCCTCGGCCACGCCGCGGCGCGAGTATTCGCCCAGGGCGCGCAGGAAGAGGGCCTCGCGCGAGCCGAAGCTGTTGTAGAGGCTGGAGCGCGAGAGGCCTGCCTCGCGGGCCAAGGTGCTCGCGTCCGCACCCTCGTAGCCGTGGCGCGTGAAGGAGGCGATGGCCGCGTCGATGACTGCGGCTTCGTCGAAGGCTGGGGGGCGCGGACTCATGGAACGAGCGTGCCCCATTCTGGACACTACTGTCCAGAATCGGGCACCGTGCGTTACTTCTCTTCCCCGCCGGTCCGCCGCCAGCTGGACGCCACGAGGGCGACGACCTCGTCCAGCCCCACGCCGCTCCGCCTCGCGGCGTGAACCAAGGCCTCGACCTCGGCCGTCAGCGACGGCGCGACGGCGAGCCCCTCGCTTACGGTCGTCCCTCCCCCTCGCCGGGTTTGCACCCAGCCGCCCTGCTCGAGCGCCTTGTAGACCTTGGCCACCGTGCCATTGGAGAGACCGAGATCCACGGCGAGATGCCGCACGGAAGGCAGCCGGGCCCCCGCCGGCAGCTCGCCCGCCCGGATCGCGGAGGCCAATTGCGCCTGCAATTGCACGGAGGGACTCTGCGGCCCGTGCGGGTCGATGGTGATCACGCCACAACCTCGCCGGTCACGACCGGGACGAGCCCGTCACCCTGTGCCGCCGACCGGACCGCCGCGCGTGAGCGCACCCACGCCGCGCCAGCCAGCAGGAGGCAGCTCACGGCCACGAGGGCAACGATCACCGCCAGGGCGAGCAGGAAGACCGCGGGACCCATCAGGGCGGAGGGCTCGAGCCCCGGCAGCGCCTGCGGGATGTCGGTCCCCATCTCGGGGAAGCGCATGGGATCGGCGGCACCGGAGAGCCCCCAGGCCGAGTTGCCGATCCGGCCGAGCAACGCCGCCGCGCTGATGGCCAGGAGGCCACCGAGGGTCAGCGAGGTGACCCGAGCCACGAGCTCGCGCGCCGCGCTGTCGAGCGCTTCGGCCCCCTCCCCCTGCCAGCGGCGCCGATCCGCATTGCGCCTCAGCGCAATCACCACCAAGACGATCGAGAGCACCAGCAGCCCGAGCAGGGGCACGCCGTAGTTCCATCCGGGGAACGGGATGAGGTAGCTGGCATTGGAGACGCCCATGGCGCTCGCCACCATCCCGTCGTCATCGAAGGTGACGTCCGCAGGATAGACGCGCGTCAAGGGAAGGGCCTGCCACGTGCCGGTCGTGTCATCGACCACAGAGAGCAGCCCGGTGGCCACGGCCAACACCGCCAGGCCCGCCGCGAGGCAGCCGGCCAGGAGCACCCCGCCGCGGGCGGTACCGCTCAACACCCCGCGCTGACGCAGGTCCGCCTGAGCGGGCCCCGACTGTTGCGTGCGCGCCGGAGGCACCACAGCGGCCACCAGCATGCTCGCGGCGGCGGCCCCCGCGGGCGCTAGGAAGAGCAGGCGATGAAAATCCTGCACCAGGAGGCCCGCGACCCCCAGGGCGAGCAGCGCCGCGAGACCCACCCAGAACACCGCCGCGGAACGCCCGACCTCGTGGCACCAAGCGGCGCGGACGGCCGCGTCGGCCCCCGCCGCACCCGCGGCCTCGGGCGCGGTCGAAGCCTTGAGCACCCGCCGCAGCAGCCACACCATGGCCGCAACCCACGCCAGCAAGAGCATCGCGCTCGCGACCGTCACTAGTGCCTGCATGATTCCCCCTTCATCGAACTTGTTCTAACTCAAGGGTACAAACGCCGGGGCCACTTGTGTCAATGGGTAGATACAAATCTGCCGCCCGTCGGATTTCGACGGGCGGCAGGAGGCACGGCGGGGCGCCGAAGGTGTGTCCGGCTAGAGCCGGGCCCCGAAGACCTCGGCGTCGAGGAACTCGCCGATGTGCGAGATCTCCTGGGCGCCGATGCCGTGACCGATGCCCGCGTAGTTCACCTTGGTGAGCTTGGTGTGGGCGCGCGCCCAGTGGTTCGTGTACTCGACCTTGTCCTCGGTGATGACCGGATCCTGCGGATCGCGGCCCCAGAACAGCGGCAGCTTGTGGTGCTTGAGCGCCGCGTCATCGAAGAAGTCCTGGCCCGGGTCCAGGGCGGCGTCCAGGGCAAAGCCGGAACACCCCACCACGGCCGTGATGAGGTCGGGCCGGCGGCGCAGCAGCGAGGTGGCCACGGCCATGCCCATGGAGAAGCCGAGCAGCACGATGGTCTCGTGCTTGGCCTTCATCTCCTCGATCCAGTCCTCGAGGCGCTCCACGACGTCGCGGACGATCGAGAAGTCGAAGGCCGGGTCGGCGACGAGCGGGAACCAGGTGTACCCCGGGCCCATGGCGAAGGGGGCGCGGATGGAGGCCACCGTGAACTGCGCGGGCAGCTGCGCGGCGACCGGCAGGAGATCGCGCTCGTCCGCCCCGTAGCCGTGCAGCAGCACGAGCAACGGAGAGGCGTCGGTGTTGCCGTCGCGGGTGTCGATGATGGCGTACGGGTCCCAATCAAAGCTCATGGGCCCATCCTTGCAGACCGCCTCGGCGAGGGGGCGACGACGCCGCGCCCGGCCGGGGTGCCACGGGTAGCTACGACGCCGGCAGCGCGACGCCGAGCGCGAGCTCGAGGTAACGCCGCACGCGGCGCCGACGCGCCTCGCCACCCCCCGCTTCGAGGCCGAACAACGGGTAGAGGTCGTTGGCGTCCTCGAGAGCGACCACCGTCCGCGCGACATCCTCCGGCCCACCGGCCGCCTCGAGCGCTCCGGGATCCACCTCCCCCGCCTCGGCACCGATCTCGATGAGCGATCGATACAGGCTCACCTGCCGCTCCACGAGCTCGCGATGCGCGGCCGCCCGCACGGGGTGATCCCGCAGCTGCGGCAGCGTGTAGTAGACGCTCGCAAGGTCCTCGTCGATCACGTCAGGCACCCCGAGTTCCACCATGGCCCGCAGCTTGGCGAGCACGGTGCCGGGTCCGGCCAGGACCTTGAGGCGACCGGCGTAGAGCTGCTCCATGACCCGTTCGAGCGCCAGCTGTTGCAGCTCCTCGAGCCCACCCTCGAAGTGGTAGAGAACGGTCCCGACGCTCACCTCGGCCTGCGCGGCGACGGCCCGCACGCTCGCCCCGGCGATGCCGTCGCGGGCCACCACCTCGCGAGCCGCGCTCACGAGGGCCTCGCGCTTATCGACGGAGCGTTGCCGGCGCGGCGTCGCTGCCGTGGGCTTGGCGTTCTTGGTCGGCACGGCCGAGCTCCTCCCAGGTCTGTGGCCGCGTGCGGCGCAGGATCGCGCTGACCGCAAAGCCAGCCAGGAACAGGATAGGGGTGGGGGCGATGAGCAGGGCATTGACCCAGTCCTGCATGCCAGAGGTGATCTCGAAGTTGCTGACGATCAAGACGAAGCCGAGGCAGAGCCCCGCGGCGCCGAGCGCGGGGCCACGAGCACCCGCCAGAGGCTGTGGCCGCGGCGGTCGCGGGCGAAGTAGGCCACCACGGCGATCGCGGCGACGGCCTGCGAGAAGACGAGGCCCTGCACGCCCGTGGCGTAGGTCCACAGCGCGAGCCCCAGGTAGGGGTCGGCGATGGTCAGCGCGGCCACAACCAGAGCCGCGACGGCGAGCACGCTGATCGCGACGCTCGCTGCGACGGGTGCCTGGGTCCGCGCGCTGAGGCGCTTGAAGCGGCGCGGCAGCAGCCCCTCGCGGGCCAGGGACAAGACGTAGCGCGTGGAGGCGTTGTGGAAGGACAGCGCGCACGCGAGGAAGCTCGTCACGATCAGCACGCTGATGACGTCGCCGACCCACGCCCGAGGTAGCCCGTGGCGGCCACGGGGACCATGTCGGCAAAGCCGTCGCCCAGCGCAAAGGCGATCACGCCGTCCACGCCGAAGGCCACCGTCAGGATCCAGAAGGTGAAGGCGTAGAAGAGCGCGAGGCCCGCCACCATGGCGTACGTGGCCTTCGGCACGGTGCGGTCGGGGTCCTTGGCCTCCTCGGCGTAGATCGCCGTGCCCTCGAAGCCGAGGTACGCGCCGAAGCCGATCACGAGCAGCGCCGCGATGCCCCCACCGAAGAGCACGTGGGCGGGGTCGAAGCCGGCCCCGGAGACGGGTTCAGGCCCACCCAGCACCAGGACTGCCACGGCGAGCACCAGCAGGATCGCGACCTCGGCGGTCACGAGCACGGCAAGCACCTTGGCCCCCACATCCACCTGGCGGGCCCCGAGGATCCCCACGCCGAGGGCGGCGACGAGGGCGCAGGCCCACCACGGGTTAGCGATCCCCCACAGATTCTCGAACAGCATGGATCCGAAGAAGCCGATGAAGACGTAGAACGCGAGGTTCAGGACCACATAGGAGAAGAGCGTCACGAGGGCCAAGCCCACGCCGGCTCCCCGGCCGAGCCCGTGCCGCGCGTAGGCGTAGAAGGCGCCGGCGTTGGGCACATGCGAGGTCATGGCGTTGAAGCCGAAGGCGAAGAGCAACAGCACGGCGCCGCACAGCAGCATGGAGCCCGGGGCGCCGATGCCACCGAGCCGGAAGTCCATGGGGGCGGCGGAGACCACCACCGTCAGCGGCGCGGCGGCCGAGACGACCAGGAAGGCGATCCCCCAGGCGCTCAGGCGGCGTCGCCCGGCGGCGGGGGGTGCGGGGGCTGTCGTTGACATGCTGGTCCTCCTCGTACGTGTTTGAACGCCCATTCAAAGTGACTGACGTCATGGCTTCAAGATCAGTCTTGGTTTTCGAGTCTCGCTCCCCTCATCTTTTGAACCAACGTTCAATTCAAGGCTTGTTCGCTTCGCGAACGCATGCCACGATGTCGGCATGCACGACGACGCCTCCACCGCCGCCTCCACCGCCGCCCCCGCCCGCCTCGCCACCCGCGCCCGCGCCCGCACGCTCGGTATCCCCCTGCCCGGCACCACCGGCCCGCTCAACGCCATCACGGACGTGGCCGGCGTGGAGGTGGGACTCGTGACCCTGCGCCCGGAGGACCGCTCGGCCTGCACGGGCGTCACGGCGATCCTTCCGCGCGGCAAGGCCGGCGCCGGGACCCCGGTGGCCGCCGCCACCTTCTCGCTCAACGGCAACGGCGAGCTCACGGGGCGCACCTGGATCGAGGAGTCGGGCCAGTTCTCCACGCCCATCCTGCTTAGCAACTCCCACGCGGTCGGGGCGGCCCACGCGGGCGCGGACCGCTGGATGCACCGCACCCACCCGGAGGCGTCAGCTGCGTGGATGCTGCCCGTGGTCGGGGAGACCTGGGACGGCTACCTCAACCAGATCAACGCCGAGCGCGTCACGCCGGAGCACGCCGTCGAGGCGCTCGACGCGGCGACGGCCGGCCCCGTGCCCGAGGGCAGCGTGGGCGGCGGCACGGGCATGAATTGCTACGGCTTCAAGGGTGGCACCGGCACCTCCTCTCGCCGCGTCGGCATCGGCGAGGCCGAGTACACGGTGGCCGCCCTGGTGCAGGCAAACTTCGGCGATCGCGAGGAGCTCACGGTGCTCGGCGTGCCGCTCGGGGCCCGCTCCCAGGCACCGTGCCCCATCCAGCGCACCGAGTGGTTCGCCGCCGAGGTCGGCGCCGCCCAGCGCAGCGCCCCGGGCGCCGGCTCGGTGATCGTGGTGCTCGCCACCGACGCACCGCTCCTCCCCCAGCAGCTCGCCGGGCTGGCCCGCCGCGCCTCACTGGGCCTCGCCCGCACCGGCACCGCGGGCGGGCACTTCTCCGGCGACATCTTCCTTGCCTTCTCCACCGCGAACCCCGGCTCGCTGCGCTCGGTCATGCCGGGCGCGCCGGGGGCGGCGACGCACGACTCCCTCGAGTTTGTGGCCTGGGGCCAGGTTGACCCGCTCTACACGGCCGCCGTTGAGGCGGTCGAGGAAGCGGTGCTCAATGCCCTCGTCAACAACGAGGACGTCGAGGGGCGCGACGGGCACCGCTCCTACGCCCTGCCCCACGCCGAGGTGCTCGCGACCGACTTCTCGCACGCCCGGTGCGCGTGACGTTCGCCGCGATTACCCGATACCCGCTGGCGCGGGTTCCTTGTTGGTGGCATCGTCTGTGACCGTGAGCGAGACCCCTAGAGCACCCCAGACCGCGCCCCAGCAGGACCTGCCGTGGCACCGCTACGTCGCGATCGGCGACTCCTTCACCGAGGGCATCGGCGATCCCTCCGAGGGCGTTCCTGGCGGTAACCGCGGCTGGGCCGACCGCGTGGCCGAGCAGCTCGCGCTGCGCGTGCCGGACCTGGCCTACGCCAATCTGGCCATCCGCGGCCGGCTCATCGCCCAGATCGACGACGAGCAGATCGAGGCCGCCCTGGCGCTGCGCCCCGACCTCATCACCATCTGCGCCGGAGGCAACGACGTGACCCGCGGCGGCAACCCGGACCGCATCGCCGAGCGCCTCGACTCCATGGTGGAACGCCTCTCCTCCGACGGGGCGACCGTGGTGATCTTCACGGGCCCCGACATCGGTGACACCCCGGTGCTCGGCGCGCTGCGCGGCCGCGTGGCGATCTACAACGAGAACATCCACACGATCGCCCTGCGCCACGACGCGATCGTCGCCGACCTCTGGGCGCTGCGCGAGCTGCACGAGAAGCCCATGTGGGCGCCGGACCGCCTCCACTTCTCCCCGCTCGGCCACCACACCATCGCCGCGATGGTGCTCACAGCCCTCGGCGTGGAGCACGACCTCGACCCCGAGCTCCCGGCCCCGGCTCCGGCCAAGCCCTGGCGCGAGGCCCGCGCCGAGGACCTCGAGTGGGCGCGCGAGCACCTGCTCCCGTGGGTGGTGCGCCGCCTGCGCCACCGTTCCTCCGGCGACGGAGTGACCCCCAAGCGCCCGCGCCCCCAGCCGGTGTTCGGAGCGGCCAACACCCCAGCCCCGGACACCGAGGGCCGGCAGGCATCAGGCGATTCTGAATCGTGATCGTCGATCGTCCGCGCGGATGACGCCGGGGCGATTTGCGTGGTGCAACACTTGGCTCGAGCGGGCCCGCCGGGCCCACCTGATGCATACAAGAGGCGGCCATGTTTTCTAGCCTGCTATTCCTCGCAGAGAACGAGACCATCGACGGGGTCACGATCGACGAAGGCGACATCCCCGGCATGGTCGATAAGGGTTTCGACCGCGTGGAGACGACCTTCAACGTGATGTCCGTGGTCATCCCCGTCTTCATTGTGCTGGTCATCGGGCTCATCATCTTCACGGCCGTGCGCAACTACCGTGCGGCCAAGCGCCACGGCATGGACCCCTTTGCCGTGGAGACCGAGCTGGCGGGCCGCGTCTACAACTCGGCGCTGCTCGCGCCGCCCCCGGGCGCCTCCCAGCCGGGTCAGGCGGCCCAGCACGCCGGCACCAAGGCGGAGCGCCTGCAGGAAATCGAGAACCTGTACCGCAACGGCGCCATCACGAGCGCGGAGCGCCAGCGGGCCCGCGACGCCGTCCTGACGGAAGATTGAAGCGTGAACACCACCTCCTTTCTTCCCTTGGTCCTCCTCAGCGTCCTGCTCGTGCTGGGCCTGGCCTTCACTGCTGGCTTCGTGTTCCTCGTGATCCGGCTCTCCCAGCGCAAGGCCCGCGAGCAGCAGGAGCTCGAGCCCCTCGACCAGGGGCCGAGCCTGGCGGTCAGGCTTGCCGAGATCGAGGACGCCTACCAGCAGGGCCTCATCACGGAGGAGGAGCGCGCCGAGGCCAGGCGCGCGGCGCTCGCCCAGCAGTAGGGCCAACACGGCACGACGACGCGGCGGTGACCTGGGATTCCCAGGTCACCGCCGCGTCGTCGTTCGTTGAGCGCCCCGCGTTCAGCCGAGCAGGCGGCGCAGCGGAGGCTCCAGCTGGGTCGCCGCCGAGGTGAGGAAGCCGTCGTGTCCGATGGGCGAGCGGATGTAGTCCACGCTCACCTCGCCGGGCAGGGCCGCGACGATCTCCTCGGACTGCTCCGGCAGGTAGAGCCGGTCGGAATCCACGGCGGCGATGAGGAACTCGATGCCCTCGAGGCCGCCCAAGGCGGCCGCCACTCCCCCGCGCCCGCGCCCCACATCGTGACTCATGAGCGCCTCGGTGATGGAGAGGTAAGCGTTGGCGTCGAAGCGCCCCACGAGCTTGGAGGCCTGGTGGTCCAGGTAGGACTCCACGGCGTAGCGCCCGCGGCGCTCGCGATCCGCCGAGCCGAGCGGGGTCTCCTCGCCCTGGGCCTCGCGGCCGAAGCGCTGGCCCAGCTCGGCCTCGGAACGGTAGGAGAGGTGCGCGAGGCGCCGGGCCAGGCCCAGTCCCCGCACCGGGCCTGAGTCCTCGCGCTCGTAGTAGTCGCCGCCGTCGAAGGCCGGGTCGAGGCGGATCGCCTCGACCTGGATCTGCGACAGGGCGATCTGCTCGGCCGTGGAGGCGGCGCAGGAGGCCAGAACGGCGCAGCGGCGCACGCGCTCGGGATAGCTCGCCGCCCATTCGAGCGCGCGGGCGCCGCCCATGGAGCCGCCGATCACGGTGTGCCAAGCCTCGATGCCGAGGTGGCCCAGCAGGGCGTGCTCGGCCGAGGCCATGTCTCGCAGCGTGACAAACGGGAAGCGGGAGCCCCACGGGCGCCCGTCGGGCGCCGGAGACGCCGGGCCGGTGGTGCCTGCGCACCCGCCCAGCGCCGCCGGCGCCACCACGAAGAAACGTTCGGTGTCGATGACCCGGCCGGGCCCGACCAGGTCACGCCACCAGCCGTCGCTGTCCTCGGGGCCGTCCGCCACGTGGGCGTCCCCCGTCAGGGCGTGCAGCACGAGCACCGCGTTTGAACCCTGAGCATCGAGCCGCCCCCAGGTTTGGAAGGCGAGCTGGACCTGGGGCAAGCGGCCCCCCGTCTCGAGCTCCAGCGCGCCGAGGCTCAGCGTGCGGGGCGTCCCGTCCGCCGGGCTCGAGGCCTGGAAGGTGCCTGCCGCGAACGGCTCGGCGTCGATGCTCACGTCTGTACTCCTCGGGTCCTGCTGGTTGGCGCCGCGGCGCCCGTGCTTCGCTGTATTGGCGATCAGGCGTTGGCCGGGGCGGCGTCCGCCACCGCGGCCTCCGCCGCCTCGGTCACGACGGCGCCGGCCGACACCGCCGCGAAGGCATCGAAGCCGCGCTGCAGATCGGCCACGATGTCGTCGATGTGCTCCAGGCCAACGGAGAGGCGCACGAGCCCCGGCTCCACGCCGGCCGCGTACTTCTCCGCCTCGGAGAGCTGGGCGTGGGTCGTGGACCAGGGGTGGATCACGAGGGAACGCACATCGCCGAGGTTGGCCACGAGCGAGTGCAGCTCGAGCGCATCCACGAAGGCGCGGGCCGCCTCGGCGCCGCCGTCCAGGGTGAAGGCGACGATGGCGCCGACGCCCTGGGGGCCGTACTTGCGGCCGCGCTCGAACCACGGGGAGGACTCGAGGCCCGCGTAGGCGACCGAGGCGACGTCGTCGCGCGCCTCAAGGAAGGCCGCGACCGACTTGGCGTTGGAGACGTGGCGCTCCACGCGCAGCGAGAGGGTCTCGAGGCCCTGCGCGATGAGGAAGGCGTTGAACGGCGCCACGGAGGAACCGAGGTCGCGCAGCAGCTGCACGCGGGCCTTCAGGATGTAGGCGAGGTTGGCACCAAGCGCGGAGCCGACGCCCAGGTCGCGGGCGAACACGAGGCCGTTGTAGGACTCGTCCGGGGTGTTGAAGCCCGGGAAGCGCTCGGGGTTCTGGGCGTAGTCGAAGGTGCCACCGTCCACGATCACGCCGGCGATGGCCGTGCCGTGGCCGCCCAGGTACTTGGTGGCGGAGTGGACCACCACGTCGGCGCCCCACTCGAGCGGACGGATGAGGTACGGGGTGGCGAGGGTGTTGTCCACGATGAGCGGAACGCCGACCTCGTGGGCCACGGCGGCCACGCCCTCGATGTCCAGGACGTCCTGGCGCGGGTTGGAGACGGTCTCGCCGAAGAACGCCTTGGTGTTCTCCTTGGCCGCGGCGCGCCACGCGTCCAGGTCGTCCGGGTTCTCCACGAAGGTGACCTCGATGCCGACCTTCTTCAGCGTGTGCTTGAGCAGGTTCTGCGTGCCGCCGTAGAGCGAGGGGCTCGCGACGATGTGGTCACCGGCCTCGGCGACATTGAGCAGGGCGAAGGTCGTGGCGGCCTGGCCCGAGGAGAGCAGGAGGGCGCCAACACCGCCCTCGAGGTCGGCGATGCGCTGCTCGACGACGTCCGTGGTGGGGTTGCCGATGCGCGTGTAGATGGGGCCGAGGTCGGCCAGAGCGAAGCGGTTGGCCGCCACGTCGGCGTCGGGGAAGACGAACGAGGTCGTCTGGTAGATCGGCAGGGCCCGCGCGCCCGTGGCCGGGTCCGGCTGCTGGCCGGCGTGGATCTGGCGAGTCTCAAAGTTCCAGGAGCTCATGGCGTCCCACTTTCGTGTTGGGTGGGGCGCCCGCCGTACCTTGAGTGCGCACGTACGCCTCAAGGACGCCAGGTGCGCCCGCGCTTGCCGAGGCGCTGATTGCGCTCGACCAGGTCTTCACCCGGGGCACCCCGCCGCGGTGGGAGGGTTGCCGGCCAGCAAGCCGGGGCTATCTGCTGGCACTCATGACCTACGCGACACTGTGCCCGGAACGGGGCGCGCTTGGCAAGCCCGCGGGCGTCACGCGGTGAAACCTACCGATCGGTCACGTTGCGGCCGTCCCAACTTCCCCGCAATTCCGGGGATATGCGGAGGTTAGGTCACCCTAAGTAGAGATCCGTGTCACAGGGTGGAATTCTGAGGCCATGAAACTCGACCACGTCTCCTACGCCTGCGGCCCCGAGGGCCTCGTCGCCACGTCCGAGCGCATCGCGGACACGCTGGGACTTGAGTTCGTCAAGGGCGGCGTCCACCCGCGTTTCGGCACCCGCAACGTCATCTTCCCGCTGAAGAACCACCAGTACCTGGAGGTCGTCGAGGTGCTGGAGCACCCGGCCAGCCTCAAGGCGCCCTTCGGGCAGGCCGTGCGCGCCCGCTCCGAGGAGGGCGGCGGCTGGATGGGCTGGGTCGTCTCCGTGGACGACCTCGCGCCCTTCGAGGAGCGCCTGGGCCGCGAGTCGGTGCCTGGCAACCGCCGCTTCCCCGACGGCCGAGAGCTGACCTGGCGCCAGATCGGCATCAACGGCCTCATCGCCGACCCGCAGCTGCCGTACATCATCCGCTGGGACGAGGAGACCGCCGATCTTCATCCCTCGCAGGCCATCGAGGGCCAGCAGGGCGAGATCACGGGCCTGGCCCTCGCCGGCAACCGCCCCCGCGTGCTGGAGTGGCTCGGCGACCCCGCCGTCTCCCCCGCCGCCGGCCTCAACGTGGAGTACTCGGCACCCTCCGGGACGCCGGGCCTCATGTCGGTGACCTTCGAGACGCCCAAGGGCTCCGTGACCCTCTAAGGCTCTCGCGGTTCTCCAACGCACGACGACGCCCGTTTGCCTTTCGCTGGAAAGGCAAACGGGCGTCGTCGTGCCTTGGGTCCCGCCTCAGCTGCCGTAGCCGAAAGCGGAGGCGAGCAGCGGGTAGCCCACGAATCCCACGGCGTCGAGCAGGAAGTGGGCGATCACGAGCGGAGCGACGCGCTTGGTCTTCAAGTAGAACCAGCCGAAGACCAGGCCCATGAGGGCGTTGCCGATGAACGGGCCGATGCCTTGGTAGAGGTGGTAGGAGCCGCGCAGCACGGCGGCGCTGAGGAGGATCGCCCAGGTGTTCCAGCCGAGGGTCTTGATCCGCTCGAAGAGGTAACCGATGACGATGACCTCCTCCAGGAGGCCGTTGCGCAGGGCGGCGAGGAGCAGGATCGGGACGGTCCACCAGTGCTCGCCGAGGCCGCTCGTCGAGATGGACATCGTGATGCCGAGCGCCCGACCCGCCGCGTAGACGCCCAGCGTGCCCGCGCCGATCACGAGGAAGAGGGCGGTGCCCTGCCAGGCGTCGCGCCACGGGTGCTTGAGGTCCAGGCCCAGGCGTCGGAAGGGGTTCCCGCCGGGCCAGCGCCACAGCAGCCACAGCACGAGCGCCACGGGGGCAAGCGAAAAGAACAGGCCCGAGAGCTGATAGGCAAGGTCGATCCAGGGGCGCGCGCTGGCCGAGCCGTTCAGGCTCGCCTGGCCCTGCGAGATGGGCGCGCGCGTCGCGAGGTCGATGAGATTGATGAGCGCGTTCACGCCCGAACGGCCCAGCGAGAGCGCCAGGACGATGACGATCTCCCAGCCGATGAAGCGCCGCGTCATGGGCGCTCCGGCACCGGGCAGGAGGCCAGGCAACCGCTCCGCGGAGGGCACTGGGCCGGGCTCCGGGACGGGCTCTGGCTGGGGCGCGGGCGGGACGGAAGGCTGACTCACGGGGCGAGCCTACCCACGCCTCGCTAGGCTCTGGCTGTGACCCGCGCACCCCTGAGCTCCGAACTCGACCTCGCCCGCCGCCTCGACCCCGTCCTCGCCTGGGCCGAGGGCTTCGTCGAGGAGGGCGGCGACGACCACCTCGTGCTCGTGCCCGCCGCAGCGCCGGGGGCGGCACCCGCGGCCGTGCTGCGGCTCGCCCGGCGCCCCGAGGTGGCCGCCGAACTGGGCCGGCGCATGGAGCTGCTGCACGCCGTCTCGCCCCACCTTCCCTGGGCCAGCCCCGAGCCGCTGAGCGAGGTGATCCTGGACCACGAGGCGGCGCCGGCCGCTGTGCTGCAGCGCTTCGTGATCGGCGGGGCCCACGCGCCGCACGAGGGCGATCCGGCGGTGTTGCGCTCGGTCGTGGAGGCGCTCGCGGCCGTGCCGTGCACCGCGTGGGGGCCGCTCGCGACGGGGCCCTACGTCAGCACCGCGCGCTGGGACGAGGCCGGACGCGAGACGGTGCTGGGCGTGCTGCCACCCGAGGCGCGCGGCGCGGCCGAACAGGTCTGGGCGGGGCTCGAGGCCATCGAGGGCGAGGCGTCCGGGCTGGTCCACGGCGACCTCGCCGGGCACAACATGCGTTGGCGCCACGAGGAGCTCGTCGGCGTGATCGACTGGGACCACGCCGCGGCCTGGGACCCGGCGATCAACCTCTCGCACCTCGCGCTGTGGCACGGCGTCGGCATCGTGGCACCGGCCGCCCCGGACGAGCGCTGCGCGACGCGCGCGGCGCTCTGGGTGGGACATCACGCGCTCTTCCGGCTGCGCCGGGCGGCCGAGGATGGTGGCGTTCGGCGCTGGGAGCGACTCCTGCGCAAGACGCTCCCCCGGCTCGAGTTTGCCGCCGCGTCCGGGGCGAGCGAGGTGCTGGCGTGAGCGGCGCCGAGGCGAGCGACGCTGGGACCGGGCCGCGCGACGTCGTGCGTTTCAGCCCGGCCGCGGCCAGCGACGCCGGGGCCATCCGGGCGCTCGTGCGGGCCTCGTTCGCGCAGTACGTGGAGCGGATCGGGCGCGAGCCCGCGCCCATGCTGCTGGACTGGGAGGCGATCCTGGGCGGGGAGGCTCCCCGGGCCGAGGTGACGCTGGCGGTGCGGGGTGACGCGCTCACGGGCGTGCTCTACCTCGAGCTCGAGGCCGACCACATCCTCGTCGATACCGTGGCCGTGGACGCGGCGGAGCGGGGCACGGGTCTGGGCCGGCGACTGTTGGAGCTGGCCGAGGAGCGCGCCCGCGAACTGGGGCTGCCCGAGGTGCGGCTGTACACGAACCAGGCCATGACCGAGAACGTTGCCTACTACCCGCGGCGGGGCTACGTGGAGACCGACCGCCGCGGCGACGGCGGGTATCGGCGGGTGTTCTTCGCCAAGCGCGTCTAGTCCCCCACTTTTCGTTTCATCCCGCACCGTTTGCGCGGGATTCAACGAAAAAGGCGGGACGGGAGGAGGCAGCGACACCGGCAGCGCAGGGAGCGGCGGGGTTGCCGGGGATGCCGGGCGTGCCGTGGGTGCTGGGGCGACCCGCGCCAAGACCCGCGCGAGACCTTCGAGCGCATGCGCTCCATCGGGGCTGCCGCGAGCAGCGGCCCCGACATGGCCCGCGGCATGGGCGCCTTCGCGCTCGAGCGCGACCCCGACCTCGCGGCCGACGCCGCTGCCCGGCTGGAACAGGTGGCCTCCCGGCTGCCGTCCCAGGAGTGGCCGGCCGGGCACGCTGGCATGGTGGTCGTCGACGCAGAGAGCGGCGAGGTGGTGGTACTCGAACGCGGCGGCGGGGCCACTCTCGCCGAGGCGGTGGCCGCCAGCACCGCGCTACCGGGTGGCACCTCCTCGGTCCCGGTGAATGGTCGCCGTTACGTGGACGGCGGCGTGTACTCGGCCGACAATGCGCAGCTCGGCGCTGGCTTCGCGCGCGTCCTGGTGCTCTCGCCGCTCGCGCGACCGGAGGGCAGCGAGGCTCCCCGGCAGTTCGAGGGGCTGCGGCGCGAGGACGCGTGGGGCACGACCCTGTCGAGCCAGGTGGCTACGCTGCGGGCCGGCGGGTCCGAGGTCGCGGTGATCCACCCGGACGACGAGGCGCTTGCCGTGTTCGGCTCCAACCTCATGTCGCCGGGTATCCGGCCCGCAGCGGCCCGTGAGGGGCGCCGCCAAGGCCTCGCGGCCGCCGAGGGCCAACGCAGAACGCCCCGGCCCCCGCTACTGCGGGAACCGGGGCGTTGCTCTCACGAGCGGGCGGCGATCAGGCCAGGGCGGCGATCGCGGCGTCGTAGTCGGGCTCGGTGGTGATCTCCGGGACCAGCTGCGAGTGCAACACGGTGCCGTCGGTGTCGACGACGACCACGGAGCGGGCGAGCACGCCGGCCAGCGGGGAGTCGGTCAGCGTGACGCCGTAGTCCGAGCCGAAGGAGGAGCGGAAGGCCGAGGTCGTGACGACGTTCTCGATGCCCTCGGCGCCGCAGAAGCGGCCCAGGGCGAACGGCAGGTCGGCGGACACCGTGACGACCACGGTGTTCTCCAGGCCGGCGGCGCGCTGGTTGAACTCGCGCACGGACGCGGCGCAGACGCCGGTGTCCACGGACGGGAAGATGTTCAGGACCACGCGCTTGCCGGCAAAGTCGGCGTCGGAGACGGTGGCGAGGTCGTTGCCCACGGTCTCGAAGTGCGGGGCCTTGGAGCCCACGGCGGGCAGCTCGCCGACGGTGTGGGCGGGGGTACCGGTGAATGCAGTAGTAGCCATGCCCACATCCTCGCACGCCCCGCCCACGTCGTCAGCCGCATTCCGCCAAGTGACACGAAGTTTTCACCTGGCGACAATCGACCGCCCGCGCGGTCGGGGCGCCCCAGGGCACGTCAGCGTGCGGCCACGAACGCCTGAACGGCGCGCTCCACGTCCTCGGCCGAATGCGCGGCCGAGAGCTGCACGCGGATGCGCGCCTGCCCCTTAGGCACCACGGGGTAGCTGAAGGCCGTCACGTACACGCCGTGTTCAAGCATGGCCGCGGCGACGCGTGCTGCCTCGACGGCGTCGCCGAACATCACGGCGATGATGGCGTGCTCGCCCTCGAGCAGCTCGAAGCCCTCCTCGGCCATGCGGCGGCGGAACAGGGACGCGTTGGAGAAGAGCCGCTCGCGCAGCTCGCCCGCCCCTTCCACGAGGTCAAGCGCCGCGAGCGTCGCGGCCACGATGGACGGGGCGAGCGAGTTGGAGAACAGGTACGGGCGGCCCACCTGGCTCAGCAGCGTCACGATCTCGGCGCGGCCGGAGACATAGCCGCCCGAGGCACCGCCGAGCGCCTTGCCGAAGGTTCCCGTGTAGATGTCCACGCGGTCGGAGACGCCGGCGTGCTCCGGCGTGCCGGCGCCCGTGGCACCCATGAAGCCCACTGCATGGGAGTCGTCCACCATGACGAGCGCGCCGAACTCCTCGGCGAGATCGCAGATCTCGGCCAGCGGCGCGAGGTAGCCGTCCATGGAGAACACGCCGTCGGTGACGACGACCACGCGACGCGCCCCCGCGCCGTCGTTCAGCGCCCGCGTGGCTTCCAGCTGCGCGCGCAGGTCCGCCATGTCGCGGTTCGCGTAGCGGAAGCGCGCCGCCTTGGAGAGCCGGATGCCGTCGATGAGCGAGGCGTGATTGAGCGCGTCGGAGATGATCGCGTCCTCCTTGCCGAAGAGCGGCTCGAAGACCGCGCCGTTGGCGTCGAAGCAGGAGGAAAACAGGATGGTGTCCTCGGTGCCGAGGAAGCCGGAGACGCGGCGCTCGAGCTCCAGGTGGGTGTCCTGCGTGCCGCAGATGAAGCGCACGGAGGCCATGCCGAAGCCGCGCTCGTCCAGCGCGTCCTTGGCGGCGTCGATGAGGCGCGGATCGTCGGCGAGGCCCAGGTAGTTGTTGGCGCAGAAGTTCAAGACCGGCCGCGGCTCGGCGCCCGGGTCGGCGGCCTCCACGGAGGCGCCCTGCGGCGAGGTGATGATGCGCTCGCGCTTGGTCAGGCCGTCGGCCTCGATCTGCGCGAGCTGGGCGGCCAGCTGGTCCTTGACGGTGGTGTACATGGGGTCCTTCTCTTCAAGTTCGTGGTGCCCGACGGCGGATGCTCGGGCTGGGTGCCGCCGGGCGGGTCAGAGCGTGGTGAAGTCCAGGACCACCTTGCCACCGCTTCCTGAGCGGGCGGCCGCGAAGCCCTCCTCCCACCGCGCCGCGGGAAGGACGTCGGTGACGACGCCGGCGATGCGCTCGCGCAGCACGGGATCGGAGTCGAGCATGGCGCTCATGGCGTACCAGGTCTCGAACATCTGGCGGCCGTAGATGCCCTGGAAGGTGATCATGCGGGTGACCATGCGCGACCAATCCACGGGGATCTCGCCCGTGGGCAGACCGAGCATGGCGATGCGCCCGCCGTGGTTCATGTTTTCGACCATCTCCGGCAGGGCGGAGCGCACGCCGGACATCTCGAGGCCGATGTCGAAGCCCTCCTTGAGGCCCAGGCGGTGCTGGGCGGCGACGATGCGCTCGGAGGCGACGTTGACGACGTCGTCGGCCCCGGCGGCGCGGGCCATCTCGAGGCGCTGCGGCGAGACGTCGGTGGCGACGATGCGGCGGGCGCCGGCGTGGCGGGCCCCGGCGATGGCCATGACGCCGATGGGGCCGGAGCCGGTCACGAGGACGTCCTCGCCCACCATGGGGAAGGTCAGGGCGGTGTGCACGGCGTTGCCAAAGGGGTCGAAGATGGCGCCCAGCTCGGGGGTGATGTTGCCCTCGGAATGCACCCACACGTTGGACTCGGGGATGACGACGTACTCGGCGAAGGCGCCGTCGCGCTGCACGCCCACTGACTGCGTGGCGATGCAGAGGTGGCGGCGGCCGGCTCGGCAATTGCGACACATGCCGCAGACCACGTGGCCCTCGCCGGAGACGCGATCGCCCACCTTGACGTGATCCACGAGGTCGCCCACGGCCACGACCTCGCCGTAGAACTCGTGGCCCGGGATGAGGTCGGGGACGATCATCGCGGCCGCGGCGGCGTCGCCGGCCTGGATGTGAAGATCGGTGCCGCAGATGCCCGCCGTCATGACGCGGATCTTCACGTCGTGGCTGCCGGCGGTGGGCTCGGGACGCTCGACGAGCTGGAGCGGGGCGTCGAGGGAGGGCTTGAAGAGGGCTTTCACGAGAGTTCAGTCTTCCCCCGTTCCGCCCGTCACAACAGGTCAGGAACGGTGCATGTTCACAACCTGATAGTTCAGAATGGCTTCATGGACATCGCCCATCTGCGCACCCTGCGCCTCCTGGATGACCTCGGCTCGCTGCGCGCCGTGGCGGCGGCGCTGTACGTGAGCCCGTCCGCCGTCTCGCAGCAGCTCGCGCAGCTGCAGCGCGAGGCCGGGGTGGCGCTGACCCGCAAGGAGGGCCGCGGGCTCGTCCTCACGGAGACCGGTCGTGCGCTGTCCGCCGCGGCCCAGGACGTGCTCGTGACGATGGCCCGCGCCGAGGCGGCCGTGGCGGCACACGGCTCGGCCCCGGACGCCTCCGTCTCGCTCGCGCTCTTCCACTCCGTGGGGCCCGTGCTCGGCGGGCGGCTCGTCGCCGAGCTGTCGCGGCCCGGCGATCCGGCCGTCACGGTCGCGGACGAGGACGTGCCGGAGGGCGACTTCCCGGCCCTCACCTCCCGCTACGACCTCGTCGTGGCGCACCGCGTTGACTACGCGCCGCCGTGGTCCGGGGGTGTGCGGTCCATCGAGCTGCTGCGCGAACCCTTCGACATCGCCCTGCCCTCGACCCACCCGCTCGCCTCGCGCGCGGTCCTGGACCCGGCCGATCTGGCCGATGAGCTCTGGGTCAGCTCGCGCGAGGGCTACTCCCCCGCCGATGTCGTGGCGCAGGTGGGCGCGGCGGCGCACCGCCCCGTGCGGGTGGCGCACCGTGTCAACGACTACGCGACCGTCGCCTCGCTCGTGGCCCATGCCGGCGTGGTCGCGGCGATCCCCCGGTTCACGGCCGGCTCGCAGATCCCCGCCGGCGTGGTCCTGCGCCCGCTGCGCGGCACCACGCACGTGCGCCTCATCGAGGCGCTGGCCCGACCGGAGACCCTCGAACGCCCGGCGGTGACGCGCGTGCTGGAGGCGCTGCGCGCCGTCGTCGGGCAGGTCAGGCCGACGCCCTAGCGGCGGTTCAGTCCCACCACTGGGCCTCGATGCCGGTGCGCGCGGCGAGCGCGTCGGCGTCGGCGCGGCGGGCCAGGGGGATCAGGGTCGCGACGTAGGAGTCGGAGTCGATGTCGATCCCCCACAGCACGGCCCCGATGGCGGCGAGGGACTCCGCGGCGCCGACGAAAGTCTCGTCCGGCGTGCCCTCTTGGTGCTCGGGAAGGGCCGGGCTGAGACCGCGGGCGGCGCACATGCGGCCCAGACTCCAGCTCACCTCGCCCCAGTCGTCCTTCCAGTCCTGCTCGATCGCGACGTTCCGCGCGAGGAGGGCGTCGACGAGGCTCAGTAGCGCCAGGGTGCAGGGAGTGTTCTCCTCCGCTTCCTCCACCTCGCCCCAGATCCGCCCGGAGGCGGCGTCGGGGTGCGCCTCGGCGAAGGCCGCCGGGTCCACGGCGGCCCGCCCAATCCCCTCGGCCTCCGCGGGGCTCAGACCCAGAAAGATGGACAGGTCGCGCCAGGCGGCGGCGTCGCGATGCATCATCCGGCCAGCCTGCCCACCGGGCCGCGCGGGCGTCAAGGGTGGCAAAGCACGACGGCGCGTGGCCGGGCAAGCGGTCGGGGCACCGCGGCGCGGCGCGCCGCTTCCCTGCCGGGCCACCGGCGCGGCAAGATGTGCTCACCCAGCGCCGAGCCGCAGTGAGACTCCCGCTCCGCCCGCCCCTGCCAGGGCGACCCCGGGAGGACCCATGGCCCCCACGCCAGCTCTCACGCGCGCCGCCGTCGGCGCCGCCTACGCCTCGCAGGCCTTCGGCTATGCGGCGCTCACCACATCTCTGCCGGCCCTGCGCGACCGCACCGGGCTGGACGACGGCGGGCTCTCCATCGTGATCCTCTGCATGACGGTGGGTGCAGCGCTCGGCACGCTCGTGGCGGACTGGATCGCCGTCCGCTCCGGCAGCCGGGCCGCCCTCGTCACGGGGCTGGCGATCGAGGCCACCGCGATGCTGCTCGTCGCTTCCCTCAGCGGCGCCGCGTTGCTCATCCCGATGCTCATGCTCCAGGGCCTCGGTCTGGGCCTCGTGGACGCCGCGTGCAACATGCAGGGTTCGCTCGCCGAGCGCGCCGCGGCCCGCCCGCTCTTCGGTCGGCTCTTCGCCACCGCGACGGCGGCCGGCATCGTCTCGACGCTCGTCACCTTCGCGGTGCTCTCGGGCCGCCTCCCCGCGACCACGACGCTCTTCGTCGCCGCGGCGATCCATGCGACTGTCGCCGTGCTCGGCGCCCGCTTCTTCGACCCAGCCAGGGCCGCCAAGGACCCACACTCGGCCCGGCCCAGCGTGCCGCTGCCCCGCGCCGGCATCCTCATGGTGGGCCTCGTGGTGTTTGCCGCCTTCGTCAGCGACACCGCCGTCTCCACGTGGGGCACCGTCTACTCGCAGGACGTGCTGCGCCTCGAGACCAACCTGACGCCGCTCGGCTACGGCTGCTACCTTGCCGCGGTGCTCGCGGCGCGCCTCGTCGCCGACCCGCTCATCGCCCGGTGGGGGCGTGCGCCGCTGGCGGTGACGGCGGCGGCGAGCGGGATCGCCGGGTGCCTGGCCCTCGTCCTCGGCGCCCCGGCCTGGCTGGCCCTCGTCGGCTTCGCCCTGGCGGGCTTCGGGGCCGGCTGGCTCGTCCCGCTGGCCTTCGGCCGCGCCGGCGAACTGGTCCCCGGCCGCTCGGACGAGGTGATCGCCCGCGTGAACCTCTTCAACTACGCCGCGGCCGTCATCGGCGCCGTGATCCCCGGCGTGATCGCGATGATCGGCTCCCTGCAATGGGCGTTCATCCTGCCCGCTCTGGTGCTCGTCGCATGCCTACCGGTGCTGCGCCGACTCCGGCACCCGGACGCCACCACCTCCGTCTGAGCCGCGGCACAGGTCGAGGCCCTCGCCTCCCCACCGGCTCATCACCCGCTGTTCGGCCAAAACGCGAGCACCTTGTCATCACCTTCGCCTGGCTGCCCCCCGCCCGTCCGTGTTGTTACTGAGCACCCAGAGCCGCCCGTCGGGCGCACGCACAGCGTCCCGCAGGCGGCCGTGCCCCTCGAGTACCGTGCTCGTCCGGCCCCAGCGGTCGCCCGACGGTCCGCCGAGTGGCACGCCGAGCAGCGAGCGCCCGCGCAGCCCGGCGATGAACACCGTCCCGTTCGCCACCGCAATGCCGCTGGGGCTCGACTCCTCCGGGGTGGCCTGCCACACCGGGTCCACGAGGCCCGCCCGGCCAGCCCGCCCCTCCACCGTCGGCCAGCCGTAGTTCTTCCCCGCCTCAATCACGTTGAGCTCGTCCCAGGTGTTCTGGCCAAACTCGCTCGCGAGCAGCCGTCCGTCCGGGGTGAACGCGAGCCCCTGCGGGTTGCGGTGCCCGTAGCTGTAGACGGGCGAACCCGGGAACGGGTTGTCCGCGGGCACGGAGCCGTCGGGCCGCAGGCGCAGGATCTTGCCGGCGAGGGAGTCCAGGTTCTGTGCGCTCTCACGTTCCCCGGCGTCGCCCGTCCCCGCGTACAGCATCCCGTCCGGACCCAGCGCGAGTCGGCCGCCGTTGTGGTTCGTCCCGGCGGGGATGCCCGTGAGGAGATCGCGCGCGGAACCGAGGCGCAGCGAGCCCGGCTCCCCCAGGAGCTCGAAGCGCTGGATCCGGTTGCCGTCCTCACCCGTGGAGTAGACGAAGAGGTGTCCCGCACCGTCGGCCGCGAGCCCCAGCAGGCCGCCCTCGCCGCCGTGTTTCACGCCCGGGACCGTCCCCACCACGCGCGCCTCACCGGAGGGATCCAGCTCCACGATGCGGGCGGCATCACGCAGGCTGATGAGCGGCGTCCGCCCCGCGAAGGTCAGGGACCACGGCGCCTCGAGATCGGTGGCGACCACCTCGAGGCCCGACGGCGCGCTCCCGCGCACGGCGGGAGGGTCGCCGAAGCCGTGAGGCGGCAGCGGCGCCACGCACGCCGTGAGCAACAGCGGCACCGCCGCCAGCGCGCCGAACCGCACCCCGCGACGTCGAGCCCCAAGAACGACCATCCCTCAGCGTGCGGCCCACCGGCCGCCCGGTCAAGGCGTCAGTGGATCAGCTCCGCGACCCGCTCGGCAAGCAGGACCAGGCCAATCCCGATCATGGCCACGCCCGAAATCCTTGTCACCACGCGGGCGGCGCCGGGCCGGGCACCCAGCACGCGCCGGGAACCGGCGCCCACCGCGAGGTAGACCACGGCGCAACCGAGAAGGTGAAAGCCACCCAAGACGGCGATCTGCCCCTGAACCGGCCACGCGGCGTCGTGCCGGGTGAACTGCGGGAGCACCGCCGTGAGCAGGAGGACCAGCTTGGGGTTGAGGCTCGCGACGCCGATGCCCTTGGCGAACCAGCGACCCGAGGAGCCGACCGGCACGTCCGTCGCTTCGCCCACTGTGCCGCTCGAGCGCAGCACGCCGAGGCCGAGCCACACGAGGTAGGCGGCGCCGAGGAGGGTGAGGGCGAGGGTGATGGAGGGGAAGCGCTCCAGCAGGGCTCCGACGCCGGCGACGACAACCGCGATGGCCACGACGTGCCCCATCCAGAGGCCGGAGACGCTCGGCAGCACGCGCTGGCGCAGGCCGCCGGAGATGGCGTACGCCCAGTCGGCGCCAGGGGTGAGGATGAAGAGGATCGAGACGCCCCAGAAGGCCCAAATCATCGTGGCGTCCATGGTGGCTCCCTTGCCTCGTATCGGTTGAACGCCGCAAGACTAGGGAAAATTGCGTGGAAGGTGCTCTCCATTTCGACCCCATTTAGGGGTGAATCATGGAAGGATCTTCCTCATGGACGCCCTGGATCGGGAAATTCTTTCGCAGCTGCAGGCCGACGGCCGCCTGACGGTCACCGAGCTCGCCGAGCGCGTGGGCCTCTCGGTGTCCCCGTGCCACCGCCGGCTGCGCACCCTGGAGCGCGACGGCATCATCACCGGCTACCGGGCCATGCTCGACGCCCCATCGCTGGGGCTCGGCTTCGAGACCCTCGTCTTCGTCACCCTCGACGCGGCCAATAGCCGCACCATCCCGCCCTTCGAAGCGGCGGTGCGCAACCTGCCGCGCGTGCTTCACGCGCAGCGGCTCTTCGGCGATCCGGACTACCTGCTGCGCGTCGTCTCCGCCGATCTGGAGGCCTACCAACACTTCTACGACGAGCACCTCGCCGCGCTCCCCGGAGTGCACCGACTGCAGACCACGCTGGTCATGAAGACCGTGGTGGACGAGCGGATGCTGCCGCTCGGCGGCCAAATTGGCTCAAAATTCATTCATTGACATCGTCAGGAATCACTCGGCTATCCACATTGTCGGACTGCGTTTCTATGCTGTGATCATCACTCTGCCAATGGCCTTTCGAGGCCGCGAAGGAAGCACATCATGACTACACCCCCGCTCTACGCCCCTGCGCCCTACGGCGCCCCCATGTACGCAGCCCCGACCCAGCACCGCGGCCCCAAGTCCTTCGTGGCCACCTGGCTGTTCTCGCTCTTCCTCGGCATCTTCGGCGTGGACCGCTTCTACCTCGGAAAGGTCGGCACCGGCCTGCTGAAGCTGTTCACTTTGGGCGGGGCGGGCATCTGGGCCCTGATCGACCTCATCCTGGTTCTTGCCGACAAGATGCGCGACAAGAACGGGCTGCTGCTCCAGGGCTACCCGGAGCACAAAAAGGTGGCCTGGATCGTCACCGGCGTTGCCCTCGTGCTCGGCATGATCAGCGGCGGCACGCAGGCCTCCTCGCTCCCCTCCGCCGCACCGACGTCGGCTCCGGCACCCGCGCCCCTGTTGGAGGCCGCCCCCGCGACCACCGCCGCCACCAGCCCGGAGGCACCCGCCGAGACCACCGCCACTTCGGCGGAAGACGAGGCAGCGGCGTCCGCTGCCGCCGAAGAATCCGCCAAGGCCGAGGCCGAGGCGTCCAAGCAGGCGGAAGCGGAAGCTGCGGCCTCCGCGAAGGCCGAGGCCGAGGCATCAAAGAAGGCCGAGGAAGAAGCCGCGGCCGAAGCGGCCCGCGAGGAGGCCGAGAACGGCACCGTCAGCCAGCAGAACGCCCTCGAAAAGGCCGAAAGCTACCTCGAGTTCACCGCCTTCTCCGCCTCCGGCCTCGTGGAGCAGTTGGAGTACGAGGGCTTCCCCAAGGCCGACGCCAAGTGGGCGGTCTCCAGGCTCACGGTCGACTGGAACGAGCAGGCGGCCGCGAAGGCGGAGAGCTACATGGACATGACGAGCTTCTCCCGCTCGGGGCTGATCGAGCAGTTGGAGTACGAGGGCTTCACGAACGCTCAGGCCAAGTACGGCGCCAAGTCAGTGGGCCTGTAGCCGCCTCCCCAGGGCCCCGGCCGAGTCACCTCGGCCGGGGCCCTTCCCGACTGTTCGCCAGAACGACGGCGGGCGGCCGGGTTCAGCGCGAGCGCACGGCGATCGCCGTGCACAGCAGGACGACACACCCGCCCACCACGGTGAGGACGCCGACGTGCTCGCCGAGCAGGAGCACCAACCAGGCCAGGGTGAGGAGCGGCTGGGCCAGCTGCACCTGGGAGACCTGCACGAGCGGGCCGAGCGCCAGGCCGCGATACCAGGCGAGGAAGCCCAGGAACATCGACACCGCGGCGAGGTAGCCGAAGGCGAGCCAGGCCTGCGGCTCCGCCTGGGGCCAGCCGGAGGCGAGGCGTTGAGCGCTCAGGACCAGCGTGAGGGGTGCGGCGAGCACGAGCGCCCAGGAGATGGTTTGCCAGGAGCCGAGGCTGCGGGAAAGCACGCCACCCTCGGCATAGCCGGCGGCGCAGCAGACCACCGCCGCGAGCAGCAGGAGGTCGGCGGGGCGAAGCGTCCCGAGGCCGCCGCCCTGGAGCAGGGTGAAGCCGAGCGCGGCGGCGGCGCCCAGGCCGGCCGCCCACCAGAAGCGGCGACGGGGACGCTCGCCCGTCCGCAGGCAGCTGAGGACCGCCGTCACGGCGGGCAGGAGGGCGATGACGACGGCGGCGTGGGAGGCCTCGACGGACCGCAGCGCGAGCGAGGTGAGGACGGGGAAGCCGAGGACCACGCCGAACGCCACGACCGCGAGGCTGAGCCATTGCCGCCCTCGCGGGCGAGGCGGGCGGAAGACGAGGAGGGCGACACCGACGAGGGCCGCCGCGACGACGGCGCGCCCCGTGCCGACGAGGGCCGCGTCGAGACCGCCCTGTACGGCGATCCGGGTCATGGGGACGGTCAGGGAGAAGGCGAGGATGCCGAGGGCGCCCCAGGCCAGGCCGTTTGCAGGGCGACCAGACGAGAGGCGGGCCGAAACGCGGGCCGGTACCGCTTCGGGGCGGAGTGCAGTAACGCTACTGTTAGCTTTCATGAACAACAGTAGCAGTGAGCGGCTGGCCGCCGAGCTGCGTTCCTGGATCGCGGGAGCACCGGCGGGCGCGAGGCTCCCCTCCACACGAGACCTGGTCGCGCAACACCACGTCAGCGCGGCGACGGTGCGATCAGCCCTCGCGCGACTGAGCGCCGAGGGGCTCGTGCTGACGCGGCCCGGCGACGGGACCTTTGCCGCGCCGCGGCGCGGCCCGGCCACTACCGACTACGGCTGGCAGACCGCGGCGCTCGGCCCGGCGCCCTTCGAGGTGCCCGGACTCTCCTCCGCGCTGGCCGAGGTGCCGGCGGGGCAACTCAACCTGGCCGAGGCCTACCCGGAGGCGGGCCTGCTCCCGCTCGCATCGGTGCGCGCAGCCCTCACGCGGGTCACCCGCTCGCCGGCGATGGGCGAACGCGCCCCCGTCGCCGGGCTCGAGGAGTTCAGGGTCTGGGTGGCCGGCGATCTCGCCGCGCGCACGGCGGCCCGCGTGGCCGCCGCGACCGCGCGCGACGTCGTCGTCCTACCCGGCAGCCAGGCGGGGCTGGGCGCCATCTTCCGGGCCGTGGTGGGGCGCGGCGCGCCGATGCTCATCGAGTCACCTACGTATTGGGGCGCGCGACTCGCCGCCGCCCAAGCGGGCGTGGTCCTCGTGCCCATCGCGAGCGGTCCGGACGGCCCGGATCCCGAGGAGGTTGAGCGCGCGCTGGCCCGCTCGGGCGCCCGCGCCTTCTACGCCCAGCCGAGCTTCGCCAACCCGCACGGCGGCACGTGGCCCGCGCAGACGCGTGCGGCGGTGCTGGCCGCGGCGCGGCGCCACGGGGCCTTCGTGATCGAGGACGAGTGGGCCGCCGATTTTGCGATCGACGCCGCCCCGGCGCCCTTGGCCGCCACGGATCCGGACGGGGTGGTGATCGGGCTGCGCTCGCTCACCAAGTCGGTCTCCCCCGCCCTGCGCGTCGCGGCCGTGACGGCCAGGGGCCCCGTGCACGCCAGGATCTTGGCCGAGGTGCAGGCGCAGTCGCTCTACGTCAGCCCGATCCTCCAGCGCGCCGCCCTTGAGGTGGTGCTCAGCCCGGGGTGGGCCTCCCACCGGCGCGGGCTGCGCGTTGCGTTGCGCGAGCGGCGCGACCTCCTCGCCTCCGCGCTGGCGGAGCACGCCCCCGCACTGGAGCTGGAACATCTCCCCCGCGGAGGGCTCAACCTGTGGCTCCGCCTGCCGGCCGGGTGCTCCGAGCAGACGGCGGTCGAGGCCTGCTCACGGGCCGGGGTGCACGTGTTCCCGGGGCAGCGGGCGTTCCCGGCGGAACCCCCGGCCGGCTACCTGCGCCTCAACTTCGCCGGCACCCCACCGGAGGGACTCGCGGAGGCGGCCCGCCGGATCGGCGCGGCACTCGGCGGACTCGGGGCCGCGTAGCTGGGTTTAGGCCAACCCCACGGCCTGGCGAGCCACGGCACCCAGGTCCGTCGCGTCGTCGTGCATCATGGCGAGGAAATAGACCCGCCAGCCCTCCGCACGATCCCAGAGTTCCGCGTCCGCCCAGAACGCGCCGCGGCCATAGGCGGCGCGGAAGCGCCTGGCGCCCTCGGCGGAAAACTGGGCCTGGGCGATGCCGAGGTCGCTGGCCGGGTCGCCCGAGGTGAGATCGGAGAGGTCGACGACGGCGCACAGGCGCGCCTCGGTGCCGCGCGGCAGCGCCACGAGGTTCCCGGCGTGCGGATCCCCGTGGATCCAGCGGGCCGGGCCGTCCCACGGCTTGGCGTCGAGCGCCACCTGCATCGAGTGGTCCCACTCGAGGCGCAGGGCGGCCGGCGCGTTCTCCAGTGCGTCCTCCCACGCCGCTGCCCGGCGGGCCGGGGAGACGCCGCGGACGGTGTTCTCGGGGGCGTTGAGCGGTGCGAGGCGGTGGAACCCCACCAGGAAACCGGCCAGCTGTTCGGCGTAGGCGTCGCGTTGCTCCTGGCTCAGGCCGCTGGCGACCGTGCCCTCGAACCACTGCGTGACCTGCCAGGGGTAGGGGTACCCCTCCCCCGGCTCGCCGAGGAACTGCGGGACCGGGACGGGCAGGGAGAGGCCCCAACCGGCCTCCTCGGCCCACTTCGCCTCGGCCTCGAGGGGTCCGACGGCGCTCGCGCGGCGGGGCATGCGCAGGGCCAGGCGGTCGCCCAGTCGGAACATGACGTTGTCCCAGCCCTCCGCCGCCGGGGCAATGTCCAGTTCGGCCCACTGGGGTGCCTGCGCGCGCAGGAGGGCGCGGGCGACCTCGGCCGTGGGCTGCGCGTCGGCGTGCGGCCTCATCGGGCACCGCCCTGGGAGTACAGGCGGTCGAGGGCCCACGCCGGGACGAGGTCCCCGGGCAAGGAGATGACGTACGGGTCGGCGGAGATGAAGCGCATGCGCAGCCGAACCACCACGAACCGGTCGTTGGGGCCGGCGCGGCGCACGGCGCGGACGTCGGAGAAGGGGATGCTCCGCATGCCCCTGAGCCCGGCGATGGTGAAGCCCAGCTGGTTCCAGGCGGTGGTCAGCACCCGCCCGACGCCCAGCTCGTCCTCGGCGCGATTGCGGTTGACCGCCAAGCCCAGCGGGAGGCCGATGGCCACGCCCAGGCCGCAGACCAGCACCCAGAATCCTCCAATGGCGAGCGCCCCGGCCCACCAGGGCACACGCCCCATGGTCAGCAACGACGCACCGAGCAACACCGCGACCAGGCCGCCAATGGCCAGCATCGGCACCATGCTGTGCATCAGCGCCCGCAGATACGCGGCGCGCCCCCTCGCCTGGTTCTCCTCGGGCGAGATGGCGCGTGCCATGGTCTCCACGTCCGGGCCGCCGGGGACGGGCAGGGCCATCCACGGCTGGGCCGCTTGCTGCGGGTACGGGTTCGCGCTCATGCCGCCATGTTCTCATCCTCTGGACCGTCGGTTCACGTTGAGGTCGGCGGGATGGGGCCGGGCGAGCGGCTGCCGGCGGAGCCCGGGCCTGCGCGGCCCGGCGCTGCCCGGCGGCGCGCGAGGCGGGGCGCGCCCGGCGCTGCCCGGCGGCGCGCGAGGCGGGGCGCGCCCTGGCGTGCCGACCGCGGCGGCTACTCCGCGCCGTCGTCTTCCGCCTGCCTCACCAGCTCCCGCTTGAGGATCTTGCCGGAGGGCCCCAGCGGGAACTCGTCGACGATGCGCACGATGCGCGGGTACTTGTAGGCGGCGAGGCGCTCCTGGCCGTACGCGACGACGGCCTCCGGACCGAGGGTGCTGCCCGGCGCGAGCGTGACCGAGGCGACGATCTCCTGGCCGTGCGTGGCGTCGCTGATCCCGTACACCGCGGCGTTGACGATCTCCGGGTGGCCGAGGAGCGCTTCCTCCACCTCGCGCGGATAGACGTTGTAGCCGTTGCGGATGACCATGTCCTTCTTGCGATCCATGATCCGCAGGTAGTTCTCCTCGTCCTTGGTGCCGAGGTCGCCGGTGCGGAACCAGCCCTCCACGACGGCCTCCGGGGTGGCCTCGGGCCGGCCGAGGTAGCCGGAGAAGAGATTGTGGCCGCGCACCACCACCTCCCCCAGCTCGCCGCGCGGGAGCAGGACGATCCTGTCCGGGATGGCCGGGTCCGCGATCTCGGCGTCGATGCCCCAGATGGGCTTGCCAATGGTTCCCGGGCGCGGATCGACACCGATCTCGTTGAAGCTCACGACGGGGCTGGTTTCGGTGAGGCCGTAGCCCTCGTGGATGCGGGCCCCCGTGGCCTGCTCGAAGCGTTCGAGCACGGCGAGCGGCAGGCTCGCCCCGCCGGACACCGCGTAACGCAGGGCCGGGGGCGTGCCGGCGCGGCCGCGCGCCGCTTCGACGAGCCCCACGTACATCGTGGGGACGCCGGCCATGATGGTGATGCCCTGATCCAGCAGCGCGTCCCAGGCCTCCGGGCCGTTGAACTTGGGGACCATGACGAGCTCGGCGCCCGCCCGGATGCCGAGGTTGAGGACCACGGTCTGCCCAAAGATGTGGAAAAGCGGGAGGGCTCCAAAGATCTTGTCGGTGTCGCTCATATCGAAGGTGTCGATGAGGAGCGCGCTGGTCTGCTCCAGCAGGGCGAAGTGCGAAAGCATGGCGCCCTTGGGCTTGCCCGTGGTGCCTGAGGTGTAGAGGATGGCGGCGATATCCGAGGGGTCTCGGAGGCTGAGCTGGGTGAGCGGGGCGGCCTCCGCGGCGAGGGCCTCGAGGCGGGTCGTACCGAGGTCCTCCGGGGCCAGCAGCGTGAGCACCTCGATGCCCGCGGCCTGGGCGCCCGTGCCTCCCTCGCCGAGCAAGGGCGCGGCCGCGATGAGCAGGGAGGCGCCCGAGTCCTCGAGGACGTACTGGATCTCGTGGCGCTTGAGCAAGGCGTGGATTGGCACGACCGTGGCGCCGAGTGCCAGCACGGCGTAGTAGCTGATGGCGAAGTGCGGGACGTTCGGTGACAGCAACGCCACCTTGCTCCCCGGACCCACGCCGCGCTCCTTGAGCGCCCCCGCATAGGCGAGGGTCTGACCCCAGAGCTGGGTGTAGCTGATGCGCGCCTCCCCCAGGCTGACCGCCGTGTGGTTCGGATACCTGCGCGCACTTTCGGCGAGTACCGATGCGACGTTGATCCCTGCGAAGCCCTGCTGAGACATGCGATGTTCCCCGATTCACGTGCTGAGGTGGCGCCTCACATCCAAGTGCCGGGGTGGGGTGGTGTCAATGGTTGCCCGCGTGCGTTCCGCTGTGTCGGGGGGCCGTTGCACTCTGGCGCCATGAACTCGTCAAACAACCCGCCGCTGTTCCCAGAACCGCTGCCCTCGGCCCCTGAGGCCGGGCCCGTTCCGCGCGCCGTGCACGAGCGCATCGTCGATGAGCTGGAGACCCGACTGCGCGAGGCGAGCGAGTCCGCCGAGTATTGGAACGAGGCCCTCGAGCTCTTTGAAACCGAGTCCTACGCCCCCGAAGAGTTGGCGAGGGAGCGGCTTGGATCCTTGCGGAGGCAGCTCCACGAGGTGGATGCCCGGCTTGCGGTCGGCGATCTGCAGGGCACCGTCGGGGCCAGCGAGTGGGAGCGCGTGCGCGACCTGCTCGCGCCGCTGTTGCGGGAGGCGGCGGCCCCGTTGCTCGGGCCTCGCGCCAAGCGCTGACCAGAGTGCCCGACGGCGGGTGGTGGCGTTGGATGGGGCGGCTCAGCCGGGTGCCGGGGACGGGCTCGGCGGAGCCTCGCTGCGGGCTTGCCGTGGGCTGAGCGGCTGGTGGAATACCACTGTCAGATACTTGCGTTTTGTTGTGTTTTGGTCCGCTTTTGGTTCACTTTCTCAGTCAATTTCCAGGCTTCCTCGCTAGAATGAAACTCTCGCCAGCACCGAGAAACCGAAGTTCATGCCGGTCGATCACCGATCGATTCGAGGTTCGTTTCTAGTGGCGCGCGCATGCGCTCAAAGGCGGGAGGGATCGCCATGTTGGACGTTGAGGCCATCACGCAGGCCACCGCCACACTGCGCTCCCTCATTAACGCCGGTCCCCGTGCCTGGGACGGTGCCCCGGAAGAAGAGGTCGTGGCCGCACTCGGTGCCGCCGCCGACCTCGCCCGGACCTGTGATTCGGTGAAGATCGCCGCGGCCGGTGCCGTGGCCCGCCGTTCTGAACCCCTGACACCCATCGAATCGTTGGCGCGCCGGCTGGGGCACTCCAACACTCGGCGGCTGGTCATGGACGTCTTCGGCGTCAACGGCTACGTGGCAGGTTCCTGGATCGACGTGGCCGCCGCCGTGCAACCACGCACGGGGATCTCCACCGGGGACCTGCCACCGGCCCGGCCCGCCGTGGCCGCCGCGATCGAGGCCGGGGAACTCAGCGCGGAGATCGCCAAGGCCATCGTCGAACAGCTCTCCAAGCTCACCGGCGAATCTGTGGACGGCGGCATCGCCGTGGCCGAGGCAGCCATGGTCGCCAACGCCACGGGTGGACGCATCAACCTCTTCAAGCCAGCACCGCCCGTGCAACCTGCCCCGCCCGCGGGACAATCCGGCGGGTACTGCGAATCTGGCACGGATTGGGGCGGAAACAGCAGCGGCCCAGGCGGTCCCGGCGACGGGATCCTCGAGTTCCTGCCCCAGAACCCGCCCGCGCCCCAGGACCCGCGGATGACGCCCTGGGGTGAGATGGGTGGCACACCCTGGGACCGCGACCCCAGATACGAAGACCCGCACACGCGGGCGGGCCGTGCCTGGTTCGGCCACCAAGACGACCCCGGTCAGCCCCACCCGGGACAGGCATCCGCCGGGGCCGGCGGTGCAGGGAACCTCGGGCGTTTCGGGCAGCCCGGCGCCCACGGCAATGCTTGGCCCGCAGTGCCCGGTGCACCCGCAGGCCACGAACAAGATGGCACCCCGGGCGGAGGCGGCGCGGGTTGGCCCGGGACCACTGCCTCGCCCAACCAGCAGCCCTCCCCGCACCAACGACAGCAGCCGCAGGCGCCGTTCCGGCCCGTGCTTCCACCGAGCATGGACGAGAACACCACCCGCCGCGGCACCGGCTCTGCGATCGCCGGAGGCCGCGTGGGCCTTGAACGCATCAAGGAAGAATCCAAGGGCTGGGGCCTGGTCCTGGACCCCGACGGGGCCGAACCGCGCTACGAACAACAGCGCAAGAACCGCTCCTTCCGTCTCATCAAGAAGGCCGGTGGAGGCTACGACATCACCGGCTTCGCCCCCGACGTCGAAGGCGCACAAATCCGCACCCTCCTCGACGCCTGCCTCTCACCACGCACTAAAGACCACGGCCCCGAGAACCTCTTCAACCAAGACCACGTGGCCAACAGCACCGACATGGGCACGGGCACTGGTGCGGACGCGAGCCGCACCCACGCCCAACGCTCCTTCGACGCCCTCGCGCACATCCTCGCCCTCCACGCCGCCTCCGCCGACGCACCCACCACCGCAGGCGCAGCCCCCACCCTGCTCATCAGCACGACCCTGACCGCGATCGACCACCACCTGCACGACTG
>NZ_QQXK01000022.1 GCF_003575975.1 Galactobacter valiniphilus | reverse complement strand
GGGGCATGAAGACCTCCGTGGTGAGAGCTGGTTCCTAGATAGCTCCACACCTCACCCGGAGGTCTTCCTCATGTCACGCCGCCCCGCCGAAGACGTACCTAACCTGCCGGGGCAATACACCTAGCCGCGCGGGGCCGCCGCGCGGCCCAAGGGGCTCAGGCCGCGTCGTCGTGCAACGCCGCGAAAACGGCGGTGGCGAGCCTGGGCCCCACGCCCTTGACCTCGCCGAGCTCCTCGAGCGTCGCAGCCTTCATCTTCTTGACCGAGCCGAAGTGCTTCAGGAGCGCGGCCTTCTTGGCCGGGCCCAGCCCGGGCACGTCGTCGAGCACGGACGTCAGCATCGACTTGCCGCGGCGTTCGCGGTGGAAGGTGATGGCGAACCGGTGAGACTCGTCGCGCAGGCGCTGGAGCAGGTACAGGCCCTCTGAATCGCGCGGCAGGATCACGGGGAACTCGTCGCCGGGCACCCACACCTCCTCGAGGCGCTTGGCCAGGCCCACCACGGAGATCTCCGTGATGCCGAGGTCGTCGAGCGCCTGCTGGGCCGCCGCGACCTGCGGCGGGCCGCCGTCCACCACCACGAGGCTCGGGGGGTAGGAGAAGCGGGCGGGCGTCGCCGCCTCGGCGCTCACCTCGCCCGAGCTGAGCTCGTCCTCGCCCGCGAGCTCCTCGAGGTAGTACTGGAAGCGCCGGGAGATGACGTCGTACATCGAGGAGGTGTCGTCCCTCGCCGCCTCGCCCGTGACCTTGAAGCGCCGGTAATCGCTCTTCTTCGGCAGGCCGTCCTCGAACACCACCATGGACCCGACCACATTGGTGCCGGAGACGTGGGAGTTGTCGTAGCCCTCCATGCGCAGCGGCGGCTCGGGCAGGCCGAGCGCGTCCTGGATCTGCTGCAGGCCGGCCGAGCGCACCGTGACGTCGCCAGCCCGGCGCGCCTTGTGCAGGGCGAGGGCCTGGCGGGCGTTCTCCTGCACCGTGCCGGCGAGCTCCTTCTTGGGCCCGCGCTGTGCCACCTTGAGCTTGACCTTGGCCCCGCGGCGTTCGGCGAGCCATCCCGTGAGCGCCTCGGCGTCCTCCGGCAGTTCGGGGACCAGCACCTCGCGCGGGATCCGCGTGGCGTCGTCCATCTCGCCGTAGACCTGCTGCAGCAGTTGCTCGAGCAACTGCTCGAGCGAGACGTCCTCGACCTTCTCCATGACCCAGCCGCGCTGGCCGCGGATGCGGCCGCCGCGCACGTGGAAGACCTGGACCGCCGCCTCGAGATCGTCCTCCTCCACGCCGAAGATGTCGGCGTCGACGCTCTCGTCCAGCACCACGGCGTTGCGCTCGAACACGCGACGCAGCGCCGCGATGTCGTCGCGGTGGCGGGCCGCCGCCTCGTAGTCCATCTCCGCAGCGGCGGCGCCCATGCGGCGCTCGAGCTCGCGGATGAAACGCTGCCCGTCACCTCCCATGAAGTCGCACAGCTCCTGGGCCAGCTCGCGGTGTTCCTCGGGCGAGATCCGGCCGACGCAGGGCGCGGCGCACTTGCCGATGTAGCCGAGCAGGCACGGTCGGCCGCTGCGCTGCGCCCGGTTAAAGACGCCGGCCGAGCACGAGCGGACGGGGAAGACGCGCAGGACCGTATCCAGCGTCTCGCGCACGGCCTTGGCCGGGTAGAACGGGCCGAAGTACTTGGTGCCCTTGCGCTTGTCCCCGCGCATGACGAGCGCCCGGGGGTAGGTCTCCCCCATCGTCACCGCCAGGTACGGATACGTCTTGTCGTCGCGGAACATGATGTTGAACCGCGGCGCGAATTCCTTGATCCACGTGAATTCGAGCTGCAGGGACTCCTGCTCGCTCGCCACCACGGTCCATTCGACGCTCCCGGCGGTGGTGACCATGGTGCGCGTCTTGGGCGTGAGGTGGCGCGGATCCTGGAAGTACGAGGTCAGGCGCTGGCGCAAGTTCTTGGCCTTGCCGACGTAGATGACGCGGCCGTGGGGGTCCCTGAAGCGGTACACGCCCGGATCGGTGGGAATCTCTCCCGTACGGGGGCGATAGGAGGCTGGATCCGGCATGCCTGAAACCCTATCGCGCCGGGGCGACGGCCCCACGGTGCCCAGGGCGCGCGCCGTCGTCGGGCGGTGTGGGTGAGCGCTACTCGACGCTCGGCGACTGGTTGTAGCCGGCCGCGCGTTCCTGGCCCGAGAGCTCGGCGATGGCGTCGACGATCTCGTCGGTGACCTTGCGGCGCATCGGCAGGGGGTGCTTGGCGCCCGGGTGATCGAAGTGCAGGGGCTCGCCGATGTGCATCGTGAAGCGGTGCAAACGGATCCGGTTGGAACCGGCCGGCTGCAGCTTGTCGGTGCCGATGAGGCCCACCGGCACCACGGGCACACCCGTCGTCAGCGCGAGCCAGCCCACGCCTGTGCGGCCGCGGTACAGCAGGCCGTCGCGCGAGCGGGTGCCCTCGGGGTAGATGCCCACGCCGTCGCCCTTGTCCAGGATCTCGACGAGCTGGTCGAGCGCCGCCACGGAGGCCGCCTGCTCGCCGCGCTGCACGGGGATGGAACCGACGCCCGTGAAGAAGGCCTTCATGAAGCGGCCCTTGATGCCGGGCGTCGTGAAGTACTCGGCCTTGGCGAAGAAGCTCACCTTGCGCGGCATGAGCGCCTGGATGATGACGGAGTCGAAGAAGGAGAGGTGATTGGAGGCGACGACAAAGCCGCCCTCCTTGGGCACGTTCTCCAGGCCCGTCACCGTGGGACGCAGCACCGTCTTGATGAGGGTGGCCGCGACGGCCTTCAGCGGATCGATTCTCATGCTTCCTCCGTCAGGAGCAGGGCACCCAGGAGCTGGTGTGGTTCGGCGATCTCCGCGTCGGCGCCGGCCGTGGCCAGCTCGTCCGCGGGGGCGAAACCCCATCCTGCCCCGAGCGACCGCGCGCCGGTGGCCTTGGCGGCCAAAATGTCGAAACGGCGATCCCCCACCATGGTGCATTCGGACGGCTCGACCCCGAGGGTCGCGGCCGCCTCGCGCAGCAGGTGGTCCTTGGCCCCGCCCGGGGCCGGAGCCGCGGTCTCGTCCTCGCTCGTGCCGACGATGACCTCGAAGGCGTCGGCCAGGCCGTGGTGGGCCAGCAGGGTGTGCGCGAGCTGCGTGGGCTTGGAGGTCACGACCGCCACGGCCACACCGGCGTCCTTGAGCCCAGCGAGGGCCTCGCGGATGCCGGGGTAGACGACGGACAGGGCGATGCCCTGCTCGCGATACCAGGCCCGGTAGTCGCGCACGACGGCGGGGATGGCGTCGGCGGGCACGCCGGCGACCTCCTCGAGGCCGAGCGCGAGCGGCGGGCCCACGAGTTCCTCGAGGACCTCGGGCGCCGGAACGGGCAGGCCGTTGGCCAGCAGTCCGTGCTCGATGCCGCGCGTGATGCCGCCGGCCGGGTCGACAAGGGTGCCGTCCAGGTCGAAGAGAACGGCGCGCGGATACTGGCGGGTACGGGGGAACACCACGGGTGGCATTCTGCCACCGGCATGCGCGCCGCCCCCTATCCATGCCGCTTGGGGCATGCAGTCGTGTCGCGGCGGCGCGCCGCCGGGCGGGCCTAGAGCAGCTCCGCCAGGAAGGAGCCGGTATGGCTCGCCTTGACCTTCGCCACCACCTCGGGCGTGCCCTGCGCGACGATGGTGCCGCCGCCCGAACCACCCTCGGGGCCGAGGTCGATGATCCAGTCGGCGCTCTTGATGACGTCGAGGTTGTGCTCGATGACGACCACCGAGTTGCCCTTGTCCACGAGGCCCTGGAGCACCAGCAGGAGCTTGCGGATGTCCTCGAAGTGCAGGCCCGTGGTCGGCTCGTCCAGGACATAGATGGAGCGCCCGTTCGAGCGCTTCTGCAGCTCGGCCGCGAGCTTCACGCGCTGCGCCTCGCCGCCCGAGAGCGTCGTGGCCGGCTGCCCCAGGCGAACGTAGCCGAGGCCCACGTCGACGAGGGTCTCCAGGTGACGCGCGATGGGGCGGAAGGCCGCGAAGAACTCGGCCGCCTCGTCGATGGGCATCTCCAGCACCTCGGCGATGGTCTTGCCCTTGTACTTCACCTCGAGCGTCTCGCGGTTGTAGCGCGCGCCGTGGCAGACCTCGCAGGGGACGTAGACGTCTGGCAGGAAGTTCATCTCGATCTTCAGCGTGCCGTCGCCGGAGCAGGCCTCGCAGCGCCCGCCCTTGACGTTGAAGGAGAAGCGGCCGGGAAGGTAGCCGCGAACCTTGGCCTCCTGCGTCTGCGCAAAGAGCTTGCGGACGTGATCGAAGACGCCCGTGTACGTGGCGGGGTTGGAGCGCGGCGTGCGGCCGATGGGGCTCTGGTCGACGTGGATGACCTTGTCCAGGTGCTCCAGGCCCTCCACGCGGGTGTGGCGGCCGGCCACGAGCTTGGCGCGATTGAGCTTGGTCGCCAGCACGCGGTACAGGATGTCGTTGATGAGCGTGGACTTGCCGGAGCCGGACACGCCGGTGACCGCCGTCAGGGTGCCGAGCGGGATCTCCACCGACACGTTCTTGAGGTTGTTCTCGCGCGCGCCGACGATCGCGAGCATGCGGTCCCCGTCGACCGGGCGGCGCTTCTTGGGCAGCTCGATCTTGCGGCGGCCCGAGAGGTAGGCGCCGGTCACCGACTCCTTGTTTTTCTTCAGCTCCGCGAGCGAGCCCGAGTGCACGATGGTGCCGCCGTGCTCGCCGGCTCCCGGGCCCACGTCGACGATCCAGTCGGCCTCGGCGATCGTGTCCTCGTCGTGCTCCACGACGATGAGCGTGTTGCCGAGATCGCGCAGGTGCGTCAGCGTCTCGATGAGGCGGCGGTTGTCTCGCTGGTGCAGGCCGATGGAGGGCTCGTCCAGGACGTAGAGCACGCCAACGAGGCCGGATCCGATCTGCGTGGCCAGGCGGATGCGCTGGGCTTCGCCGCCGGAGAGGGTGGCGGAGGCGCGGGCCAGCGAGAGGTAGTCGAGGCCCACGTCCAGCAGGAAGCGCAGGCGCGCGCGGATCTCCTTGAGCACCTCGGCAGCGATCTTCTCCTCGCGGACCGAGAGCTCCAGGTGGTCGACGAAGTCGAGCGACTCGCGCAGCGGGAGCTCGGAGACCTCGGCGATGGATTGGCCGCCCACCGTCACGGAGAGCGCGGCGGGGTTGAGGCGGGCGCCCTGGCAGTCCGGGCACGGCACCTCGCGCATGTACTCCTCGTAGCGCTCGCGGGCGTTGTCGGACTCCGTCTCGACGTGCTTGCGCTCGATGTAGGAGACCACGCCCTCGAAGCCGGTGGAGTAGCGGCGCTCGCGGCCGAAGCGGTTGCGGTACTGCACCACGACCTTGTGGTCCTTGCCGTGAAGGATCGCCTTGCGCTGCGCCGCCGTGAGGTCCTGCCACGGGGTCTGAATGTCGAAGCCGAGCTCCTCGCCGAGGCCGGCCAGGAGGCGGGTCCAGTACTCGGCCACCGACTTGCCGATGGACCACGGGGCGATCGCGCCGCCCTCGAGCGTGGCGCTCGGATCGGGGACCACGAGCTCCTCGTCCACCTCGAGGCGCACGCCGATGCCCGTGCACGTGGGGCAGGCACCGAAGGGGTTGTTGAAGGAGAAGGTGCGCGGCTCGATCTCGTCGAGGGCCAGCGGGTGCTCGTTGGGGCAAGCGAGCTTCTCGGAGAAGGTGCGCTCGCGCTCCGGGTCCTCGGCGTCGCGGTCGACGAACTCGATCAGCACGCGGCCGTCGGCCAGGCCGAGGGCCGTCTCGACCGAATCGGTGAGGCGCTGCTGCACGCCCTCCTTGATCGCGATGCGGTCGACGACCACCTCAATGGTGTGCTTGACCTGCTTGGCGAGCTTGGGCGCGTCGGCGAGCTGGATCGTCTCGCCGTCCACCCTGGCGCGGGAGTAGCCGGAGCCCTGGAGCTCCTTGAACAGGTCGACGAACTCGCCCTTGCGGGCGCGGACCACGGGCGCGAGCACCTGCAGGCGCGTGCGCTCGGGCGACTCCATGAGCCGGTCGACGATCTGCTGCGGGGTCTGCTTGGTGATCGGCTCGCCGCAGATGGGGCAATGGGGGTGCCCGATGCGCGCGAAGAGCAGGCGCAGGTAGTCGTGGATCTCGGTGATGGTTCCCACGGTGGAGCGCGGGTTCTTGGAGGTCGACTTCTGGTCGATCGAGACCGCCGGGGAGAGGCCCTCGATGAAGTCGACGTCGGGCTTGTCCACCTGGCCGAGGAACTGCCGCGCGTAGGCGGAGAGCGACTCGACGTAGCGGCGCTGCCCCTCGGCAAAGATCGTGTCGAAGGCCAGGGAGGATTTGCCGGAGCCGGAGAGGCCCGTGAACACGATCATGGCGTCGCGCGGCAAGTCCACGCTGACGTTCTTGAGATTGTGTTCCCTGGCCCCCTGCACCACGAGGCGCGTGAGGTCTGGGCGTGCGGGCACGGAGGATCGCGAAGTCGTCTTGGGCACGTGCGCGAGTCTAGTGCTCACCCCCGACAGGAACCGTCATGCAGCTCTCATCCAGCCAAGAGCGAACGCAGCAGGAAGCGGTTGCGCACCCGGATGAGGTGGCGCAGGTACGGGACCAAGAGCACGGGTTCGGCGAGGGCGCCGGCGAACGGCGAGGCGAGCTGAATCCGGTCGATCATGCGCGTCCCGCCGCCCGCCGGGACGAAGAGGTGCTCGTGGCGGAAGGAGCCGAAGGGCCCCTTGAGCTGCTGGTCGACGAAGCGCAGGGGCTCCTCGAGCTCGCTGATGACCGAGGTCATCGTGAACGGCACCCCGAAGTGCCACGCCCGCCACGTGACGCTCTCCCCCAGCCCGATCGTCCCGCTCGTCACGCCGGCGATGGCCCGCTCGCGCGAGAAGCGCATGGAACCCAGGTGCGCGTCGATGCTCAGCGAGGCATCGAACACGGCCCGCACGGGAACGGGCAGGTGCGTGACGAGCTCGAAGCCGCGCACGACGCCTACCGCCCCGCGAGCGCGGCCCGGACGAGCCCTAGCACGGCGTCGTCCTCCATGCCCGCCTCGTGCGCCAGCTGGGCCAGCCGCTCGACGGCGCCCAGCACCTTGGCGGGGACGCTCGCCCCGCGCCCGGTCACCACCGTGCCGTTGCGCCCGCGCGTCTGCACGAGCCCTGCTTCCTCGAGCTCCTTGTAGACCTTGGCCGCCGTGTTGGCGGCGAGGCCGAGCTGGGCAGCGAGGGCGCGCACGCTGGGCAGCTTCTCCCCCACGGCGATCTCACCGGAGGCGATGCCCGCAGCGATGGCCCGGCGCACCTGCCGATACGGCGGCTCGCCGTCCTCGCTGGGGCTGAAGTCCTCGAGGATGCTCACGGGGGGCTCCTTCGTGTCGGTGGGTTTACCGTGGGGGCATGAGTTCCCCCGTGGAGATCTTCTCCGATGATGCCCTGACCGTGCACGCCCTGTCCGTCTCGGAGATGGACAACCGCTGCTACCTGATCAGCGATCGGGCCAGCGGCGCGCAGGTCCTCATCGATGCGGCCGACGACGCCCCCGCCCTGCGCGAGCTCCTCGCGGGGGCCACGTGCGAGGCCGGCGAGCTGCTGATCGTGACGACCCACGCGCATTGGGATCACACCCGCGCCCTCCCCGCCTTCAGCGGGGCGCGCCTCGCCGCCGGGGCCGACGACGTCGCCGCGATCGAGTCCCAGCGCGGCGTCCGCATCGGCGAGGCCGTGGGTCACGGCGACACGCTCGCCTCCGGCCCGCTGCGCCTCGAGGTGATCGGCCTGCGCGGGCACACGCCCGGCTCTATCGCCCTGGTCCTGCGCCGCCCGGAGGCCACCCTGCTCTTCACGGGCGACAGCCTCTTCCCGGGCGGCGTCGGCAACACCGACCACGATCCCGAGCGTTTCGCCTCCCTGCTCGGGGACGTCGAGGACCGCCTCTTCGACGCCTTCGGGGACGACGCCCGCGTGCTGCCCGGCCACGGCGAGGGCACCACGCTGGGCGCCGAGCGCCCGCAGCTCGGGGCCTGGCGCGCGCGGGGCTGGTAGCCTCCGCCCGCGGCCGGGAGGGGCCCACGAAGGCGCCGCCGCGCCGTCGTGCGTTCGGCGCGCGGGGCCCCTGCCCAGCCCCGGCGGACCCGGCCGCTCAGGCCGGGGGCCGCCTGGCGACCACGAAGATCCGGCGGAACGGGAGCGCCGTGAGCGCCGAGCCGTCCGGCGCGGCCGAGGCCGGGTAGGCGGAGCGCAGCTCGGATCCGTACTCCGCCTCGAAGGCGGCTGCCTCGCCCGCGTCGAGCGCGTCGAGGACCGGGCGCAGGCCCGTTCCCCTGACCCACTCGAGCACCGGGTCGGTGCCGGGCAGCCACTGCACGTAGGTGGTCTCCCACGCGTCCACCTCCCAGCCGGCGTCCACGAAGCCCTGGGCGTACGCGGCCGGGGTGTCGACGCTCTCGCCGCCCCTCAACACCCCGGCGAGGCGCTCGCGCCAGTGGGGGCGCCCCGCAACCTCCCGCATGAGGGTGTGGCTCGGCGCTCCGAAGTTGCCTGGCACTTGGAAGGCGAGCCAGGCGCCCGGCTTGAGTTCGCCCCGCCACCTGGCCAGCAGCTCACGGTGGTCGGGGAGCCACTGCAACATGGCGTTGGACACCACGACGTCGGCCTGGCTCAGGTCGACGGCGCGCGCGTCCTCGACGGCGAAGTGCAGGCGCTCCGTCTCGAGGGCCTTGGCCCGCTCGATCATCTCGGCCGAGGAGTCGAGCCCCAGGATCTCCGCTCCCGGCCAGCGCCGCGCGAGCGTGGCCGTCGCCGTGCCCGGGCCGCAGCCGAGGTCCACGACGTTTGACACGTCGTCGGCGCCAACCCGCGCCACGAGCTCGTGGAAGGGTCGCTCGCGGTGATCGGCGAAGCGCACGTATTGATTCGGATCCCATCGCATGGGCCTCACGTTAGGCCGGCACCGCGGCCGGCGAAACCCCGGGCGGCCGTGGTGGCTCCAGCGCCGGGGCCGCGCCGCGCCGCGTAGGCTGGTGCCCATCATGAACCTTGCCGATCGCGTGCCCACCGTCACCTCCGCCCAGCTTCCCGAGGCGGCCTACGAGGCGTTCACCGACTGGGTGAGCGACCGCGGGCTGAGCCTCTACCCCGCCCAGCACGAGGCCGTCATGGAGCTCGTGGAGGGCAACAACGTCATCCTCGCGACGCCCACGGGCTCGGGGAAGTCGATGGTCGCCGTCGCCGCCCACTTCGTGGCGCTCGCACGGGGCCAGCGCAGCTACTACACGGCGCCCATCAAGGCGCTCGCGAGCGAGAAGTTCTTCGACCTCATCGCGATCTTCGGCGCGACGAACGTGGGCATGGTGACGGGCGATTCGGCCGTCAACCCCGACGCCCCGATCATCTGCTGCACGGCGGAGATCGTCGCGAACCTGGCCCTGCGCCACGGCGAGGACGCCGATGTGGGCGCCGTGATCATGGACGAGTTCCACTTCTACGCCGATCCGCAGCGCGGCTGGGCCTGGCAGGTCCCGCTCATCACGCTCCCGCAGGCGCAGTTCCTGTTGCTCTCGGCGACGCTCGGCCCCACGGAGTTCTTCGAGGAGGACCTGGCGCGCCGCACGGGGCGCAAGACCGTCACGGTCTCCGGCGCCGAGCGGCCCATCCCGCTGTACCACCACTACGGCGTCGAGCCCGTCCAGGAGACCCTCGAGGAGCTCGTGCAGACGCACCGGGCCCCCGTCTACGTGGTTCACTTCAGCCAGCTCGAGGCGATCGAGCGCGCCCAGTCGCTGCTTTCCGTGAACCTGTGCACGCGCGAGGAGAAGGACCGGATCGGCGAGCTGATCGGCGGCTTCCGCTTCTCGGCCGGCTTCGGCAAGGTCCTGAACAAGCTGGTCCGCCAGGGCATCGGCGTGCACCACGCCGGCATGCTCCCCAAGTACCGCCGCCTCGTGGAGCAGCTGGCCCAGTCCGGCCTGCTCAAGGTCATCTGCGGCACCGACACCCTGGGCGTGGGCATCAACGTGCCGATCCGCACGGTGCTCATCACGGCCCTGTCCAAGTTCGACGGCGACCGCACGCGACACCTCGGGGCGCGCGAGTTCCACCAGATCGCTGGCCGCGCGGGCCGGGCGGGCTACGACACCGCGGGCGACGTCGTGGTGCAGGCCCCGGAGCACGACATCGAGAACGCCAAGGCCATGGCCAAGGCGCGCGGCAAGTTCGGCGACGATGCGAAGAAGCTGCGCCAGGTCAAGAAGAAGCAGGCACCGCAGGGCTTTGTCTCCTGGACGGAGAAGACGTTCGAGCGCCTCGTCAACGCCGCGCCCGAGCCGCTGAACAGCTCCTTCAAGGTCACCAACTCGATGATCCTGAACCTGCTGGCCCGCGAGGACGACTCCTTCCGCGCGGCCCGGACGCTCCTGACCGAGAACCACGAGCCGCCCGTGCGCCAGCGCGAGCACCTCCTGCGCGCCCTCGGCATCGTCCGCGAGCTCCTCGCCACGGGCGTCGTCGAGCGCACGGCGGAACCGGACCGCTACGGCAACCACCTGCGCCTCACGGTCACCCTGCAGGAGAACTTCGCGCTGAACCAGCCGCTCTCCGGCTTCGCCATCGCGGCCCTCGAGATGTTCTCCCCCGAGGAGCCCTCGCACGCGCTCGACGTGCTCTCCGTCATTGAGGCCACGCTCGAGAGCCCGCGCCAGGTCATCGGCGCGCAGATCAAGAAGGCCAAGGGCGAGGCCATCGGCGCCATGAAGGCCGAGGGCGTCGAGTACAACGAGCGCATGGCCCGCCTCGACCTCATCACGGAGCCCCGCCCGCTCGAGGAGCAGCTCCAGGCCGCGTTCGAGCAGTACCGACAGGGTGCAGCGTGGCTCTCCGACCAGGAGCTCAAGCCCAAGTCCGTGGTGCGGGACATGTTCGAACGCGCCATGGATTTTGGCGACTACGTTCAGTACTACCAGCTGGCCCGCTCCGAGGGCGTGCTCCTGCGCTACCTCACCGACGCCTACAAGGCGCTGCGCCAGACCATCCCCCAGGAGGACCGCACCGACGCCCTCCAGGACATCGTGGTGTGGCTCGGCGAGATCATCGAGCAGACCGACTCCTCCCTGCTGGACGAGTGGGAGGCGCTCGCGGCGGGCAAGGCCCCGGAGGATGCCGCCGAGGAGATCGCCAAGGCCCCAAGCCGCCTCACGGACCACGAGCGCGCCTTCAAGGTCATGGTCCGCAATCAGCTCTTCCGCCGCGTCAAGCTCTTCGGCGCCGAGGACGACCGGGCGCTGGGCGCCCTGGACGGCGAGGCCGGCTTCGACGCGGACGCCTGGGCCGATCTGCTTGACGACTACTTCGCCGAGCACGAGGATCTCGACGACGGCCCGGGTGGCCGGTCGCCGGCGCTCGTCACGATCACCCCGGGCAAGGGTGCCGACGGGCAGCGCGTGTGGCGCTGCCGCCAGGCCTTCGCGGACCCCGAGGGGGACCACGATTGGGGCTTCGACGCCGAGGTCGACCTCGACGCCTCCGACGAGGCGGGCGAGGCAGTGATACGCGTCACGCGGATCGGCCGCCTAGACGGCTGATCCGCGCGGCGGGGGCTCAGGCGAGTCGATAGACTGGCGTCATGTCGTCTTTCTCTCGCATGACCCCCGTCCGCCGCGCGGCCCTGCTGGCCGCACCCCTGGCCGTCGCCGCGGTGGCCCTGAGCGCCTGTAACCCCGTTCACGTGAACGAGATCGTCTCCCCGACGCCGTCGGGCTCGGCGCTCGCCACCCCGTACACCCCGCACGAGTCGGAGGCCACCTCCGAGTCGGCCGCCCCGGTGGATGCCTCCACCTTCTTCTCCTCGACGTCCGTCGCCAAGTACTCCGTCGCCTCGGTGACGGTGGACGGCGCCACGGTGGAGCCCGGCGTGTTCAAGGCCGTCTCCATCTTCGGCAACGCCGAGGACGGCTCCGCCACGTTGACCACGATCGGCCTGTGCGACGGCTCCGTCTACGCGCTCTCCGGCAAAGGCGCCACCGTGACCTCCACGGCCGGCGAGGCCTGGAGCACCGCCAAGTGCGGCGACGCCGAGGGCGAGGCCGTGGCGAGCAAGGTGCACTCGATCCTCGAGGGCAAGCTCACGGCCAGCGCCGAGGGCGACGAGATCACCCTCAAGGGCGCCAAGGGCTCCCTGGTCCTGACCGCGGCTCACTGACGCCCATGATTGCGCGCCCCGCCACGCTCACGTCCCGTACCCCGGAGACCACGTGGCGGGGCGCCGTCGCGTCCTCGCTGCGTTTCTCCGTTCCGCTGCGCCACGGGGACGACTCCCCCGAGGGCCTCGAGCTCTTCGCCCGCGCCGTGCGGGCCGACGCCCCCGGCAGCGAGGAGCTCCCCTGGTTGCTCTTCCTGCAGGGTGGACCGGGCTTCCCCGCCCTGCGCCCAACGGGCGGTGCCTCGGGCTGGCTCGGCGAGCTACTCCCCCGCTTCCAGGTCTTGTTGCTTGACCAGCGCGGCACGGGCGGCTCGAGCGCCGTCGAGGCCGCCACGCTTGGGGCGCTCGGCACACCCGAGGCGCAGGCCGAGTACCTCTCCCACTTCCGCGCCACCGATATCGTGGCCGACGCCGAGGCCGTGCGTCAGGCGCTCTCGATCGAGCGCTGGAGCACCCTCGGCCAGTCCTACGGCGGCTTCGTCACGCTGAGCTACCTCTCGCTCGCTCCCGCGTCGCTCGAGCGCTGCCTCATCACGGGCGGCCTGGGCGAGATCCGCGGCGACGCGGCGGCCGTCTACCGCGCCACCTACGCGCGCATGGCCGAGCGCGAGGCGGAGTTCTTCTCCTGGTTCCCCGAGGACGAGGCGCGCTTGCAGCGCGTGTACGACGTCGTGCGGGAACGCCGGGCGGCCGGCTCACCCCAGCACCTGGTCGACGGAAGCGAGGTCACCGAGACCACGGTGCAGCGCCTCGGCATGTTGCTGGGCGGCAACGGCCGCGTGCAGGGGCTGCACTTTGCGCTCGAGACCGCCGTCGTCGAGGCGCCCGAAGGTGCGCGCCTCAGCGCCGGCTTCCTCGGTGTCTTACAGGGGCAGCTGGACCACGCTGGCCACCCGTTGTATTGGCTGCTCCAGGAGAGCATCTACTCGAGCGGCGCCCCCACGGCCTGGGCTGCCTCGCGCGTGCGCGCGGCGGACTTCCCCGAGTTCCTCCCGAATGCCCCGCGCCCGCGCCTGCTCGGTGAGATGGCGCTGCCCTCGGACTACGAGGAATCGGTGGCGCTGCGCCCGCTCGCGCCGCTGGCCTGGCTGCTCGCGGAGCACGAGGGCTGGCCAGCCCTCTACCGCCCCGAAGTGCTCGCCGAGAACACCGTGCCCGTGGCCGCCGCCGTCTACACGCATGACGTCTACGTGGATCGCGAGCTCTCGCTGGCCACCGCCGCGGCCGTCCGGGGCCTGCGGGTGTGGGAGTCGGATCAGCTGCACCACGACGGGCTGGCCGACGAGCCGGGGACGGTGCTCGGCGCGTTGCTCGAGCTCACCGACGCGGCGGCCGCCGCTCAACGCTGACACCACAGCATCGCGGGGTGAGCCGCCTGCGCCCTTGCGCAGGGGGCTCACCCCGTTGTTGTGCCCGGCCGGGCCGGCTCAGCGGCGGGGCATGCGCGCGAGGATCAGCGCCGTCATGACGACCGCCACCGCAAGGCTCGCTGCGTTGAGTCCCTGGTCGCCGAGGAACTGCAGGAGCGCGCCGGAGCCGAGCCCGGCGAGCACGCCGCCCGCGCTCATGGCCGAGTCGGTCAGGCCCTGGGCCGCCACCCGGTGTTCGCTCGGCACGCGGTCGGAGACTACAGCGGAACCCGTGATCGAAGAGAACGACCACGCCAGCCCCAGGACAAAGAGCGCCACGGAGACGAGCGGGTGGTTCTGCGGCGCGAGGATGCACACGATCGCCGAGGCGGCAAAGAGCGCCTGCGCCGCGAGCAGGGCGGGGCGGTGGCCCCAGCGGTCGACGCACCACCCCACGAGCGGGCTCAGCGCGTACATGCCACCGATGTGGCCGGAGAGAGTCAGCCCGATGAGCGCCAGGACATCCGGGCTCGGGTCACCGGTGCCATGGTAGACGTGCTGCAGGTGGATGGTGGTCATGGACATCACCGCGACCATGCAGGCGTGGCCGGCGGCGACGGCCGCGACGCCCACGCCGGCGCCCGGTGCCCCGCGCAACGCGGCGAGGCCCTGCTTGAGCGAGGGCTTGTGCCCCGGCGCCGCTCCCACGCCGGGGGCGAGCGGGTCCGGCCGCAAACCAACCCAGATCATGAGGGAGGCGAACGTCAGCCCCACCGCGGAGAAAAGGAAGGCCCCGGCATCGGTCGGCAGGCCGAACGCGGCGGCGACGCGGGCCCCGGGACCGGCGAAGCTGGGGCCTAGCACGGCGCCGATCGTCAGCGCCCACACCACGAGCGACAGGTCCCGGGCGCGGCGACCCGGGGCCGAACCATCGGTCGCGGCGAAGCGCGCCTGCAGGTTCGTGGCGCTGCCGACGCCCAGACCGGCGGCGGAGAGCAGCAGGAGCGGGTAGCTGCCCAGCCCGGCGGCGGCGATCATGCCGATCGCGCCAGCGGCGCCGATGAGGTAACCTGTGTCGAGCGCCGGGCGGCGCCCGGCCGCCATGGCTGCGCGTGCCAGCGGGAGCGCGGCCAGCATGCCACCGAGCGAGATGGCGACGGCGACCGTGCCGCCGAGAGACTCACTTCCGCCCAGCTTGGCGGCCAGCAGCGCGCCGAGGGCCAAGCCGGCGCCGTTGCCGAGGCCCGAGAGGACCTGTGCCGAGGCCAGCACCGCGAGGTGACGGCGGTGCTCGCGGACCTGCTGAGGGGACGGGGGCGCGGCGGCTTCTGCGGTACTCACCCGACCACCCTACCGACGCTCGCGGCCCACCCGGGTCAGGCACCGTCGTCGTGCTCCCCTCCGCCCTCCCCGCGCCGAGCCGGCCGCCCTCCGGCGCCCCACCTGCCGCCGCTACCTGACGCCCCACCGGGCGTCGCTTCGGCCGCGCGCGGCGCCGCAACGCGGCGGGCCCCGCCTCCCGTCCAGGGGAGGCGGGGCCCGCCGAGGTGATCACGCGTCCGCGCGGATCGCCGGATCGCCGCGCGGCTCAGTGACCGGAGCTGGTGCGCGGCTCGGGGTCGTCGTGGCCCGACTCGTCGGCCACGGAGTCCATCTCGGCGCGCAGCAGCGATTGCTGCGTGGCCTCCTCCTCGGCCTGCTTCGCCTTGTGCTCCGCCGCGGCCGCCTTGCCGGCCGGCGAGAGGAGCGAGGCAACGATTGCCACGACGAGCGTGCCCACGATGACGAAGAGCGAGAGGTTGGTGTCGATGTGCGGCACCGGGACCGGCTGGCCGCCGTTGATGAACGGCAGATCGTTCTTCTCGAGGGCGTGCAGGACCAGCTTGACGCCAATGAAGGCCAGGATGACCGCGATGCCGTGCTTGAGGTACACGAGGCGATCCATGAGGCCGCCCAGCAGGAAGTAGAGCTGGCGCAGGCCCATGAGGGCAAAGATGTTCGCCGTGAACACGATGAACGGGCTCTGAGTGATGCCGAAGATCGCCGGGATCGAGTCGATGGCGAACATCAGGTCGGTCATGCCGAGGGCGATGAACACCGCGATCATGGGGGTCCACATGCGCTTGCCGTTGATGGTGGTGCGCAACTTGTTGCCGTCGAAGTGGGGCGCCACGTTCATGCGGGCCGTGAGCTTCTTGACGAGGCCGGGCTCGTCCTCTTCCTCGTCCTCGCCGGAGGTGGCCTCGCGGATCTGCTTGTAGGCGGTGAAGAGCAGGAACGCGCCGAAGATGTAGAAGACCCAGGCGAAGTTCTCGATGATGGCGGCGCCCACGAGGATGAAGATGCCGCGCAGGACGAGGGCGATGATGATGCCCACCATCAGGACCTCTTGCTGGTACTTCCTCGGCACGGCGAAGTTCGCCATGATGATGATGAAGACGAAGAGGTTATCGACCGAAAGCGAATACTCGGTGACCCAGCCGGTGAGGAACTGGAGCGCATCGACGTCGCTCACGAAGACCCACATGAGCCCGAAGAAGATCAGGGCGAGGGAGACGTAGAACGCGACCCACAGGCTTGCCTCCTTCATGGAGGGGATGTGGGGGCGCTTGACCACATAGAGCAGGTCAAAGAGCAGCACCGCGATCAGGACAACAAAGGACCCGATCTCGAACCACAAGGGGATGGGCGTTGTCTGCGATGCATGGCCGGTAGCTTCGCCGGCCGCCATCAAGATGGAAGCGGAGTGAATCACTGTCCGCCTTTCAGTGCGTTGTGAAACCCCTGTCCTTGCGGGAGGGGTATGAACCATTCCCGCAAGTCTCTCCGCCACGCCCCGAAGCCTCACAGAGGATCGGGGGCGACCGCTGCGACCGGCTCGGGGCGCCCGTACTTCTTCGGACCCACCGTGCGTGTTGACGATCTGCAGCGCTATCGGATACTCCCCTACGCTGGCGACAAGCTTACCGCAGAAGATGTTTCAGCGGCGTGAACTTTGACGCGAGCCTTGCCAAAGCTCCCCTACTCGGCCGCCTTCATGGCGCGCAGCTCCTTCTTGAGGTCCGCCACCTCGTCTCGCAGGCGCGCCGCGAGCTCGAACTGGAGATCGCCCGCCGCCTGGTGCATCTGCTCCGTGAGCTGGGCGATGAGGCCGATCAGGTCCTCGCTCGGGGCGGCGACGAGGCCGTCCTTGCGCAGGGCGTCCTCCGCCTTGGCGGCGCCGGCCGCGCCGGCCGCGCCGGTGATGCCGCGCTTGCCCTTGCCGTAATCGAAGCGCCCGAGCAGCTCCGCGGTGTCCGCGTCCTCGCGGGCCAGCTGGTCCGTGATGTCGGCGATCTTTTTGCGCAGCGGTTGCGGCTCGATACCGTGCTCGCGGTTGTACGCCTCCTGGATCTCGCGGCGACGCTCCGTCTCCTCCAGCGCGCGCTTCATGGAGTCGGTGATCCGGTCGGCGTACATGTGCACCTCGCCGGAGACGTTACGGGCCGCGCGGCCGATCGTCTGGATGAGCGAGGTGGTGGAGCGCAGGAAGCCCTCCTTGTCCGCGTCGAGGATCGCCACGAGGGAGACCTCGGGAAGATCGAGTCCCTCGCGCAGGAGGTTGATGCCCACGAGAACGTCGAAGACACCTTGGCGCAGCTCGGAGAGCAGCTCGACGCGGCGCAGGGTGTCGACGTCGGAGTGCAGGTACTGCACCTTGACGCCGTTCTCCGCGAGGTAGTCGGTGAGATCCTCGGCCATGCGCTTGGTCAGCGTCGTCACCAAGACGCGCTCGTTCTTGGCGATACGCTCGTTGATCTCGCCCAGCAGATCGTCGATCTGGCCCTTGGTCGGCTTGACGATGACCTGCGGGTCAACGAGGCCCGTGGGGCGGATGATCTGCTCCACCACGCCGTCCGCCTGGCCCAGCTCGTAGTTGCCGGGGGTGGCCGAGAGGAACACGGTCTGCCCGATGCGCTCGAGGAACTCGTCCCACTTCAGCGGGCGGTTGTCCATGGCGCTGGGCAGGCGGAAGCCGTGTTCCACGAGGGTGCGCTTGCGCGACATGTCCCCCTCGTACATGGCGCCGATCTGCGGGACCGTCACGTGGGACTCGTCGATGATCAGGAGGAAGTCGTCGGGGAAGTAGTCGAGGAGGCAGTGCGGGGCGCTGCCCGGGCCGCGGCCGTCGATGTGCCGCGAGTAGTTCTCGATGCCGTTCGTGAAGCCCATCTGGGCCATCATTTCAAGGTCATACGTGGTGCGCATGCGCAGGCGCTGGGCCTCGACGAGCTTGTGCTGCCCCTCGAGTTCCTCGAGCCGTTCAGCCAGCTCGGCCTCGATGGTGCCGATGGCCTTCTGCATGCGCTCGTGGCCGGCCACGTAGTGCGAGGCCGGGAAGATGTACATCTCCGTCTCCTCGCGCACGACCTCGCCCGTGAGCGGGTTGAGCGTCTGGATCGCCTCGATCTCGTCGCCAAAGAACTCCACGCGCACGGCGAGTTCCTCGTACATGGGGATGATCTCCACGGTGTCGCCCCGCACGCGGAAGGTGCCGCGGTGGAAGTCGATGTCGTTGCGCGCGTACTGCATGTCAACAAAGCGGCGCAGGAGCTTGTCCCGGTCCAGCTCCTCCCCCACCTTGAGGGTCACCATCTGCTCTATGTACTCCTCCGGCGTGCCCAGGCCGTAGATGCAGGAGACGGTGGCGACCACGATGACGTCGCGGCGCGTGAGAAGGGCGTTCGTGGCGGAGTGGCGCAGGCGCTCGACCTCCTCATTCACCGAGGAGTCCTTCTCGATGAAGGTGTCCGTCTGCGGGACGTAGGCCTCGGGCTGGTAGTAGTCGTAGTACGAGACGAAGTACTCGACGGCGTTGTTCGGCAGCAGCTCACGGAACTCGTTGGCCAGCTGGGCCGCGAGCGTCTTGTTCTGCACCATGACGAGCGTGGGCCGTTGGACGGCCTCGACGAGCCAGGCGGCCGTGGCCGACTTGCCGGTGCCGGTGGCGCCCATGAGGACGACGTCCTTCTCGCCTGCGTTGATGCGGGCCGTGAGCTCGGCGATGGCCGTGGGCTGATCGCCGGCGGGCTGGTACTCCGAGATGACCTCGAAGGGGGCCACCACGCGTTCGATCTTCTGTGCCAGGGACATACACCCAGCCTACGGCCCTCCCCTGACGCCTTGCTTGGCTTTCAGCCGACAGCGGGACGGCACGACGGCGCGCGGCCGGGTCGGGGCAGTCACCTAGCCCTCGCGGGAGGCCAGGAGGCGCCCCCAGAGGGCCCGCACCTGGGCCTCGAGCTCGGGCAGGCCGGCGTCATTGATGATGAGCTGCGTCGCCACGGCGGCGCGTTCCTCGTCGCTGGCCTGGGCCTGGATCCGCCCGAGCGCCTGCTCGCGGCTCATGCCGCGGTCACGCTCCATGCGAGAGAGCCGGACCTCGAGGGGTGCCTGGACCACGATCACCTCGTCGAAGGACGGTGCCTGACCGGTCTCCACGAGCAGCGGGATGTCCTCGACGACGAGCTGCTCGGCCGGCGCGGCGGCCAGGCGGGCGGCCGCCTCGGCCCGCACGAGGGGGTGGATCAGGCCGTTGAGGCGTTCCCTGGCCTGGTCATCGGCGAAGACGAGCGCGCCGAGGGCCGCGCGATCGAGCTGGCCCTCCGGCGTGAGCATGGCCGGCCCGAAGGCCTCGACGATGGCGGCGAGCCCCGCGCCGCCGGGTTCCTGCAGCTCGCGCACGATCCGGTCGGCGTCGATGATGAGGGCGCCGCGCTCGGCGAGTAGCGAGGCGACGGTTGACTTGCCGGAGGCGATGCCGCCCGTGAGGCCGATGCGGGGGCGCTGAGAGCTCATGGCCTCATTCTGCCGCACCGCCTCGGGCCGCTCTCGCCGATGCCGCCCGCTGCGCTCGCGTGTCAGTGGAGGAAGGCATAGGGCCCGGCCATGAGCCGGGACACGAAGGCCACGGCGAGCATGCCCCACACGGCCGACCACGCAAGTGCGCGGTGCCAGCGCACGCTCCACGGGCGACCGCGGAGCAGCCAGACCGCGAGCCAGACCAGCCCTCCGAGGACCGGCCCCACGAACGGGGAGACGGGAAGGAGGAGGATCCCCCAGCCGTTGACGTCGGAGCAGGCCGCGCCGGAGTCAGCGCACCCGATGCCGGACAGGATCACCATGAAGGTGCCGCCCCAGTGAAGGAAGGCAGCAAGGACGCTGCCCCAGATCCACAGCAGGCGAGGCGAGAGCGGAAAGACCTCCGCTTCAACCCCCGGATCCGGTGGCGGCGGCAGGGCGGCCGGGACGAGCGACGGCGGCGGCGGTAGGGGTTGGGGCGGTGGCGGCCCGGGGAACCACCGCTCGGGCGTGGGTTCGGGTTCCTGCGTCATGACCCCAGCCTGCTCCCCCCACACACCGCCGTGGGCCGCCGCAGTGAGGCCCTGTGGAGGGAACTAAACTGTGAGGGTGACGCCCTTCCCTGCACCCCCCGGCCCCGAGGTGCGTGCCCTGCGCTTCACGTGCATTCTTGCGCCCATCGAGCACACGCTGGAGATCCAGCGCTCCGTGTTCCTGACGCGCCTGGTCCCCGTCACCTCCGAGGAGGCGGCCCGCGACGTCATCGAGTCCCAGCGCCGGGCCCACCACGACGCGAGGCATCATTGCAGCGCGTTCGTGCTCGGCGCCGACCGCGAGACCCAGCGCTCCAGCGACGACGGCGAGCCGTCCGGAACCGCGGGCGTCCCCATGATGCAGGCCCTCCTCCAGCGCGAGACGATCGACGGTCGGCGCGACCTCAGCGACGTCGTTGCCGTGACCACGCGCTGGTTCGGCGGCATCCTGCTCGGCGCCGGCGGCCTCGTCCGCGCCTACTCCGATTCCGTCTCCCAGGCGGTCTCGGCCGCGACGCTGCGCCCCTTCGAACGGGTCCGCGAGCTCGTTGTGGTCCTGCCCATGTCTGAGGCCGGCCGCGGGGAGAACGTCCTGCGCCACCTCGAGCACCCGGTGCTTGGCACCGACTACAGGAGCACCTCCGTGGAGGTGACCCTGGGCGTCGAGGACACCGAGTCCGCCCTTGATGCCGCCCGTCAGCGCGTCGAGGCGGCGCTGCAGGGTGCCGCCAGCTTCCGCCTGGGAGAGGCCGCGTGGTCGGCATGAGCGAGGCCTTCCCCCTTCCCCTCGAGGCCCTGCGCCGCCGGCCCGACGTGGAGGACCCCACACTGCAGGCCTACGACGCGACCGACCTCCTGCTCGTGGAGCGGTCCCTCGAGGAGATCGCCGCCGCCGAACTGAGCGGCACGGACGTGCTCATCCTGGGTGAGCGGCACGGCGCGATCACCTTGGGGCTCGCCGCCTCCGGCCTGCGCGGCATGAGCGTCTACCAGGATCGGCTGGCCCACGAGCGCGCGCTCGAGGCCAACGCCGCCGAGCTCGGCCTGGGCGGCAGTTACCGGCAGCTCTCCGACGTCGCGGAGGCCGCGGCCTCCGCGCGGCTCGTGCTCTGGCAGCTTCCGCGCCAGGTGGGCGCCGTGCGCCGCACCGTCGCCGAGCTCGCCGGCGTCCCGAGCGGAGCCCTCCTGGTGGCCGGCGGCCGCGTCAAGCACCTCAGCGTCGGCATGAACGCGCCGCTCGCCGAGGGCTTCGGCGCGGTCGAGCCGCAGCTCGCGCAGCGCAAGTCGCGCCTCCTCCTGGCCCGCCGGAATCCAGAGCTCGTCCTCGCCCCGGCCCCCGAGGATCGTGCAGCCGTCTCGGTCGGCGGTCGCCGCCTCGAGCTGCGCGGCGCGGCGGAGGCCTTCGGCGGTGCGGCCCTCGACCCGGGAACCAAGCTCCTGCTGGAAACCCTCGCGGCCCGCGGTGGGATGGAAGCCCTCTCTCCCGCTAGCGTCGTCGATCTCGGTTGCGGCAACGGCACCATCGCCGCCTGGGCGGCCCTGGCCTGGCCGGCCGCCACGGTGGAGGCCACCGATGACTCGCGCGACGCCGTCGCCTCGGCGACCGCCTCGCTCGAGGCGAGCGGCGTCGCCGGCCGCGTCCGTGTCGTGAGGGCCGATGGAGGCGACCACCTCGCGGAGGCGAGCGCCGACGTCGTGCTCCTGAACCCGCCTTTCCACCAGGGCGGCACGGTGCACACGGGCATCGCCACGAAGCTCATGCGCCAGGCGGCGCGGATGCTCCGCCCCGGCGGGACGCTGTTCTGCGTGTGGAACTCGCACCTGCGCTATCGGCCTCGCCTCGAGCGGCTCGTGGGGCCCACGGAACAGCTCGGCCGGGACCGCACCTTCACCGTCACCGCGTCGACCCGGCGCGGCTGAGCCGGGGCCCGACCCCCGAACGCCCGTCAGGCCCGGCGCAGCCGCCCGTCAAGGTCCGGCCAGTCGACCCGCGTGCGCTCCGCGGGCGCGAGCGCCTTCGTCTGCAGCGCCGGCGCCACCACGATGCCCTGCGGCGAGACCTCGAGCAGCGCGAGGCGCGTCGGCGCGCCGTCGAGCAGCCACTCCTCGGCGAGGTGCCGCAGGCCGATCTCCTGCAGCCGCTCCTCCCCCTCGACCCACTCGGTGGGCTCCCCCACGGCGTGGCCGAGCACGGACCGGGGCAGCAGCCGCTCGTAGCCCGCGTCGAGGGGCTCGAGCCAGCCCACCGTTTCGCCGTCCTCGCGCGTGACGCGCACCCATTCCTGCACCGCGGTGCTCCTGTCTTGTTGCTGGGGTAAAACAACGGGGCGGGCCCCTCCCGTGCTGGGAGGAACCCGCCCCGTTAGGCGGTATGAACCGTGCCGGTCAGGCGACCGGCGCCGGATCAGTTGCCGGTCAGCTTCTCGCGCAGAGCGGCGAGGGCCTCATCGGAAGCCAGCGTGCCGTGCTCGGCCTCCTCGGCCACGGGGGCCTCGGAGGAGTACGAGGCCGGGGCCGGAGCGGCGGTGCCGGCGGCGGCATCCTGCTCGGCGGCGGCGGCAACCTGCTTCTTGTGGGCCTCCCAGCGAGCCTGGGCCTCGGCGTACTGAGCCTCCCAGGCGGCGCGCTGGGCCTCGTAGCCCTCGAGCCACTCGTTGGTCTCCGGATCGAAGCCCTCGGGGTACTTGTAGTTGCCCTGCTCGTCGTACTCGGCGGCCATGCCGTACAGAGCCGGATCGAACTCGGTGCCCTCGGGATCGACGCCCTCGTTGGCCTGCTTGAGGGACAGCGAGATGCGGCGACGCTCCAGGTCGATGTCGATGACCTTGACGAAGATCTCCTCGCCCACGGACACAACCTGCTCGGCGAGGTCGATGTGACGCTCGGCCAGCTCGGAAATGTGCACGAGGCCCTCGATGCCGTCCTCGACGCGCACGAACGCGCCGAAGGGAACGAGCTTGGTGACCTTGCCCGGGACAACCTGGCCCAGGGCGTGGGTGCGGGCGAAGGCCTGCCACGGATCTTCCTGGGTGGCCTTCAGCGACAGCGAAACGCGCTCGCGGTCCATGTCGACCTCGAGGACCTCGACGGTGACCTTCTGGCCAACCTCGACAACCTCGGACGGGTGATCGATGTGCTTCCAGGACAGCTCGGAGACGTGCACCAGGCCGTCGACGCCGCCCAGGTCCACGAAGGCACCGAAGTTGACGATGGAGGACACGACGCCCTCGCGGACCTGGCCCTTCTCGAGCTTGTTGAGGAAGTCGGTGCGAACGGCCGACTGGGTCTCCTCGAGCCAGGCACGGCGGGACAGAACCACGTTGTTGCGGTTCTTGTCCAGCTCGATGATCTTGGCTTCGAGCTGCTGGCCGATGTAGGGGGCCAGGTCGCGGACGCGACGCATCTCGACGAGGGAGGCGGGCAGGAAGCCGCGCAGGCCGATGTCGAGGATGAGGCCACCCTTGACGACCTCGATGACGGTGCCGGTGACGACGCCGTCCTCTTCCTTGACCTTCTCGATGTCGCCCCAGGCACGCTCGTACTGAGCGCGCTTCTTGGACAGGATCAGGCGGCCTTCCTTGTCCTCCTTGGTGAGGACGAGGGCCTCGACGGTGTCGCCAACCTCGACGACGTCGGACGGATCCACATCGTGCTTGATGGAGAGCTCGCGAGACGGGATGACACCCTCGGTCTTGTAACCGATGTCCAGCAGGACCTCGTCGTGATCGACCTTGACGACCTGGCCCTCAACGAGGTCACCGTCGTTGAAGTACTTGATCGTGGCGTCGACGGCGGCGAGGAAGTCCTCAGCGCTGCCGATGTCGTTGACGGCAACCTGCGGGATTCCGGTCTTGTCCGGGTTCGTGATCGTCATGTAGAAGGGGCTCCGATACGGATAGGAAATCGGTCGGTCTGCGGTCCGCATGACCGCCACACCGAGTGGTTAGGGGTGGTACTGCGTTCGCGCACGCGAAGGCGCGGACTGTCCTAGTCTACGGTCGCGTGGGCCCTCGGGTCAAAGCCGGAGCGGGCCGTGAGGGATCTCACAGCCCGCTCCGCTCGCCCACCGCGGGAGTCCTAGAACGTGTAGCTATTGCGGGGGGCGCGGCCCGGGGCAAAGAGGGCGTTGAGCCCGGCCAGTTCCGCCGCCTCGGCGTGGGCACGGCCGTAGCGCACGAGCTCGCTCACGCTGACCGTGCCGAGGTAGAGCGACCCCAGAGCCTCGGCGTCGAGCCGCAGCCGCGGGGCGTCCGCTCCCGCACCGCTCACGCCGGGGGCGCACAGCGTCTCCCCCGCGTCGCGGCTCAGGGTGAACTCACCGGCGATCAGGTCGAGGCGATCCTCCACCTCCAGCACCACGGCGCCGTCGGCGCTGAGGCCGCGGGCGTTGAAGGCCTCCACGACGTCCAGGACGCGCACCCAGAGGTGATCGGCCCGGCGCCCGCGGACGACGTCGCGCTGGTTCACGAGCGCCCAGCCCAGGGCGAAGTCGTCCGGTGCCTCGCGCCACACGAGCTCCTCGACGAGGTCCGTAGCGGCCAGGGCCTCCCACAGCGCCAGCTCGGCGAGCTGGTCCGCGGCGCCGAGGTCCACGACCTTGAGGCGCGTGGGCTGCACGTCGAAGCCGGCAAAGCTGCTGAGGGCGTAGCCGCGCACGGCGCCGTCAGGGCCCGTCACGACGAGCGGGCGCACGTCCCGCTCGCCGCCCTTAATCGCCCAGGCGTTGCTGTCTCCGGCGGCGCGGGAGCGGTAGGCGTGCGTGTGCCCGGTCTGGCCAGGCGTCGCGAGCTGGAAGGCCGCGTAGGCGTCCTCGTACAGGGCAGGGAAGGCCTCCCAGGACGGCATGAAGACGCTCAGCTGGGCGGCCTTGAGCGTCTCGGACACGGCCGGGCGCAGCCCCAGCCCGTCGCGCACCTGGATGGTCACCTCGGTCGAGTAGGCGGCGCAGCCGTAACCGTAGCGCCCGTAGATCCCGCCCTCGGAGGCCGTCAGCAGCGAGAGCGGCACGCCGGCGGCCTTGGCCCTGGCCAGCGCCCCGCGCATCATCGTGGAGAGGATGCCGCGGCGGCGGTGCGTGCCGCGGACCGTCACCTCGGTGACCATCTGCGCCGGCAGCGTCACCCCGTCGGCCACGCCCACGGACCCCACGTAGTCGCCGAACGTCGCCACGGGCCGCGCCGCGTGGACGGCGCCCGCCGGCTGCGCGTCGTCGTACACGGCCGTCAGGAGCGTGTTCTCCGCCCGGAAGCGGTCCAGCTGCTTGATCTCCAGCTCCGCGCCGCGCGGGGCGTCGAGGAAGCCGTAGTCGATGGCGCGGACAAACTCCGCCGCCCGCTCGTCGGCGGTGCCGGCGGCGCCCTGGACGGTGAACGACTCGTAGCGCAACGCGCTCATGAACTGACTCCTCGGACTCGGGGGGGTGATGTGCTTTCGGGGCGGAGGGCTCAGTGCGCCGCCGCGTGCCACGTGGTGCCGACGCCCACGTGCACATCGAGCGGAACGGAGAGCTCCATGGCCGATCCCATCTCCTCCTCCACGAGGGCCGTGACCGCCTCGAGCTCGCCCGGGGCGACCTCGAGCACGAGCTCATCGTGGACCTGCAGGAGCAGGCGGGAGGCGAGCTCGGCGCCCTCGAGGCGGGCCTGCACCTTGAGCATGGCGACCTTGATGATGTCGGCCGCCGTGCCCTGGATGGGCGCGTTGAGCGCAGCCCGTTCGGCGGCATCCTTGGCCTGGCGGATGTCCGACTTCAGGTCGGGAAGATTGCGGCGGCGGCCGAGCAGCGTCTCCGTGTAGCCGTCCTTATGCGCCTGCTCCACCACGCCTGAGAGGTAGGTCTTCACGGCCCCGAAGCGCTTGTAGTAGTCGCTCATGAGGGTGCGGGCCTCGTCCACGCCGATGTTGAGCTGCTTCGACAGGCCGAAGGAGCTCAGCCCGTAGGCCAGGCCGTAGCTCATGGCCTTGACCTTGGAACGCATCGCCGAGGTCACGTCCTCCGGCTCCACGCCAAAGACGTGCGACCCGACGAAGCGGTGCAGGTCCTCGCCGTCCTTGAAGGCCTGGATGAGCGCCTCGTCCTGGGCCAGGTGCACCAGGATGCGCATCTCGATCTGCGAGTAGTCGGCGGTCAGGAGGGTCTCGAAGCCCTCGCCCACCGTGAACACCTCGCGGATCCGACGCCCCTCCTCCGAACGCACCGGGATGTTCTGGAGGTTCGGGTTGAGCGAGGACAGGCGTCCCGTCGCCGCGATCGTCTGCGCGTACGTCGTGTGAATGCGACCGTCCTCGGCCACGGCCTTGCGCAGGCCCTCGACCGTCTGCTTGAGCTTGGAGGCATCGCGGTGCGCCATGAGCGCCGCCAGGAAGGGGTGACCCGTCTTCTCCAGGAGCTCCTGCAGGCTCGCGGCGTCGGTGGTGTAGCCGGTCTTGATCTTCTTGGTCTTGGGCAGGTCGAGCTCCTCGAAGAGCACCACCTGCAGCTGCTTGGGCGAGCCGAGGTTGACCTCGTGGCCGATCGCCGCGTAGGCGGCCTCCTTGGCCTGCTCCATCTGCGAGCCGAAATCGGCGATGAGCTCGTCAAGCCGGGCCACGTCGACGGCGATGCCGGCGGCCTCCATGTCCACGAGCACGCGGGAGAGGGGCAGCTCGAGATCGCGCAGCAGCGGAGTCTGGCCGTTCTGCTCCAGCACGGGGGCGAGCACCTCGTGCAGGCGGCGCACCGCATCCGCGCGGCGGGCCGCCGCCTGGCGCGACGCCGTGTGGTCGAGATCCAGCGCCAGCTCGCCCTGGGTGGTGGCCGGGGCCTCCTCCTCGAGGGACTCCTGCAGGTAGATCTGCACGAGATCGGCGAGGTCGTCGCTGCGGCGATCCGGCTGATCGATGTAGGCGGAGATCATGGTGTCGTCCACGATCCCCTCCAGCGTCAGGCCGCGCGCGGCGAAGGCCTTGAGCGCCGCTTTGGCGTCGTGCAGCACCTTCGGGGCTGCGGCGTCGGCCAGGTAGGCCTCGAGGGCAGCCGTGGCGGCGGCATCGAGCTCCGTGGGGTCGACCCACGCCGTGGCCCCCTCGCGCGCCAGTGCGATGGAGGCGACGTCGCCCGGGGCGCCCGGCAGGGCGCCGTCGGGCTGCTCGATCTGCACGGCGAGGGCGTGCACGGCGCCCGCGCCGGCGGCGAACCACTCGCCCAGCGCCGCGGCGTCTGCCAGGAGCTGCACCTCGGGGACCTCGACCTGCTCCACCGGCTCGGCGCTGACGGCAAACACCTCGGCCACGCGCTTGCGGAGGGTCTTGAATTCGAAGCGCGTGAACAGCGCGTCGAGCTCCTGGGCATCCGGCGCCCCCAGTTCCATGTCCTCGAAGCTCACGGGCAGCTCGAGCGTGCGCACGAGGGCGTTGAGCTTGCGGTTGCGCCGCACGTCGTCGGCGTAGGCGCGCAGGTTTTCGCCGGTCTTGCCCTTGATCTCGTCCGCGTGCTCGAGCACCTGCTCGGAGGTGCCGTACAGGTTGATCCACTTCGCGGCGGTCTTGGGGCCCACGCCGGGAACGCCCGGCAGGTTGTCGGCCTTCTCGCCCACGAGCGCGGCGAGGTCGGGGTAGTTGGCCGGCCACACCCCGTACTTCTCCATGACGGCGTCGGCATCCATGGCGGGGATGTCGGAGACACCCTTCTTGGGATAGAGCACCGTGACGTGATCGTCGATGAGCTGGAAGGCGTCGCGGTCGCCGGAGACCACGATCACGTCGAAGCCGGCCGCCTGGCCCTGGGAGGAGACGGAGGCGACGATGTCGTCCGCCTCGTAGCCCTCCATGGAGATGGTGGGGATGTTGAGGGCGTGCATGAGCTGCTCGATCATCTCGATCTGCCCCTTGAACGGCTCGGGCGTCGCGTCGCGGCCGCCCTTGTACTCCTCGTACTCCTCCGAGCGGAAGGTGGGCCCCGAGAGATCGAACGCCACGGCCACGTGCGTGGGTTCGCGCTGCTCGATCATCTTCAGGAGCATGGAGGTGAAGCCGTACACCGCGTTGGTGAACTCGCCCTTGTCCGTGTAGAAGTTCTCGTAATTGAGGGCATAGAAGGCCCTGAAGGCCATGGAGTGGCCATCGAGGACGAGGATGCGGGGGCGGGGAGCGTCCACGGAAGCGGACTTGGCGGCGTCAGTCACAGGTGCAAGCCTAGTGCCCATGAACGACTTGCACCCAGAGCCCGCCCCCTCCACCGCCCGGCCGGACGCCGCTCCCTTTGCCGCTCAGCTGCGGGCCGCCGGCGTGCCGGAGTCCATCTGGCCCATGCTGGCCTCGCACGGCGTGGGCGAGCTCGTGCCCAAGCTCGGCATCGTGTTCACCCGCATGGAGGCCGAGCGCGTGGAGGCCACCATGCCGGTGGCCGGCAACACCCAGGTGGTCGGGCTGTTGCACGGCGGCGCTACGGCCGCCCTGGCGGAGACGCTCGGCTCCTTCGCCGCCGCCCTGCACGCGCAGGGGCGCAAGAACCCCGTGGGCGTCGACCTGAACATCACCCACCACCGCGGAGCCCGCGAGGGGCTCGTGTACGCCGTGTGCACCTCCCTACACCTGGGCCGCACGAGCACGAGCCACCAGATCGCCGTGAGCGACGCGGAGGGCCGGGCCATCGCGACGGCGCGCATCACCAATCAGCTGCTCGAGCCGCGCTAAGGCCGGGCTCCCACGGGGCCGGAGCCGACAAGGGGTGGGTGGCTCATGCCACCCACCCCTTCGCCAGCCGCCAGGCGCGTTCATCAGTCGGTGAAGCGCACCGAGCGAACCCACGTGATGTTGACCTCCCCGAGGTTCTTCGAGTGGTCCCAGCCGGCCCCGGCGCCGTTGGCGAAGGCGCCAACATTGACCTTGAGCGAGTCCTTGACCTTCAGCAGCTCTCCCTTGGCCGCATCGAAGGCCCAGATGCCGTTCTGCACATACAGCCCGTGGTCACCCGTCTGGCTCACGTTGAAGACCAAGCGGCGTCCGCCGAAGGCGCCCTCCGCATAGTCGTACGTGCGGTCGAAGTTCAGGCGCCACGCGCGCTTGAGGGCCAGATCCATGACCACCGTGCCGCCGTCCGGATCGTTCACCGCGATCTGCCGACGATCCGGCGAGGCGGTGACCGCGCGGCCAAACAGGGTGGAGCCCTGCGCCAAGCGCAACTGCGTCTGCGAGGAGCCGCTGGGCGTGAAGAGCTGGAGCGCCCGGCCCCCGGCGCCGTCGTTGCTCCAGCGCAGCACGCCGCCGAGGGTGGGGATGCTGACGACGCCCAGCGTGCGGTCGATCCTTGACACCGCCCCGCCATCGAGCGGGACCGTCCATTCGCGCGTCTTGGCGCCGGCGTCACCGCTCACGAACAGGGCATCCCTGCCGCACTCGTCCCGGCCGAGCACGAGCTGCTTGAGTCCGATGCTCCAGCCGCCGGCTCCGAAGGCCGCATCGCTCGAGTCGAAGAGCGGCACTGGGTTCCTGCCCTCGCCCGCGAGCAGGACGGCGCGGGTGCGGAAGGCACCATCCACGTGGTCGCGCACGACCCACACCAAGCGCTGCCCGAGGGACAGGACGCGCCCCGCGGCGTACTGGGTCCACGGATCCTGAGCCGCAGAGGAGAAATAGGGAGTCAGTCCGCGCTGCTGGTCCACCACAAAGAGGCCGGCGCGGCCCGCATGGTAGCCGGCCCCATACAGGCGACCCGTGGGCAGAACGGCACCCGCCGTGAAGGAATTCACGGCAGGAAGGCCCTTGTCGACAACGTAGGAGTACCCGCGGGTCTCGGCCGCTGCATACACCGAAAGATCGGTGGGGATGACGGGGGTCCGGTCGGGCCACAGGTATCCGCTGGCGGTGCCCGCGGCCGGCTGGGCGGGCACCTGCAGCCCGGAGGGCTGCGCCGCCCGGGCCGGGCCGGCCAGGGCGGACATCGTCGCGGCGGCGCCCACGGCGCCGAGCGCCCCGAACAGGACGGTGCGTCGCGCGGGGGTCCCCGCGCCGTCGTGCTGTGAAATGGTCATGCCCATATCTCACACCGTGATTCTCCGAGGATCGAGGCCGGCAGGAAGATATCTTCGGACGTACGCAGAGGGCCCCGCCTCCCGGGAGGGAGACGGGCCCGTGCGACGCGCGAGGCGGGCGGGCCTACAGGCCCACAAGCTTGCTCAGCGCCGGCACGATCAGCACGATGCCGAAGAGCACCACGATGCCCGAGACCACAAAGCAGGCCCAGGAGCCCACGCGGTGCAGCGTGCGGTTGCGATCCTCGTCCTCGGCCACGGCCTGCAGGCGCACGCCCAGGCCGTAGAGGCCCACGATCACGAGCGCGGCCAGGATGGTCACCACACCGACCTGCACAAAGGCGATCCATTCGACCATGATCAGTTCTCCTTGTGCTCGGCGGGGGCGGAGGCGGGCTCCGTGACGGATTCGGTCTCGACCAGGGCGGCGGCCGCCTCCGGGGACTCGGCGGTGCCCTCGGCCTTCACGGCACGACGGCGGGCGGCGGCCTCTTCATCCAGCTTGCGGCGCGTCTCGCGCAGCTCGGCGGCCGCGAGGTCCTTGGCGTGCTTGGCCGCCTCGTTGGCGGCGCGGCGGGCGCGCTTGGCCTCCATCTCGGCGCGCTGGGCCGCATTGCGGGCCTTGCGCGCCACGGAGCGTCGCTCCTTCTTGGTGGGGATGTGCACCGCCGCACCCGAGGCGTCCACGTCGCTCATGGCATTGTGGTGCCCCACGGCATCCTTCTGCGAGTAGATGAAGATGCCGAGGATGGAGCCGAGGCCGGCCACGATGAGCACGATCATGCCGACGAGGCCGAGGTGCGTGAGCCCGGCCGCGATGGCACCGACGATCGCGGCGGCCGGCAGCGTGAAGAGCCAGCCGGTGGCGATGCGTCCGGCGGTTCGCCAGCGCACGCCGGCGCCCTTGCGGCCCAGGCCCGAGCCGATGACGGAACCGGAGGCAACCTGGGTCGTGGAGAGCGCGAAGCCGAGGTGCGAGGAGGCCAGGATCGCGGAGGCCGTGGAGACCTCGGCGGCGAAGCCCTGCGCGGGCTTCACGTCGGTGAGGCCCTTGCCCATGGTGCGCATGATGCGCCAGCCGCCCGTGTACGTGCCGAGGGCGATGGCCACGGCACACGCGGCGACGACCCAGAGCTCGGGGCCGGAGCCGGCGCTCTGGTGCCCGGCCGAGATCAGGACCAGGGTGATGATGCCCATGGTCTTCTGCGCGTCGTTGGTGCCGTGGGCCAGCGCAACCAGCGAGGAGGAGAAGATCTGGCCAACGCGGAAGCCGCCGCGACGCGGCGAGGCCGTGCCGGAGGGGCGCTTGGTGATCCAGTAGGCCAGCTTGGTGGCCAGGAACGCGGCGAAGCCGGCGATGAGCGGCGCGGCCAGCGCGGGCAGCAGCACCTTGTCGACGAGGGTGCCGTAGTTCACGGCGCCGAAGCCGGCACCGACGATCGCGGCACCGATGAGGCCGCCGAACAGCGCGTGAGAGGAGCTGGAGGGCAGGCCCTTGAGCCACGTGATCAGGTTCCAGATCACGGCGCCCATGAGGCCGGCCAGAATGATGGACGGCGTGATCGCCACCGACCCCGGTCCCTCGCCCTCGTTGATGATGCCCTTCGAGACGGTCTTGGCGACCTCGGTGGACAGGAACGCACCCACGAGGTTCAGTGCCGCCGCCAGCGCCACCGCGGTCTTGGGCTTGATCGCGCCCGTCGCGACGGGCGTCGCCATGGCGTTTGCCGTGTCGTGGAAGCCGTTGGTGAAGTCGAAGAACAGCGCGAGAGCGATGACGATGACCACGAGCAAGAGCGGGTCCATGCGTTTCCTCGTATCAGGGTGAGAGGGAGGGGTGCTGCCGATCACCGGCGCCGGAGGGCGCGGGTCACCTGGCGTTTACCCTGCGTTCAGGCAGGGCCGCCATCTATCTTAGGGCCTGAATGCCGTGCGCGGGACCGAGCGTTCCCCTGGCCACACCACCGGAAAACGACGCCGGCCCCCTCGGGCAAGCACGCTGGGGTGCTGCCGAGGGGGCCGGTTCACGGTGCCCGAGGCGGGACTCGAACCCGCACGACTTTCGTCGCCGCATTTTGAGTGCGGTGCGTCTACCAATTCCGCCACTCGGGCCTGAGCGGCTGCTGTGTGTGCAACTGCTCCGGATGCGCGTGCCAAAAGTGCTCGCGCGCCTCCACTCTACTAGTCTATTCACGGTTGACGCGCAACGGAGCGCTTCCCCTCCCCCTGAAACGCGCCCCCTCGCAAGGAGTCACCATGAGCACCCAGCCCGCCCGCCGCGTGATCGTCGCAGAAGACGAAACGCTCATCCGCCTCGACATCGTCGAGATGCTGGAGCAGGAGGGCTACGAGGTGGTTGCGCAGGCCGCCAACGGCGAGCAGGCCGTGGCCCTGGCCAAGGAACACCGCCCCGATCTGGTGCTCATGGATGTCAAGATGCCCATCATGGATGGGATCACGGCGGCCGCCGCCCTGACCGCCGAGCGCATCGCCCCCGTGGTCCTCCTCACGGCCTTCAGCCAGCGCGAGCTCGTCGAGCGCGCCCAGGAGGCCGGCGCCATGGCGTACGTCGTGAAGCCCTTCACGCAGGCGGACCTCATCCCCGCAATCGAGATCGCCATCTCGCGCGGCGAGCAGATCGCCGCCCTGGCGAACGAGATCAGCGATCTCCAGGAGCAGTTCGAGACCCGCAAGCTTGTGGACCGGGCCAAGGCACGCCTCATGTCTTCGCTGGGCCTCACGGAGCCCGACGCCTTCCGCTGGATCCAGAAGACCTCCATGGATCGCCGCCTCTCCATGCGCGAGGTGGCCGACGCCGTGCTGGATCAGATCCAGCCCAAGTAGGCCTCCCCGCGCCTCACCGACGGCGGCCCCACCTCACGGTGGGGCCGCCGTCGTGCTGTGTGGTGACGTCACATCCCTGGCACGACGACGCCCCCCGGCCGCGCGTGAAACGCGCCCAGGGGGCGTCGTGGCCGGGGACCGGCCGAGCGAGGACTCAGCCCTCGTTCATGCGGCGGACGATGTCCTCCGCGGCCTGCTCGCGGGTCCGCCAGGGGCGGATCTCCTCGTGACGGGTCTCGTTGCGCTCACCGGCCGGGCCACCCTCGAGGATGTCGCCGATGCGGTGCACGCGCAGGGAGTTCGTCGAACCGGCCTTGCCTGGCGGCGAACCGGAGACGACGAGCACGAGGTCGTCGTTCTCCACGAGGCCGTCGGCGAGGAGCAGCTCCTCGACCTGCTGGCTCATCTTGTCCGTGTGATCCACAAACTCGACCAGCTTGGGCGTGATGCCCCAGAACAGGCACATGTAGTTCACGGTCTGCTTGTTCGAGGTGAAGCCGAACATCGGGGTCGCCGGACGCATGCGCGAGAGGCGACGGGCCGAGTCACCCGTCTGGGTGAAGCCCACAATGTACTTGGCGCCCACCTCCTGAGCCACCTCGACGGCCGCGCGGGTCACCGCACCGCCGCGGGTGCGGGGCCGTGCCAGCAGGGCCGGGATGCGGGTCAAGCCGTGCTCCTCCGTGGAGGAAATGATGCGGGCCATGGTCTTGATGGCGCCGATCGCGTACTTGCCGACGCTCGTCTCGCCCGAGAGCATGACGGCGTCCGCGCCGTCGAGCACGGCGTTGGCGCAGTCCGAGGTCTCGGCGCGCGTGGGCGTCGGGGACTCGATCATGGACTCGAGCACCTGCGTGGCGACGATGACGGGCTTGGCCCAGCGGCGGGCCAGCTCCACGGCGCGCTTCTGCACGATCGGCACGTCCTCGAGCGGCAGCTCGACGCCCAGGTCACCGCGGGCGACCATGATCGCGTCAAACGCGTCGATGATCTCCTCGAGGGCCTCGACGGCCTGCGGCTTCTCGATCTTGGCGATGACGGGGACGCGACGTCCCTCCTCGTCCATGATCTGGTGCACGCGGTCGATGTCATCGGCGCGGCGCACGAAGGACAGGGCGACCATGTCGACGCCGGCGCGCAGCGCCCAGCGAAGATCGTCCTCGTCCTTGTCACTGAGGGCGGGCACGTTCACGGCCACGCCGGGCAGGTTGATGCCCTTGTGATCGGAAACCTCGCCGCCCACGACGACCTCGGTGATGACGTCGGTGTCGGTGACGGCCAGCGCGCGCAGGCGCACCTTGCCGTCGTTGATCAGCAGCGTGTCGCCCGCGGCGACATCGCCCGGGAGCCCCTTGAAGGTGGTGCCGCACTCCTGTGCGTTACCGGGAACGTCGCGCGTGGTGATCGTGAAGCGATCGCCCTCCGCGAGGACGTGGGGGCCGTCGGCGAACTTCTCCAGGCGGATCTTGGGGCCCTGCAGATCGGCAAAAACGCCGATCGCCTTGCCGAGATCGCTGGAGGCCTGTCGCAGATTGGCCAGAATGTTTGCGTGCGTCGCGTGGTCGCCGTGACTCATGTTGAGTCGGGCCACATCCATGCCAGCCTCAATCGCCTCCCTGGCCTTATCCAGGGTGGCGATGGCGGGTCCGAACGTGACGACGATTTTGGCTCGTCTCACCGGTGGCTGCCTCTTTCGTACTCGATGGCATGCTTAAAAAGGGGCGACGTCCTCGGCGCTCCGTTCGGGTGATGGCCGACGTTCCTACCTTGTGTCGACCATCACCCACCTTACTACCTACGCGAGCGAGAATCCGCGATCGGTGGGTCGAACGGGGTCCGGGAGTGCCTCGCCACCCAGGAAGCGCTGCACGGCGGCCGCCGCGGAACGCCCCTCGGCGATGGCCCACACGATGAGCGAGGCGCCGCGGCCGGCGTCGCCCGCCACGAACACGCCGGGCGCCGTGGCGAACTGGGCGTCGCGCACGAACAGCCCGCGCTGCGGCTCCTCGAGGGCCAGCTGCTCCCCCGCCTGCTCGGTCTCGGCTCCCGTGAAGCCGAGGGCCAAGAGCACGAGGTCCGCCTGGATGATGCGCTCGGTGCCGGCCTTGGGCAGGCGACCCTCCGGCGTGTACTCGGTCTCGGCCACCTTGAGGCCCGTGAGCACGCCGTCCTCGCCGACAAACTCGACCGTGGAGGCCAGGTAGGTGCGCTCGCCACCCTCCTCGTGCGCCGAGGCGACCTCGAAGAGCGCTGGGTGCAGCGGCCACGGCTGCGAGTTCGGGCGCTCGCTCGGGGGCCGCTTGCCGATCGCGAGCGTCGTCACGGACGCGGCGCCCTGACGGTGCGCCGTGCCGATGCAGTCGGCGCCCGTGTCGCCGCCGCCAAGGATGACGACGTGCTTGCCCTTCGCGTCGATCTGGCCCGGGACCTCCTGGCCGTCCACGGCGCGGTTGGCCTGCACGAGGTACTCCATGGCCTGGTGCACGCCCGGGAGCTCGCGGCCGGGGAGGGGCAGCTCGCGGCCCACGGGGGCGCCCGTCGCGACGATCACGGCGTCGTAACGGCGGCGCAGCTCGTCCCAGCCGATGTCGGTGCCGATGCTCACGCCGGTGCGGAAGCGGGTGCCCTCGGCCTCCATCTGGGCGATGCGGGCGTCGAGGATCTCTTTCTCCAGCTTGTAGTCGGGGATGCCGTAGCGCAGCAGCCCGCCGATCTTGTCGTCGCGCTCGAACACGGCGACGGTGTGCCCGGCGCGCGTCAGCTGCTGGGCGGCGGCCAGGCCGGCCGGGCCGGAGCCGACCACGGCGATCGTGTGCTCCGTGAGGCGCAGCGGCGGCTGCGGCTCGACGCCGGACCCCGCGAGGGCCGCCTCGGCGATGGACACCTCGACCTGCTTGATGGTGACGGCCGGCTGGTTGATGCCGAGCACGCAGGAGGACTCGCACGGGGCCGGGCACAGGCGCCCGGTCAGCTCGGGGAAGTTGTTGGTCGCCTGCAGGCGATCCACCGCCTCCTCCATGCGGCCTCGCCACACGAGGTCGTTGAACTCGGGGATGAGGTTGCCGAGCGGGCAGCCCGAGTGGCAGAAGGGCACGCCGCAGTCCATGCAGCGCCCGGCCTGCGCCTTGACGACGCGCGGGTCCGGCTTCTCATAGACGTCCTTGAAGTCCAGCAGGCGCACCGGGACGGGCCGGCGGGCCTGGGTCTGGCGTTCACGGGTGTTCAGGAATCCACGGGGATCAGCCACGGGTCGCCTCCAGGATGCGCTCCCAGGCGGCTTCGCCGTCCGGGTCAAGTCCGTCCGCGACCGCCAGCTCGCGCGTGCGGAGCACGGCGGCGTAGTGGCGCGGCATGATTTTGGTGATGCGGGCCGCGGTGTCCTGGAAGTCCAGGAGCAGGCGGGCCGCGACGTCGGAGCCGGTTTCCTCGCCGTGGCGCGTGAGCAGCTCGCGCACCAGCTCGGAGTCCTCGGTGGGCAGGGCCGTGACGAGGAGCTCCCCCTCGGCGGCCTGGGCGTTCAGGCGGCTGCGGTCGAGGTCAAGGACGTAGGCCACGCCGCCGGACATGCCGGCCGCGAGGTTGCGGCCCACGGGACCCAGGATGAGGGCGGTGCCGCCCGTCATGTACTCGAGGCCGTGATCGCCGATGCCCTCGACGACCGCCGTGGCGCCGGAGTTGCGCACGAGGAAGCGCTCGCCCACGTGGCCGCGCAGGAAGAGCTCGCCGGACGTGGCGCCGTAGCCAACCACGTTGCCAGCCACGACATTGTCCTCGGCGACGAAGGCAGCCTCGCGGCCGGGGCGCACGATGACACGGCCGCCGGAGAGCCCCTTGCCCGCGTAGTCGTTGGACTCGCCGAAGAGACGCAGCGTGATGCCCTCGGGCATGAAGGCGCCCAGCGACTGACCCGCCGCCCCGGAGAGCGTCACGTCGATCGTGTCGGGGGCGAGGGTCTCGATCCCAAAGGTCTTCGTCACGATGTGGCCGAGCATGGTGCCCACGCTGCGGTCGGTGTTGACGACGTCGAGCGCGATGCGCACCGGCTCACGCCGCTCGAGGGCGTCGGCGCTGAGCTCGATCAGGCTGTGATCGAAGTGGGCTTCAAGCTCGTGCTGCTGCTGGGTCGAGTTGTACAGCGTGCCCCCGCGCGGGCGCTCGTACTCGCCGAACAGGCCGGTGAGGTCGAGGCCGTCGCTCTTCCAGTGGTGGATGGCGCGGTCCGTTTCGAGCAGCTCGGCGTGGCCGACGGCCTCCTGGATGCTGCGGAAACCGAGCTGCGCCAGGAGCTCACGCACCTCCTGGGCCAGGTACTCGAAGAAGGTGATGACGAACTCGGGCTTGCCCGTGAAGCGCGAACGCAGCTCGGGGTTCTGGGTGGCCACGCCCACGGGGCACGTGTCCAGGTGGCAGACGCGCATCAGGATGCAGCCCTGCACCACGAGCGGGGCGGTGGCGAAACCGAACTCCTCGGCGCCCAACAGGGCGGCGATGAGCACATCGCGGCCGGTCTTGAGCTGGCCGTCCGCCTGCACCACGACGCGATCGCGCAGGCCGTTGAGCAGCAGGGTCTGCTGTGCCTCGGCGAGGCCGAGCTCCCACGGAGCGCCGGCGTGCTTGAGCGAGTTGAGCGGGCTGGCGCCTGTGCCGCCGTCGTGACCGGAGATGAGCACGACGTCGGCCTTGGCCTTGGTCACGCCGGCCGCCACGGTGCCGATCCCGACCTCCGAGACAAGCTTCACGTGGACGCGGGCACTCGGGTTGGCGCGCTTCGCGTCGTAGATCAGCTGCGCGAGGTCTTCGATCGAGTAGATGTCGTGGTGCGGCGGCGGGGAGATGAGGCCAACGCCTGGCGTCGAGTGGCGCGTCTTGGCGACCCACGGGTACATCTTCTGGGCCATGAGCTGGCCGCCTTCGCCGGGCTTGGCGCCCTGCGCCATCTTGATCTGGATGTCGTCGGCGTTGGAGAGGTACAGGCTCGTCACGCCGAAGCGGCCGGACGCGATCTGCTTCACCGCGCTGCGGCGCTCCGGATCCAGCAGGCGGTCGACGTCCTCGCCGCCCTCGCCCGTGTTGGACTTGCCGCCCAGGCGGTTCATGGCGATCGCGAGAGACTCGTGAGCCTCCTGCGAGATGGAGCCGTAGCTCATGGCACCCGTGGAGAAGCGCTTGACGATCTCCGAGATCGGCTCGACCTCATCGATGCTGATGGGCTCGCGCTCCTCCGTCTTGAAGCGGAAGAGGCCGCGCAGGGTCTTCAGCTCCTCCGCCTGGCTGTCCACGCGCGAGGTGTACTCGCGGAAGATGTCGTAGCGGCGCTCGCGCGTGGCGTGCTGGAGCTTGAACACCGTCTCCGGGTCGAAGAGGTGCGGCGGGCCCTCGCGGCGCCACTGGTACTCGCCGCCCGTCTCGAGGCTGCGATGCGGATCGGAGTTGCCGTCGTTCGGGTACGCGGAGGCGTGGCGCTGGCGCGTCTCCTCGGCGATGACGTCGAGTCCGATGCCGCCCATCTGGGTGGCGGTGCCGGCGAAGTACGCGTCGACGACGGGCTTGGCCAGGCCGAGGGCCTCGAAGGTCTGCGCGCCGCAGTAGGAGGACACCGTGGAGATGCCCATCTTGGACATGATCTTCAGGACACCCTTGCCGAGCCCCTTGATGAGGTTCTTGGCCGCCTGCTCCGGCTCCAGGCCGGGCAGCACACCCGTGCGGGCCAGGTGCTCCACCGTCTCCAGGGCCAGGTACGGGTTGACCGCGGTGGCGCCGAAGCCGATGAGGGCCGCGACGTGGTGCACCTCGCGGACGTCGCCGGCCTCCACGAGAAGGGAGGTGCGCACGCGGTTGGCGGCGCGCAGCAGGTGATGGTGGACCGCAGAGGTCAGCAGCAGCGACGGGATGGGGGCCCACTGCGCGTTCGAGTCGCGATCGGAGAGCACGATGAACTTGACGCCGCGGTTCACGGCGGCCGAGACCTTCTCGCAGATCTCGGTCAGGCGCGCCGCCAGCTCCTGGGCACCGCCCTCGGGGCGGTAGAGGCCGCGCACACGCAGGGTCTCCTTGCCTCCGGCGGCGTCGCGCGAGTTGGCGACGCGGGCGAGCTGATCGTTGCTCATGACCGGGAAGTCCAGGGCGATCTGCGTGGTCGGCTCGAAGCCGAGCGAGAGCAGGTTGCCGTCGGGGCCGATCGTGGTGCGCAGGCTCGTCACGAGCTCCTCGCGCAGGGCGTCGAGCGGCGGGTTGGTGACCTGCGCGAAGGATTGGACGAAGTAGTCGAAGAGCAGGCGCGGGCGCTGGGCCAGCACGGCGATGGGCGTGTCGGTGCCCATGGCGCCGAGCGGCTCGGCGCCGGTCTGCGCCATGGGGCCGAGCAGGATGCGCAGCTCCTCGTGCGTGTAGCCGAAGGTCTGCTGGCGCACCTCGATGGAGCCGGCGCCCGAGACCACGTGCTCGCGCTCGGGGAGATCGGAGAGGGAGCGCAGATTGGCCTTGACCCACTCGCGCCACGGGTTGGCGGCGGCGACCTCGGCCTTGATCTGGGCGTCCTCGACGATGCGGCCCGCTGCCGTGTCCACGAGGAACATCTTGCCGGGCGAGACGCGCCCCTTCTTGACGATGGTGCGCTGGTCGAGGTCGACGACGCCCACCTCGGAGGCGAGCACGACGAGGCCGTCCTCGGTCACCCAGTAGCGCGAGGGGCGCAGGCCGTTGCGGTCAAGCACGGCGCCCACGAGGGTGCCGTCCGTGAAGGCCACGGCGGCCGGGCCGTCCCACGGCTCCATGAGCATTGAGTGGTACTCGTAGAACGCGCGCTTGTCGGCGTCCATGGAGAGGTCGTTCTCCCAGGCCTCGGGGATCATCATCATGATCGCCTGCGGCAGCGGGCGGCCGGAGAGCATGAGCAGCTCGGCCACCTCGTCGAAGGAGGCGGAGTCCGAGGCGCCGGGGGTGCAGATCGGGAAGAGCTCCTCGGGTACCTCGCCCAGCAGCGGCGAGGCCAGCTGGGACTGGCGGGCACGCATCCAGTTGCGGTTGCCCTTGACCGTGTTGATCTCGCCGTTGTGGGCGATGGTTCGGAACGGCTGGGCCAGCGGCCACGAGGGGAAGGTGTTGGTGGAGAAGCGCGAGTGGACCACGCCGATCCGCGAGGCGAAGCGCTCGTCGGAGAGATCGGGGTAGAACGGCTGCAGCTGCGCCGTGGAGAGCATGCCCTTGTAGACGATGGTCTGCGAGGAGAAGCTCGGGAAGTAGACACCGAACTTGGCCTGCGCCCGCTTGCGCACGCGCCAGACCCGGGCGTCCAGGTCCGTCGCGTCGTCCTCGCACGGGGTCACGAAGAACTGGGCAAAGCGGGGCATGCTCGCCAGGGCGGCCTCGCCGATGCCGCTGGTGTTGATGGGGAGCTCCCGCCAGCCGAGGACCGTGAGTTCCTCGTCCGCGGCCATGACTTCGAGGCCGGCGCGGGCCATGGTCTCGTCGGCGTCGTTTGCGGGCAGGAACGCCGTGCCCACGGCGTAACGTCCGGCGGCGGGGAGTTCGAAGTCCACCACAGCGCGGAAGAAGGCATCCGGGACCTGCACGAGGAGGCCGGCTCCGTCGCCCGTGCCCTCGTCGGCACCGACGGCGCCGCGGTGCTCGAGGCGACGCAGGGCGTGCAGCGCCTGCTCCACGAGCTCGTGCTGGGGCTCGCCGTGGAGGCGGGCGATCACGGCCAGGCCGCAGGCATCCTTTTCGTTGGCGGGGTCGTAGAGACCCGTCGCCTTCGGGATGGAGGCAAAGGCCTCGAAGGGGTTGGGGGCCGGTTGGTCCGGGAGGGGCGCGTGCGGGCGCTGCGTCATGGCGGGAATCCTTCACATCGAGGAGCTCGGCATCCGCGCGCTGAACGTGGGTTCGCGCTGATGCCGTTGGCCGACTCCTCGAGGGGCCGCGGGTGTGCCCCCGGGGCCGGCTGGTCCGCTCCCGCGCCGCGTGGCGCAGGGGTGGTGGTCCACGTCCTTGTGGGCCCGCCGCCTCGAGTGCGTCGAGGCGACGAAGTGCGATGTCCTCCCCTGGTGTGGCGAGCCCCCATCGCTGCGGGTCAGACCCGCGCCGCGCCCCCGGTCCGGAGGCGCACCTCACACGCTACGAACGTTATGTGTCGAGGGTGTTTCGCGCCAGTCACGCAAGAGTTGCCTCCCGACGCCGCCATGTTGCAGTCAAGTTTCTTCTCCCGAGGGAGCGTAAAAGGGCGGTCACCCGCGTAGGGTGGCCGCCCTTCGCTCGCCGCGCAAGAGTGCAGCGGTGCGGCTCAATTCTGCTTGGGCGCCTCGGGGACTTTGGCCTCCTCGGCCGGGGACGCGACGTCGTCCGCCGTGGGGTACGGGCTCTCCTCTTCGGCCTCCGCCGGCTCCGGGGACGCCTTGGCCTCCTGGGATGCCGGCGCCGCCTTCTCCGCCGGCGTGGCGTGGGCACCAGCCGTGGCTCCCGACTCCTTCGTCGGGGCCGCGGCCTCCTCCACGCCGTCCTGGACCGACTCCCCCGCCGGCGCGCGGCCGGGCAGGTACATGAAGTCCTCGCCCTTCATGCGGCGCGAGCGGATGAGGCAGAACAGGAAGATCAGCAGGGCAAGGACCAACACGATGAGCGAGGTCCACACGTTCAGGCGGGCCGTGATGCCGCTGATGGTGATCATTTGCGCCTCGTCGATGCGCATGGCCTCGATCCAGGTGCGGCCGGCCGTGTAGATCACGACGTAGAGCCACACGAGGGCGCCGAAGCGCAGCTTGAAGCGGCGGTCGACGAGCAGCAGAGCGGCCACGCCGGCTAGGCTCCACAGGGACTCGTAGAGGAACGTGGGGTGGAACAGCGTGTCGGCCGGGTAGCCGGCCGGGAAGTTCGGGCTGCTCGGGTCGATCTTGAGGCCCCACGGGAGCGTCGTGGCCGAACCGAAGAGCTCCTGGTTGAACCAGTTGCCCCAGCGGCCGATGGCCTGGGCCAGCAGCACACCGGGGGCCGCGGCGTCGGCAAACGCCGAAAGCCGCACGCCCGCCCGGCGCGTGCCGATCCAGGCGCCCAGCGCGCCGAGGGCGATCGCGCCCCAGATGCCCAGGCCACCGTTCCAGATGTACAGGATCTTGATGGGGTCGCCGGTGCCGTCGTAGTTCGGCCCGAAGTACGCATCGGGCGAGCTGAAGACGTGGTACAGGCGGCCGCCGATGATGCCGAACGGAATGGCCCAGATGGCGACGTCCCAGATGACGTCGCTCTGACCGCCGCGCGCCTTCCAGCGCCGCAAGGTGAGCCAGAGGGCGGCGATGATGCCGAGCAGGATGCACAGGGCGTACGCGTGGATCGTGAGGGGGCCAAGCGAGAAGCGGGCAAATTCCTCGGGCGGCGAGGGGATCGCCCCCGGCGCCAGGGCTGCGGCGATCATCCCTGGTCCTTCCCGCTCAGGTGGGCGGTCAGCGCGGCGACCGCGGGGACGCCGCCCTCACCGAGCGCCGCCACGAGGGCCGTGCCGACGATGACGCCATCGGCGTAGGCGCCGATCTCCTCGACGTGCTCGCGGCGCGAGACGCCCAGGCCAACACACGCGCGCGGGGCGCCGGCCTCGTGGGCGGCATCCACGACGCCGCGGGTGGCGGCCGAGACCTCGGAGCGAGCACCCGTGACGCCCATGACGGAGACGCAGTAGACAAAGCCGCGGCAGGCCTCGACGGTCATCGTGACGCGCTCGGGCGTGCTCGAGGGGGCCGTGAGGAACACGCGATCGAGGCCAAACTCGTCGCTCGCCGCGAACCACTCGGCGGCCTCGTCCGGAATCAGGTCCGGCGTGATGAGGCCAGCTCCGCCGGCCTCGGCGAGGCGGCGGGAGAACTCGCGCACGCCCATGCGCATGACCGGGTTCCAGTAGGTCATGACCATCACGGCGGCGTCGCAGCGGGCGGTAATGCCGGCCACGATGTCGAAGATGCTCGCCACGCGGAAGCCCTTTTCTAGTGCCTCGGTCGTGGCCGCCTGGATGACGGGACCGTCCATGACGGGATCCGAGTACGGGATGCCGACCTCGATCACGTCGGCGCCGTTCTCCGCCATGGCGACGGCGGCGTCGATCGTGGCCTGCACGTCCGGGAAACCGGCGGGCAGGTACGTGATGAGGGCCGGGCGGCCCTCGGCGCGGGCGCGCTCGATGGCGGCGGCCGACTTGGAGGCGATCTCAGTGCTCGCGTTCACGCTCATTCACCCTTCCGCGCGGTGTCTTCGTCGATGAGGCCGAACCAGGCGCCGGCCGTGCCCATGTCCTTGTCGCCGCGGCCGGAGAGGTTCACGAGGACGATCTTCTCGGACGGGTCGATGCCCTCGGCGCTGGCCTGCTCCGCGAGCCGCTGGCCCACCTTGAGCGCGCCGGCCAGGGCATGGGAGGACTCGATGGCAGGGATGATGCCCTCGGTGCGGCTCAGTAGCCGCAGGGCGTCCATGGCCTCGGTGTCCGTGATCGGCTCGTACGTGGCGCGGCCGATGTCGTTGAGGTAGGAGTGCTCCGGACCCACGCCCGGGTAGTCGAGCCCGGCCGAGATCGAGTGGGACTCGATGGTCTGGCCGTCCTCGTCCTGCATGAGGTAGGTGCGGGCGCCGTGCAGCACGCCGGGCATGCCGAGCGTGATGGTCGCGGCGTGGCGCCCCGTCTCCACGCCGTCGCCGCCGGCCTCGAGGCCGTACAGGGCGACGTCCTGGTCATCCAGGAAGCCGTGGAAGATGCCGATGGCGTTGGAGCCGCCACCGACGCACGCGCACACGGCGTCTGGCAGCCGCCCGGCCTGGGCGAGCATCTGCTCGCGGGCTTCGTCGCCGATGACCTCGTGGAAGTAACGGACCATGGCCGGGAACGGGTGCGCTCCCGCGGCGGTGCCGAGCAGGTAGTGGGTGTGATCCACATTGGTCACCCAGTCGCGCAGCGCCTCGTTGATGGCGTCCTTGAGCGTGCGGGAGCCGGCCGTCACGGGGATGACGGTGGCGCCGAGGAGCTCCATGCGGGCCACGTTGAGGGCCTGCCGGCGCGTGTCCTCCTCGCCCATGTACACGACACACTCCATGCCGAAGAGCGCGGCGGCGGTCGCGGAGGCCACGCCGTGCTGGCCGGCGCCGGTCTCGGCGATGAGGCGGGTCTTGCCCATGCGCTTGGCCAGCAGCGCCTGACCCAGCACGTTGTTGATCTTGTGCGAGCCGGTGTGGTTCAGGTCCTCGCGCTTGAGGAAGACGCGCACTCCCCCGGCGTGCTCGGCGAAGCGCTTGGCCTCGGTGAGCAGGGAAGGGCGGTTGGCGTAGTTGAGCAGGAGATCGGTGAACTCCGCCTCGAACTCCGGATCGGCCTTGGCCTTCTCGAAGGTCTCCTCGAGCTGATCCAGGGCCGCGATGAGCGACTCGGGCATCCAGCGTCCCCCGTAGTCCCCGAAGTAGGGTCCGGGGGCATGGCGCAGGCCCTCGCCCGCCAAGAACCGATCGGCCGCGCCGTCTGGCAACGGGGACTGCGTGGTCATGATGCTCCTTTGGATACGCCCGGCGCGCCGACCGGTCAAGCCGACGGCGCGCTCGGGAGAGAGGCTCAGGTGGTCTGCGCTGCCGTGCGCTCGCGCGCGCCGGCTGCGGTGAAGGAGGCCACGGCTTCGCGGGGGTTCTCGCCCTTCACGAGGGCCTCCCCCACGAGCACGGCGTCGGCGCCGGAGCGCGCGTAGTCGATGACGTCGTCCACGCCGCCGACGCCGGACTCGGCGACGGCGATGGCACCGGCCGGGATGAGCCCGGCCAGGCGCGCAAAGGTGGAGTTGTCGACGTCGAGCGTCTTCAGGTTGCGCACGTTGACGCCGATGAGGCGGGCACCCGCCGCCACGGCGCGGGCGATCTCGTCCTCCGTGTGGGTCTCAACGAGCGCGGTCATGCCGAGCGACTCGGTCAGCTGCAGGAACGCGGCCAAGGTGGCGTCGTCCAGCGCCGCAACGATGAGCAGCACGAGGTCGGCGCCGTGGGCACGGGCCTCGTAGATCTGGTACTCGTCGACCGTAAAGTCCTTGCGCAGGACGGGAACGTCGACGGCCGCACGCACGGCGTCCAGATCCGCGAGCGAGCCGCCGAAGCGGCGCTGTTCCGTCAGGACCGAGATCGCCGCCGCACCGCCGGCCGCATACGCAGCGGCCAGGGTGGCGGGCTCGGGGATCTGCGCCAGCTCGCCCTTGGAGGGAGAGCGGCGCTTGACCTCGGAGATGACGCCGAACGGGCGCTGCGCGCTGGGCGTCAGCGCCGCGAGGGCGTCGCGCGCGGGTGCAGCCGCCGCGGCGGCGGCCCGCACCTGTTCCAGCGAGAGCTGGGCGCGGCGCGTCTCGAGGTCCTCGCGGACCCCGGCGATAATGTCGTCGAGGACGCTCACGGCGAGAGTCAGTGACCCTTGGTGTGCTTGCCGCCCACGCCGTAGCCGGCGGCCTTCAGCACGGCGCCGACCACGAGGCCGGCGAGGATGACCACGCCACCGGCCCAGAACAGGATCCAGTTCGGGATGGTGAAGGCAACGCAGGAGATCAGGAAGCCGACAAACATAACGCCAAACATGGCCCAGGCCGCGACCGTGTTTCCGTGGCCCAGCTCCTCTGCCAGGACCGGATCGGCGGTGGTCTGCTGCTCGGTGGTCACCATGGGGTGGTCTCCTTCGTGGGTGCGGCCCCGACGGGCCGCTAGTTCAGGTGATGCGTGTGGGTGGTCAGAAACCACCGCTTGTCATTGTGCCACTACACGGCGTAGAAACGGCCATTGGCGACACGCACGGCGCAGGAGCGCCGGGCAGGATCAGTGGAAGCGGGCCCCGCGGATGCCGTCCTCGCCGTCGGTGGGATCCGAGCCCTCGGTGAAAGCGTCCCAGCGGTCGATGTCATCCATGGTGGCCTCGGTGACGACGGCGCGGCCGCTCGAGGTGCGCTCGTAGCGGTGGCCGTTGCGCCAGCCCCGGGATCCGAGCGCGAGGGCCACGGCCCCCAAGACCAGGAGCACGCCGCCCACGACGCTGACCCACGGCCACACCGAGACGGTGTACGTCGTGTCGACATTGGCCAGGCCGTAGGCCTCGCCGACCTTGGCGGAGGCCGCGGTCGCCGGATCCGCCAGGACCGGCACGACAAAACCGACGATGGCGGCGCCGACGAGCGCCTGCACGACGGCCACGATGTACCGGGCCACGAGGCCCGAGATCGTGACGGCGACGGCGCAGGCGATGCCCACGACGGTCAGGGCCATGACGGCGCTTGCCGCCTCCGTGCCGGACACGGCGACGGCGCTCAGCTGCACGCCGGTGTTCGGCGGCGGCACGGTGATCCAGGTGCGCGTCACGCCGAGCAGCGACACGAGGCCGCCCGCGAGGCTCAGCAGCACCACATTGCGGCGCGAGAAGGGCGAGGGGCGCTTGGCCCCGGCGGTGGCGTCGGTGCTCATGCCCGCTCCCCCTCGGCGTCCGCGCGGCGCACGCTACCGGCCGCGTACACGGCGCGCAGCGGGGCAAAGGACTTGTTCATCGATTCGAGCGACTCGGCGTCCGGGTCGGAGTCGGCGACGATGCCGCCGCCGGCCTGGATGGACGCGACGCCGTCGCGCAGCACCGCGGTGCGAATCGCGATGGCCATGTCCATGTCGCCGGCCAGGTCGAAGTAACCGACCACGCCGCCGTAGACGCTGCGGCGCACCGGCTCCAGCTCGTCCAGCAGGGCGAGCGCGCGCGGCTTGGGTGCACCCGAGAGCGTTCCCGCGGGGAAGGTCGCCGCGAGCACGTCGTAGGCGCTCACCCCGTCCTCGAGTCGCCCCACCACGTTGGAGACGAGGTGCATGATGTGGCTGAAGCGCTCCACCTCCATGAACTGCGTGACCTCCACTGTGCCAGGCTCGCACACGCGCGAGAGGTCGTTGCGGGAGAGGTCGACGAGCATGAGGTGCTCGCTGCGCTCCTTCTCGTCGCCGAGCAGGTCCTTCTCGAGGAGCTGATCGTCCTCGTAGCTGCCCCCGCGCGGACGCGAGCCGGCGATGGGGTGGGTCAGGACCGTGCGGTCCTTGACCGTCACGAGCGCCTCCGGGGAGGAACCGATGACGGAGTACGCCCCGGCGTCCGGGTGCTCGAAGGTGTATAGGTACATGTACGGGCTGGGGTTGGTGGCGCGCAGCACGCGGTAAACGTCCAGCGGAGCGGCATCGGTCGCCAGGTCGAAGCGCCTGGCCACGACGGCCTGGAATACCTCGCCGTCGACGATGGCCTCCTTGGTGCGCGCGATCGCTTCGCGGTAGGACTCCTCCGACCACGTGTGCGTGGCCTGGGCGAAGAGCTCCTCGCGGCTCACGTCGAGCCCGCTCATGACGTACGGCGCCTCGGCGCCCGCCGAGGGCTGGCCGAGCTCGCGCACCATGCGGTGCAAGCGCCGGACGGCGTGCGCGTAGGCCGCCTCGACGCCCGTGTCGAGGCCGTCCCGGTTGTAGGCGTTGGCCACGAGCGTGAGGGTTCCCTCGACGTTGTCGTGGATCGCCATGTCCGTGACGAGATTCATCGCCAGCTCGGGCAGGTGCAGATCGTCCAGCGGCGGGTGCGGCAGGCGCTCCCAGTGGCGCACGGCCTCCCAGCCGACAAAGCCGGCCAGGCCCGAGGTGAAGGGCGCCACGGAGGCGGAGCGGGGCGCGGCCAGGTACGCCACGGTGTCGCGCAGCACCTCGACCGGGTTGCCCTCGGCGGGGACGCCGGCCGGCGGGGTGCCGAGCCAGGTGGCCTTGCCGTCGCGCGTCGTCAGGGTCGCGGCCGAGGCGGCGCCGATGAACGAGTAGCGGGACCACACGCCCTCCGCGGCGCTCTCCAGCAGGAAGGTGCCGGGGCGGCCGGCGGCCAGGCGCTCGTACACGCCGACCGGCGTGAGCGAGTCGGCGAGGACCGTCATGGTCACGGGCACCACGCGGGCGCCCCGGGTGGCCTGGGCAAATCGCTCAGTTGAGGGGTCGATGACGCCGTAACGGGGCACGGCGCCTCCTTTCTCGCGCGGGTGGCGGTGGGGCCCGGTCAACCCGGGCCTCGGCGGCCGCTGGTGGCCGTCCGCCGGACTTAGGACTGGGTGGGGCGCAGCAGCTCGCTGCCGACGACGGCACCGAGATCGCGGCCGTCGAAGCACGTGCGGGTGCCGGTGTGGCAGGCGGCGCCGACCTGATCGACGCGCACCAGCAGGGCGTCGCCGTCGCAATCGAGGGCCACGGAGCGCACGTACTGCACGTGCCCCGAGGTGTCGCCCTTGCGCCAGTACTCGCGGCGCGAGCGGGACCAGAAGGTCACGCGGCCGCTGCTGAGCGTGCGGTGCAGCGCCTCCTGATCCATCCACCCGAGCATGAGCACCTCGCCGGTGTCGTGCTGCTGGACGATCGCGGCGAGCAGGCCGTGCTCGTTGAGCGAGAGCGCCTCGGAGATCGACGCATCGAGGTTCGGGGAGGCGGGGCGGGGGTCGGAAACAGGCTCAGACATGGTGCATCCATGGTACGTCGGGTCACAGCAAGGTACCGACGCGGTGTCGCCCGGAACCCGCGGGCGCGCGCCGTGTTACGTTCGGCGGGATGGACTTTGCACTTTCTTCCCGCGATGCCCTGGCCGAAGCGCTGCTGGCGGCCGGCCCCAGCGCGCCAACCCTCTGCGAGGGGTGGGAGGCGCGGCACCTCGCCGCCCACCTCGTGCTGCGCGAACACTCGGTCTGGGCCGCCGGCATCGTGGGCGGCCCCTTGCGGGCCGGCATGGAGCGCCGCCTCGCCTCGATGGCAGACGCCGCCTCCTCCCCCGCCGACTTCGCCGCGCTCGTGGCGACCTTCCGCGCCGGCCCCGGCAAGCTCAGCCCGCTGCGCGCGGCCAAGGTGGACGCTGCCGCGAATCTGCTCGAGTATTTCGTGCACACCGAGGACGTGCGCCGGGCGCGCGAGCAGTGGGCGCCGCGCGCCCTCGAGGGTGCCTACGCCGCGGCGCTGTGGGGCCAGCTGCTGCAACGCTCCGCCGTGCTACTGCGCAAGGCCCCCGTGGGCGTCATCCTGGTGCGGCCGGACGGTGTGCGTGCCCGCGCGCGCAGGGGCGCCGACTCCGTGGCCGTCACGGGCGGCATCGGCGAGCTTGTCCTGTACCTGCACGGGCGCGGCGAGCACGCCCTCGTGACCTTCGAGGGCGCACCCGAGGCGGTCGCCGCCCTGCGCGGCTTCCGCCCCACGGTCTGACGCGCCGTCCCCACTGCCAAGACATCAGCCAACGACGGCGTGTGGCGTCGCTCCCTCAAGGGGAGCGACGCCACACGCCGTCGTGCATCAAAGAGCTCAGCGCACCACATGACCGGCTGCGCGCATGGCCGCCTTGACCGTGGCGATCATGTCGTCCGGACCGAAGTGGAAGACCGAGGCGGCCAGCACCGCGTCGGCCCCCGCCTCCACGGCCGGGGCGAAGTGCTCGGGCTTGCCCGCGCCGCCCGAGGCGATGAGCGGGACGCTCACCTCGCGGCGCACGGCGCGGATCATCTCCAGGTCGAAGCCGTCCTTGGTTCCATCGGCGTCGATGGAGTTCAGGAGGATCTCCCCCACGCCGCGGCGCGCGGCCTCGGCCGCCCAGGCCACGGCGTCGATGCCCGTGCCCTCGCGTCCACCTTTGACGGTCACCTCGAAGCCGGAGGGCAGGCCCTCCTTGTCCGAGCGCTTCGCATCGAGCGAGAGCGTGAGCACCTGCGAGCCGAAGCGCTGGGTGATTTCGTTGATGACGTCGGGGCGCACCACGGCGGCGGTGTTGATGGAGGCCTTGTCGGCCCCCGCGCGTAGCAGCTTGTCTACATCGGCCACAGCGCGCACGCCGCCGCCCGCCGTCAGCGGGATGAACACCTCGTCCGCCGCGCGCGCCACGACGTCGAAGACGGTCTCGCGGTTGCCAGAGGAGGCCGTGACGTCGAGGAAGGTGAGTTCGTCTGCACCGGCGCGGCCGTAGCGCTTGGCCAGCTCCACGGGATCACCGGCGTCCCGCAGACCCTCGAAGTTCACCCCCTTGACCACGCGGCCGTTGTCGACGTCGAGGCAGGGAATCACGCGAATAGCGACGGACATGATGCTCTTTCGGGCTGGCGTTGACGGGGCAGGGCGGGCCGGCGCTCAGATGCGGCAGGCGTTGATCGCCGTCACGAGGATGGCGCGGGCGCCCAGATCGTAGAGGGAATCCATGACCTGGTTGGTGGTCTCCTTGCGCACCATGGAGCGCACGGCGACCCACTCCGAGTCCTTGAGCGGGGAGACCGTGGGCGATTCGAGCCCGGGGGTGAGCGCCGAGGCCTGCTCCACGAGGTCCTTGCGGATGTCGTAGTCGAGCAGCACGTAGCGGCGGGCCACGAGGACGCCCGTGAGGCGGCGCTGCAACACGTCGAGGCCGGCCGGGTGGTGGCCGGTGCGGCCGATCAGCACGGCCTCCGACTCCATGAGCGGCACACCGAACGGCTCCAGGCCCGCCGCCCGCATGGTGGAGCCGGTCTCCACGACGTCGGCGATCGCGTCGGCCACGCCGAGGCGGATCGAGGTCTCGATCGCTCCGTCCAGGCGGACGGTGCTGGCGTCGATGCCCTGCTCCTTCAGGAAGTGATCCACGAGCACGCGGTAGCTCGTGGCGATGCGCTTGCCGCACAGCTGCTCCGTGTCAGTGAAGGTGCCGGCCGGGCCGGCAAAACGGAACGTCGACTTGCCGATGCCGAGCGGCATGAGCTCCTCGGCGTCGCCGTTGACATCGGCGTCGAGGAACAGATCGCGCCCCGTGATGCCGAGGTCCAGCACACCGCGGCCTACGTACACGGCGATGTCGCGCGGGCGGAGGTAGAAGAATTCGATCTCGTTCTCGGGATCGGTGATGGCCAGTTCGCGGGAATCGCGGCGCTGGCGGTAGCCGGCCTCCGTCAGCATGGAGGTCACGGCGTCGGAGAGGGAGCCCTTATTGGGCACGGCGATGCGGAGCATGGTTCAAGCCTTCCTGGGGTGCGCCCGCCTTGAGGCGCTAGGGGTGCGCTCTCCGGCCGGGGCCGGGCGCAGTCAAAAGTGGGGCGGGGCGGCCGCCGGGCGCGTGAGCGCCGCGGCGGCTACAGGTGCTTGTAGACGTCCTCGAGGGAGATGCCCTTGGCGAGCATCATCACCTGGAGGTGGTAGAGGAGCTGCGACATTTCCTCGGCGGCTTCATCCAGCGTCTCGTACTCGGAGGCCATCCACACTTCGGCGGCCTCCTCGACGATCTTCTTACCGATGAAGTGCACGCCGGCGTCCAGCTCGGCCACGGTTCCCGATCCCTCGGGGCGTTCCTGCGCCTTGGCGGAGAGCTCCGCAAAAAGCGATTCGAAGGTTTTCACGCCTTCCAATCTACCGCGCGGCCCCCTCCCTCCCCGAACCCATGACGCATGTGAGGTGCACGACGTCGCGTGGCCAGCTCCCGCCGCCCGCCCGCCTGAGCGGGCGGGCGGGTGCCCGGCTTAGGGGCGCAGGCCGGCGAGGTCGATGGCGGCGCGCGCCGCCTCGTAGCCCTTGTCCTCGCTGGCGCCCTCGCCGCCGGAGCGGGCCAGGGCCTGCTCGCGCGTGTGGCACGTGAGCACGCCGTTGCCGATGGCCGTGTCGGTGTCCAGGCCCACGCGGCCGAGCCCGTCCACGGCGAAGCGGCAGACGTGCTCGAAGTGCGGGGTCTCCCCCTCGATGACGGCGCCGAGCGCCACGACGGCGTCGGCGGTGCCGGCCAGCCGGGCCGCCGCGAGCGGCAGCTCGAGGGCCCCGTCGACGTAATGGACCCGGGGGTCCTCGATCCCCTCGTCCCGGGCCGCCCGCAGCGCGCCGTCGACCAGCAGCTCCACGATGTCGGCGTTCCAACGCGTGGCCAGCACGGCCAGGGCGAAGCCGGGCCGCGGCGGCCGCCGCGTGGCGGCGCCCGCGGAGCCGCCCGCCGAGCCGCCCGCTGCGCTGAACGGCGCCCCCGCGCCGCTCACGCCGTCGCCCCGTTGAACAGATGACCCATCTTGTGCTCCTTCGTCTCCAGATAATGGATGGCCTCCGGGTGCGTGACCCGCAGCGTGGGGACCATCCCCACGACCTCGATGCCGTGCTCCCGCAGCGCCTCGGCCTTGGCCGGGTTGTTGCTCAGTAGCCGCACGCGGCGCAGCCCGCGGGCCGTCAGGGCGGTGGCCGCGTGGGCGAAGCCGCGTTCATCGGCCTCCCGCCCCAGCGCGAGGTTGGCCTCGACCGTGTCGGCTCCGGCGTCCTGCAGGGCGTAGGCGCTGAGCTTCTGGGCGAGGCCGATGCCGCGCCACTCGTGGCCGCGCAGGTACAACACGCTCGCCTCTCCCCGCGCCGCCAGCCCCAGGGCCTCCCCCAGCTGCTCGCGGCAATCGCACCGCAGCGAGCCGAGGGCCTCGGAGGTGAGGCACTCGGAGTGCAGGCGCACGAGCGGCGCCTCGCCGGCCTCGGCCCGGCGGGCGCCGGCCGCGGCCTCGATCCAGAGCACGGGGGCGGCGTCCGAGCCCCACGCGGCCACCCGCAGGGCGCCGTGCTCGCTGGGGAGCGCGGCCCACGGACCGAAGCCGCCGGCCGCGATGTCGTCGAGATCAAGGTCCACGAGCCCGTGCGTCGCGGCAAAGGCCAGCACCTCGGCACCGCGCAGGACCTGTCCGTCCTCCCCCACGGGCTCGCCGATGACGCCCACCTCGCCGAGACCGGCGAGCCGGCTGAGTTCCACAGCCGCCTCCGTATGCCCGCGCCTGCCGCGCAGGCCCTCCGGGTGGGCGGCGAGCGGGAAGACGTGGCCGGGGCGCGTGAGCCGTTCGGGCCCGGCGTCTGGATCGGCCAGGGTGCGCAGCGTGAGCGCGCGCTCGGCGGCGCCGATGCCCGTGCCCACCCCCACGGCGTCGCACGAGACGGCGTAGGCCGTCCCCTTGGGGTCCTCGTTGTTCGCGACCATGGGCGGCAGACCCAGCGCGGCGGCGCGGGTACCCGGCATGGGCGCGCACAGCACCCCGAGGTGTGCCGCACGAGGAAGCCCACCCACTCCGCCGTGGCGTTCGAGGCCGCGAGGATGAGGTCCGCCTCGTCCTCGCGGTCGGCGTCGTCACTCACGAGCACGGGGCGCCCCCGGCGCAGTTCCTCGAGCGCGAGCAGCAGGCGCGCCGCGGCGTCGCGGCCGGGTGCGGCGCTCATGCCTGCACCGCCTGGGCGGCGACGTCCGCGAGGCGGGCGGCGTAGCGGGCCAGGACGTCGGCCTCCAGGTTGAGCCGCTCCCCCGGAACGGCGGTGCCGAGCGTCGTGGCCTCCAGCGTGGCGGGGATGAGGGCCACCTCGAACCAGGCCTCGGCGCTGTGGGGCGTGGAGACCTCCGCGACGGTCAGGGAGACGCCGGAGAGGGCGATCGAGCCCTTCTTCGCCACGAGGCCCGCGAGGCCGACGGGCAGGGAGACCCGCAGCCGCGCATCGCCCGGCTCGTCGGTGCGTTCGAGGAGCTCGCCCACGCCGTCCACGTGACCTTGGACCACGTGGCCGTCCAAGCGCCCGTCCGCGGCCAGGGCGCGTTCGAGGTTGACCGCGTGCCCCGGCGCCAGCGCGCCGAGGCTCGTGAGCTCGAGGGTCTCGAGCATGACCTCGAAGCTGGCGCTCGCGCCGCCGCCGGCGGCGTCGCGCCCGATCACGGTGAGGCACGCGCCGTCGACCGCGATGGAGGAACCGAGCGGCGCGGTGCCGAGCCAGGCGGGGCCGGCCACCGTGAGGCGGGCCAGGCTCGGGGCGGTGAAGTCGAGCGAGACGACGCCGCCGCGCGCCTCGATGATGCCGGTAAACATGAGTTGTCCTTTCCTTCCCCGCGGCCGCACGAGGGTGCGCGGGGATGGCGCCGCGTCGGTGCGCGTCGCTGAACGAAGGTGATGAAGGGGGCGCCGGAGGAGCCGGGGCTCAGGCGGCGGGGCTCAGATGGAGCAAGAGGTCGGGACCGAGCCGCTCGGGCTCCCGCCCGGCCGGATCGGGACTCCAGCGCACCGGATCGCGGACGGGACGTGCGGCCAAGGCCGCCGTCGCGTCAACGCCCGGGCCGAGGAACGCGGGGGCGACATAGAGGTAGAGCTCGTCCACCAGATCGGCCTCGATGAACGCCGCGAGGAGGGTCGGGCCACCCTCGAGCAGGACGTGATCCGCCCCGCTCGCCGTGAGCACGGAGAACGGATCGTGGGCGGGCACCCGCACGACGGCGCCGCCCTCCGCCGCGCGGACGGCCAGCCGGTGGCTGGCCGACACGGGCGAGGCGCCGGCCACCACGCCGGGCAGCTCGCGTTCCGGCTCGCCGGGAAGCCGGACCGTGAGGGCCGCGTCGTCGGCGAGCACCGTCCCGGTGCCTACGACGATGGCCCCCACGCGCGCCCGCACGCCGTGCGCATGCTCGAGGGCCTGGGGCGAGGTGATCCAGCGCCCCCTGCCCTGGGCGTCGGCGACCTTGGCGTCGAGGCTCTGGGCCAGGTGGGCCGTGGCGAAGGGCCGTCCGGCCGCCCGGGCCAGCTCCCACCGCGCCTTGAGGCGACCGGCGGAGGCGGGATCGGCGTCGGCGTGCACCTCGACCCCCGCCGCTGCGAGCTCGCGCCCTCAGCCGGCGTTGGGGGTGGGGTCGGGGGCCGCATAGACCACGCGACCGATCCCGGCGTCGAGGATGGCCCGCACGCACGGACCCGTCCGGCCGCTGAGGCGGCACGGCTCGAGGGTGACCACGAGCGTGAGCTCAGCGGCCAGTGCGCGCCAGTGCGGTGGGAGCGCGGCCAGGGCCTCGACCTCGGCGTGGGGATGCCCAGCGCCCCGGTGGAAGCCGGCGGCGACGAGCTCTCCGCCGGGGGCCAGCACCACGGCGCCCACGAGCGGGTTGGCTCCCCTCGTGCCGCGCAGCGCTTGGGCCTCCGCCTCGGCAAGAGCCCCGGCCCAGCGGGCGGGGGTGGCCAGGCTCATGGCCTCAGGCGGCGTTGCCGGGGCCCAGCGTGGGATCCAGGTGCCTGGTCTCCACGGAGGGCTTGTCGTGCTTGTTGGCGCGGGCCCACACGATGAAGCCGATCACCGTGAAGCAGCCGTAGAAGAGGTACATGAAGGCCGTCGCGTAGTAGCCGGCGCTGAAGAGCAGCGGCACGCCCACGACGTCGACCGCGACCCAGATGAGCCAGAACTCGGTCCACCCCTTGGCCATGCCCCAGGTCGCCAGCAGCGAGCCGACGAAGGTCCAGGCGTCGGCCCAGACGGGATCGTAGGAGCCCAGCGCGCGGAAGAGGGGCGTCAAGGCCACCGTGCCGATCAGCATCGCGGCGATCAGCCCGATGCGGGTGGGCCACGAGGCCCAGCGCGGCGTCACGGCCGTGCCGCCCTCGTTCTTGGCGCGCTTCCACTGCACCCAGCCGTAGACCGACACCGCGATGAACATGATCTGGCGGCCGGCCTGGCCGAGCAGGCTCGGCGCGTCGCTGGCGGGGTTGAGCAGGGTGCTCAGGAAGACCGTGAGCAGGAGCAGATTGCCGATGATGCCCACGGGCCACGCCCACACCTTGCGGCGCATGCCGCCGAGGGCGCTCGTGAGGCCGAAGACGTTGCCGATTACCTCGCGAACGAGCAAGGTTTGGCCACCCGGCAGGGTGAAGTAAGAGTTGAAGGCGTCAGTGAGCCACCGCAGGAAATCCATGTTGTTCTCCTCTCGAAACCTAGCGGCGGCTCCGGGGGAACGTTAAGGACTTCGTGCGCGTCAGGACGCGAGGGTGCCCAGAACGGGCACCATCAACGACTGATGCGGCCCGAAAGGCCCCATTCGTGCTTCTCCCATCCAGACTTTGACTGTCGGTACCGGAATTCCACCGGTTCAACCATTCGCATTTCGCCTACGTCGAGGCGAGTGGAGCGAGCGGGTCGCGGACTATCACCGCCGGTTCGGAATTTCACCGACCCCGGAGCACGTTGATGTGTGTGCGTCCATGAAAGCACCGTTGATGGCTCAAGCGAAATCCGCGTGAAGCGAGTGTGACCGGATGTGACCGAGGGATCGGTCGTACCCTGATGGCATGGTGCTCAACGTCCACCGACGCGTGTTGCCCGTGCCCGTGAGCCAAGCGGGGTGGGCCATCGACGAGCTGCTCGCCCCGTCGACCATCTGGCCGGGCGACGCGTGGCCGGCCATGCGGCTTCGCCCCGGCCTCGTGGAGGGGCCAGCGGCGGGCACGGTCCGGTGCGATACAGCGTGGTGACGCTGCGGCCGGGCCGCGCGGCGCGCGGGCGTCCAGCCGGTCCTCAGAGCGCCGCGGCGGACGCCCTCAACCCGGCGATGGCCGCCGCGACGTCGTCCGACCCGTAGACGGAGGAACCTGCCACGAAGGTGTCTGCCCCGGCCTCGGCCGCGATCTTGATCGTCTCGGCCGTCACTCCGCCGTCCACCTGCAGCGCGACGCTGGCGCCGGATCCGTCGATCGCCGCGCGGGCGCGACGGATCTTGGGCACCACGACGTCGAGGAAGGCCTGCCCGCCAAAGCCCGGTTCCACCGTCATGAGCAGGAGCATGTCGAGCTCCGGCAGCATGTCGATGTAGGGCTCCAGCGCCGTGACGGGGCGCAACGCCATCGAGGACTTCGCCCCCAGCGAGCGCAGGGTACGCGCCAGCTTGATCGGAGCTGTCGCCGCCTCAGCATGGAAGGTCACCGACGCGGCGCCGGCCTCGGCGTAGGCCGGCGCCCAGCGATCGGGATCGCTGATCATGAGGTGCACGTCAAGCGGGATCGGCGACACCCGCTGGATCCCCTCGACGAGCGGAAGACCCAGCGTGAGGTTCGGCACGAAGTGGTTGTCCATGACGTCCACGTGCACGGCATCCGCGCTCGCGATCGCGGTGAGCTCCGACTCCAGGTTCATGAAGTCGGCGGAGAGGATGCTCGGATGGATGCTGCAGGCCTGGCTCATGCTTCAACTCCTGGGGGTGGGTGGGGGTGGGCTCAGTCGCGCGTCAGAAGCGCCATGAACATCGCGTCGGTGCCGTGCGCGTGCGGGAACAGCTGAACGCTCGAACCCGTGTCGGAACCGATCGTCGCATCCGCGGGGCGCGTCGCAGCAACCGTCGCGGGGAGCGCCGCTGAGTCGACGGCCGCCCCCGTATCGAGCAGGCGGACGTCCTTGCGCCGGTGTAGCACCGCCTCGACGACGGCCAGGGTCTCGGCCGGGTGCGGGGAGCACGTGACGTAGGCGAGCACGCCGCCGGGGCGCAGGGCGTCCAGGCCCGCGAGCAGCAGCTCCTCCTGCAGGGCGCTCAGCGCCGGGATGTCGCTCGGCTGCTTGCGCCAGCGCGCCTCGGGCCGGCGGCGCAGGGCACCCAGGCCGGAGCACGGGGCGTCCAGCATGATGCGGTCGAAGAAGCCGGGGGCCTCCTTGCCGTAGCGGCGGCCGTCGCCGACCTCCACGTGCCAGGCGTCCTGCTCCACGGCGCGCATGCCCTCGACCACGAGCTTGGCGCGGTGCTGCGCCACCTCGTTGGCCTCGAGGTGGGCGCCACGCTCGGCCGCGAGGGCGCCCAAGAGGGCAGCCTTGCCGCCGGGGCCGGCGCACATGTCGAGCCAGGCGACGTCACGATCCCCCGCGGGCAGCTCCGCGCCCGCCAGAGCGCGCGCCACGAGCTGCGAACCGGCGTCCTGCACGCGGGCCGCGCCGGCGTCCACGCCCGGCAGGCGGGCCGGGTCTCCCCCGGCCTCGGCCAGAAGGGCACCCGGCACGAGTTCCGAGCGCACTGCGCCGGCCTCCTCGAGCGCCTCGATGTCGCCGAGCCCTGGCAGGGCCACGAGGTTGACGACGGGCGCCGCGTTATCGGCCTCGAGCAGCTCGGGCAGCTCCGCCGCTTCGCGCCCGTGCGTCGTCAAGGCGCCGCGCAGGGCGCGCACGATCCACTCGGGGTGCGAGGTCAGCACGCTCAGGCGCGCCGTCTCGTCCTTGGCCGCGTCGACGATCGCGGCGTCCCACTCCTCCGTCTCCCGCTCGCTCACGCGGCGCAGCACGGCGTTGACGAAGCCACCCGCGCCGGCGCCGACCTTGTCGCGTGTGAGCGCCACCGTGGCGGAGAGGGCGGCGTGCGCCGGAACGCGCATGTCGAGCAGCTGGTAGGTGCCGAGGCGCAGGGCGTCGAGCACGTTCGGGTCGATCTGCTTGAGCTTGCGGTCCGTGCACATCGCGATGACGGCGTCGAGCCGGCCCAGGCCGCGCAGGGCGCCGTAGGTGAGCTCGGTGGCGAAGCCGGCGTCACGCTTGTCCAGGCCGTGGCGGCGGATGGCGGCGGGCAGCGCCAGGTTGGCGTAGGCGTCGTCGTCCTGGACGGCGCGCAGCACCTCGTAGGCCGCCGCGCGGGAGGGGTCGGCCGTGCGGGCACGCTCGGACGGGTTCAGCGTTCCGTACTGGCGCGGGCCGTCGCCCTGGCCGCGGTGACGCTGGCGGCCGGCCGCGTCGCGGCGGTCGGAGCCGCCGGAACCGCGCGAGCCGCGGCGCGTACCGCCGGAGCGGCCCTGACCGTCGCGGCCGCCACCGGCGTTGCCGCCTCGCCCCTGGCCGGAGCGGCGTTCGTTGTTCTCGCCTGCGCCGCTCATCCGAGCCTCACCTTCGTGTTGTCGTGGAGACCGCGCGCCCAATCGGCGGCGGCCATCATCTTCTTTCCGGCCGGCTGCACCTGGCCGAGGGCTACGGCGTGGGAACCGGTGCCCACGAGCACGCGCGGGCGCTTGCCCGGCTCCACGCGCAGCTCGCCCGGAGCCAGGTCGTCGACCTCGGGCACGAGGGCAACGGCGCCGAGCTTGAGCACCGCGCCGTCCAGCTCGGTGTAGGCACCCGGCTCCGGAGTGACGCCGGCAATGCGCCCGTGCACCGCCTTCGCGGCCTGGGCAAAATCGATGCGGCCGTCCTCGCGCCCCAGCTTGGGGGCGAAGGTCGGCTCGCCGCTCTGTGCCACCGGAGTGACCTGGCCGGCGAGATAGCCCACCACGGCCTGCGAGAGCAGCTCGGATCCGGCCTCGGACAGGCGCTGAAGCAGGGAGCCGGTGGTGTCCTCGGGCCGCACCGCCTCGGTCATCATGCCGAGCATGGGGCCCGTGTCCAGGCCCTCCTCGAGGAGGAAGACGCTCGCGCCCGTGATGTCGTGGCACTGGATCAGCGCGTGCTGGACCGGCGCCGCGCCGCGCAGCAGCGGGAGCAGCGAGAAGTGCAGATTGACCCAGCCGTGCCGCACGGCGTCGAGCGTGCGGCGCGGGATCAGCCCGCCGTAGGCGACCACCACGGCGAGCTCGGCGTCGAGCGCTGCGATCGCGGCGTGCGTCTCATCGTCGATGCGCGTGGCCTTGATCACGGGCAGGCCGTGGGCGGCCGCCTCCTGCGCCACGGGCGAGGGGGTCAGGACGCGCTTGCGCCCGAGCGGCGCGTCGGGGCGGGTGAGGACGGCGACGATCTCGTGGCCGTCGGCGAGGAGCCGGCGCAAGGGAGCCACGGCCGTCTCGGGGGTTCCCGCATAGATGAGGCGGCTCATTTGAGGCCTCCCTGGGCCGCCGCACCGAAGGCCGAACCGCCGAAGGAGGCCCCACCGAAGGCGCTGCCGACAGCGCTGGCGCGCTCCTGCAGCACGGACTGGGCGTTGGCCTCGAAGCCCTCCTCGCGGATGGCGCGCCAGGCACGCTTGCGCTCCTCGCCCGAGAGCTTGTCGACGTAGAGCGTCCCGCCCAGGTGATCCGTCTCATGCTGGAAGCAGCGGGCCAGGAGCCCCTCGCCCTCGAGCTCGAGCGGGGCACCGGTGATGTCCTGGCCCGTGACCCGCACGCGGGCGGGCCGATCGAGCGGGAAGCCGAGACCGGGGACGGAGAGGCAGCCCTCGGAGCCGTGGTCGATGCGGGCGTCTGCGCCGCCGAGCACCTCGACGACGGGGTTGCAGACCGTCCCTCGCTCCTCACCCACGTGATAGGTGAAGATGCGCAGGCTCACGCCCACCTGGGGGCCCGCCAGGCCCACGCCGGCGACCTCCTCCATCGTCTCGTGCATGTCTGCGGCGAGCTTGGCGAGGGTGTCGTCGAAGCGCGCCACGGCGTCGGCCGGGGTGCGCAACACGGGGTCGCCCACCAGGCGCACGGCCAGGATCGTCACGGGGAGGTCCTCCTGAAAGGTCATCAACGGCGGCACCGAACGCACGGCACCACCCCAAGTTTAGGGCCAGCGCGGCGGCGGGCGGCCGTGGCCGGCGTCGCGGGGCGCCCCGCGCCGGGATCAGGCTCCGGCCGGCGGCGGCACGGGGCGCAGGGCCGGTCCGAGGCCGGCGAGCTGGTGCCCCGCCTCCCAGACCTGGCGCAGCGCCCAGAAGCGCCGCCAGGAGGCGGGGAGCACGGCGTCCTGCGCCCGTTGCGTGAGCACCTCGGTCTCCCCCAGGGCCACGCCGAGCAAGACAACGTCCTTGGCGTGCGGCCAGGGCTCCCACGCGCCCCGCGCGCCGTCCACGAGCTGTTCCTGCGCTTGGGCCCCCGCCGCGAGCTGCATCACGACCTTGGGATCCAGCGGCTTCACCCGCCCGTCCCGCGAGGTGCCCTTGGTCTTGTAGTCGATCAGGCAGACGCGCCCGCCGATCTTGGCGACCAGGTCGAGGGTTCCCGCGTAGCCCACCTCGTGGTTCCACACCGTGATCTCCGGGGCCAGCGGCTGCACCTCATAGGCGTCCCACCATTCATCGAAGCGATCCGCAAAGGCACCCTCGCCGTGTGCCTTGAGGACCTCGCGGTGGCCGGCGACGTCGTGCACCTGCCCGAGCTGGCGCAGCGCCACCTGCTCCGCGTAGGCGTGCACGCGGTCGCCTCGCGCGGCCGCCTCGTCCCGATACCGCTCGGCGGCGGAGGAGGCGTCACGGGCGATGGAGCGCAGCTGGGCCGGCGAGCCGAGCGCGTTCCCCAGGCGGGCGTCCTGCACCACGGCGGTCGCCGCCATGTGACCGGCCCAGCCGGCGAGGTCCGGCGGCGCCTGCCCAATGACGGTGGTGATGGAGGGGACCTCCGGAAGGCCACCGACCTGGCGGGAGTACATCCGGCCGAAGTCGGTGGCGTGGGCAAGCTGCGGCTGGGTCATGCCGCCCATCCTCACACGGTGGGCCGACAGGCGGGCCGGGGCGCAGGGATCTTTGGAATTCCGGACCCAAAACAAAACGCGATTGCATCGAGGGAGGAAGCCCCGATTTGGAGGATGCCCGCCGGATGCGTTAGAGTCTTCACTCGTTGGAACGACGCGCTTGATCCTCTCGAAGACCTCGAGATGAGCCAAGAACGAAGCACCACATGCGGACATAGCTCAGCTGGCTAGAGCGCCACCTTGCCAAGGTGGAGGTCGCGGGTTCGAATCCCGTTGTCCGCTCGCAATTCACTTGAATCCGGTTCGCCGGACACCGTGCTCGCACGGACATGGTGGGGTGGCCGAGAGGCGAGGCAGCGGCCTGCAAAGCCGTATACGCGGGTTCGAATCCCGTCCCCACCTCCACAAGTGAAATGCAGCCCATATGGGCGCGATTAGCGCAGCGGTAGCGCGCTTCCCTGACACGGAAGAGGTCACTGGTTCGATCCCAGTATCGCGCACGAAACTCGGTCTCTGACCAGGTTTTACGCGGACATAGCTCAGCTGGCTAGAGCGCCACCTTGCCAAGGTGGAGGTCGCGGGTTCGAATCCCGTTGTCCGCTCGTCTGAATCTCGATTCTCCCTCGCGGGGGTTGACAGCAGCAGGCGCGATTAGCGCAGCGGTAGCGCGCTTCCCTGACACGGAAGAGGTCACTGGTTCGATCCCAGTATCGCGCACGGTAGGAACCCTTGGGTTCAGACCAGACATGCGGACATAGCTCAGCTGGCTAGAGCGCCACCTTGCCAAGGTGGAGGTCGCGGGTTCGAATCCCGTTGTCCGCTCGCA
>NZ_QQXK01000021.1 GCF_003575975.1 Galactobacter valiniphilus | reverse complement strand
CGTCCGCCGTACTACCACCCCGGCATGGACGCCCCGGAGATCCAGTACCTCATGACGCGCCGCCACGCCCTGGGTGGCTTCACCCCGGAGCGCCGCACGGCCCACACGCCGGTCAAGCTGCCCGACGAGAAGGCTTACACGGCCGCCAAGCGCGGTTCCGGCAAGCAGGAGGCCGCCACCACCATGGCGTTCGTCCGCCTGCTCAAGGACCTCATGCGCGACAAGCAGTTCGGCAAGCGCATCGTCCCGATCATCCCCGACGAGGCCCGCACCTTCGGCATGGACTCGCTCTTCCCCACGGCCAAGATCTACAACCCGAACGGGCAGAACTACACCTCCGTGGACCGCGAGCTCGTGCTCGCGTACAAGGAGAGCGCCCAGGGCCAGATCCTGCACACCGGCATCAACGAGGGCGGCTCCACCGCCGCCTTCACCGCCGTGGGTACCTCGTACTCGACGCACGGCGAGCCGCTCATCCCGGTCTACATCTTCTACTCGATGTTCGGGTTCCAGCGCACCGCGGACGCCTTCTGGGCCGCCGGCGACCAGATGGCCCGCGGCTTCATCATCGGCGCCACGGCCGGCCGCACCACCCTGACCGGTGAGGGCACCCAGCACGCCGACGGCCACAGCCCGCTGCTGGCAGCGACGAACCCGGCCGTCGTCACGTACGACCCGGCGTACGGCTACGAAATCGGGCACATCGTCCGTGACGGCCTCGAGCGCATGTACGGCGGCAAGCACGCCGATCCGAACGTCATGTACTACCTGACGGTCTACAACGAGCCCTACGTCCAGCCGGCCGAGCCGGAGGACGTGGACGTCGAGGGCATCCTGCGCGGCATCCACCAGATCAAGCCCTCCGATCTGGACGCCGGACCGCGCGTGCAGCTCCTGGGCTCCGGTGTCTCCGTGCCGTGGCACCTCGAGGCGCAGAAGATGCTCGCCGAGGAGTGGGGCGTGGCAGCCGATGTGTGGTCCGTGACCTCCTGGTCCGAGCTGCGCCGCGACGGCCTGGCCGCGGAGCAGGACGCCTTCCTGCACCCGGAGCGCGAGGCCCGCGTCCCGTACGTCACGCAGAAGCTGGCCGGCGCCACCGGTCCGGTCATCGCCGCGACGGACTACATGAAGGCCGTGCCGGATCAGATCCGTCAGTTCGTGCCCAACGAGTTCGCCACGCTGGGCGCCGACGAGTTCGGCTTCGCCGACACCCGCGCCGCTGCGCGTCGCTACTTCCACATCGACTCCGCGTCGATCGTGGTGCGCGCCCTGCAGATGCTGGCCAAGCGCGGCGAGGTTGACGCCTCGGTCCCGCGCGAGGCGGCCGCGAAGTACGACCTGCTCAACGTCAACGCCGGGACCACCGGCAACGCGGGCGGCGAGGCCTGAGCCACCGGCCCAGCCAGCGCCCACGCGCGTACCACGGCGCCGCCGCCGTCCCCCGAACGGGGGGACGGCGGCGGCGCCGCTTTGTTGGAACCCCACAAGCCACGCGCGCTCCTCAAGGTGACAAGCCGCGCGTGGCGGGCCTAGCCTCGAGGCGTGCCCCACACCGATCCCGCGATGAGCGCGCCTCGCGCCCGCATCGCCGAAACCCTGCGCTCCAGCCCCCACACGCTCGAGCGCCTACGCGCCGCCCTCGGTTCGCTCTCCACCCTCGCGCTCAAGGAACTCGACGCGTCCCTGCCGTGGTACCGCTCGCTCCTGCCCGAGCAGCGCTCGGCGCTTGGACTCATCGCGCAGCGCGGCATCTCCTCCTTCGTTGCCTGGTTCGAAGACCCGAGCGCCCCCACCTGGGTGCTCGACGACGTGTTCGCCGACGCCCCGAGCGAACTCTCCCGCACCATCTCGCTGCAGAAGGCGCTGCAGCTCATCCGCGTGGTGGTGGGCGTGGTCGAGGAACGCGTCCCCGAACTGGCCGACCCCAAGGAGCAGGTGCCCCTGCGCGAGGCCGTGTTGCTCTACTCCCGCGAGGTCGCCTTCGCCGCCGCGGATGTCTACGCCCGCGCTGCGGAAAAGCGCGGAGCCTGGGACTCCCGGCTCGAGGCCCTGGTGGTCGACGCCGTGCTGCGCGGCGAGGATCCGGACTCCCTGCGCTCCCGCCTCGCCTCGATCGGTTGGCGCAGCCAGAGCGACCTCTGCGTCGTGGTCGGCTTTGCCCCCGCCACGGTGACCGGCAACTCCGTCCGCGAGCTGCGCCGCGCCTCCGTGCGCAGCGCCCGCGATTCGGTCGTGGGCATCCAGGGCGATCGCATCATCCTGCTCCTCGGCGGGCTGGACCAGCACGGTCCGCTCGAACGCCTCGCCAAGCACTTCGGCGATGGTCCCGTGGTTGTGGGACCCGTGGTCCCCACCCTGCGCGAGCTGCCGGCCTCGGCCCGCGCCGCGCTCATGGCCCTCGCCGCCGCCCCGGCCTGGCCGGACGCGCCCCGCCCCGTCCTGGCCGACGATCTGTGGCCAGAGCGCGCCCTGGCCGGGGACAAGGATGCCGTGGACGCCCTCGTGCAGCGCGTGTACCGGCCCCTCGTGGCGGCGGGTCCCGCCCTCGCCGAGACGCTGACGCGCTACCTCGCCGAGGGGCACTCGCTCGAGGCCACAGCCCGGGCCTTGTACGTTCACGCCAACACCGTGCGCTACCGCCTGCGCCGCATCACTGACGCCACGGGATGGGACCCCTTCAGCCCGCGCGACGCGCTCGTCCTGCAGAGCGCGCTCATCTGCGGCCGGCTCCACCCGGGCGCGTCCGCCGAGTCCTGAAGTTGTAGGATTCATACAACTGCCACCGCACAGCTTGGGCACGTCGCCTCGCGCCGTGACCCACCGTCGAATGAAAAGGTAGAGACCGTGCTTGCCATTGTCTGCCCCGGTCAGGGCTCCCAGACCCCCGGCTTCCTCGCCCCTTGGCTCGAGGACGCCTCCGTCGCCGCGCACCTGCGCGAGCTCTCCGAGGCCGTGGGCCGCGACCTCGTGCATCTCGGCACCGAGGCCGACGAGGAGACCATCAAGGACACCGCCGTGGCCCAGCCGCTCATCGTGGCCGCCGGCCTCGTGACGGCCCGCGCGCTCTTCGGCGGGTCCCTCCCCGAGAGCGTTGTGGTCGCTGGCCACTCCGTCGGCGAGATCACGGCCACCGCCCTCGTCGGCGCGCTGCCCGAGGCCGAGGCGGTCAACTTCGTCAAGGTCCGTGCCAACGGCATGGCCGACGCCGCCGCGCAGACGCCCACCGGCATGGCCGCCGTCCTCGGCGGCGAGCCCGCCGATGTGCGCGTCGCCATCGTCGAGGCCGGCCTGACCCCCGCCAACGAGAACGGCGGCGGCCAGATCGTCGCGGCCGGCTCCCTCGAGGCCCTCGCGGCCTTCGGCGAGAACCCGCCCGCCAAGACCCGCGTCATCCCGCTCAAGGTCGCCGGCGCCTTCCACACGGACTACATGGCCCCGGCCGTCCCGGCCCTCGAGGAGCTCGCCGGCACGCTCACCCCGGGCGAGCCGAGCCGCACGCTCCTGAGCAACTTCGACGGCGAGCAGATCGTCTCCGGCGCCGAGAACCTCGCCTCCCTCGTCGCCCAGGTTACGCGCCCCGTGCGCTGGGATCTGTGCGAGGAGCGCATGCTCGCCCTCGGCGTCACCGGCCTCCTCGAGGTCGCCCCGGCCGGCACCCTGACGGGCCTGGCCAAGCGCGGCATGAAGGGCATCAAGACCTTCGCCCTGAAGACCCCGGATCAGCTGGACGAGGCCCGCGCCTTCGTGGCCGAGCACGCCTGATCCGCTCAGTTCAAAGCCCTCCCTTGAGCGGCTTCTCGGCCCACGCGCCCTAAGCTTGAGCCGAACACCCACAGTTCGAGATGCACCCGCACCCGGGCGCGTCGACTACGCCGATATCGGCACCACACGAAGGAGAAAGCCACATGGCTGCCACGAACGAAGAGATCCTTGCCGGCCTCGCCGAGATCGTGAACGAGGAGACGGACCTGCCCGTGGAGGACGTCCAGCTGGACAAGTCCTTCACCGAGGACCTGGACATCGACTCGATCTCGATGATGACCATCGTCGTTGAGGCCGAGACCAAGTTCTCCGTCACCATCCCCGATGACCAGGTCAAGAACCTGAAGACCGTCGGCGACGCCGTCTCCTACATCGCCCAGGCCCAGGCCTGAGCTTCCCCGCTCGGGTGAGCCCTTCACCCGAACCCGGCCGGGCGGCGTCGTACTGACGCCCGCCCGGCCGCGGGAGCCCCTCCCGCATCGGCCCACCATCCACGGGCCGCACCAAAGCACGCTGACGCAAAGGATGCTGAGCATGGCCAAGACCGTCGTTGTCACCGGACTGGGCGCGACCACCCCGATCGGCGGAGACGTCGCGAGCAGCTGGGCCGCGGCCCTGGCCGGCACTTCCGGCGCTCGCACGCTCACCGAGGATTGGGTTGAGAAGTACTCCCTGCCCGTGACCTTCGCGGCCCGCGCCCTCGTGCCCGCCGCCGATGTGCTCTCCAAGGCCGAGATCAAGCGCAACGATCCCTCGGTGCAGTTCGCCCTCGTGGCGAGCCGCGAGGCGTTCAAGGACGCCGGCCTCGACGAGGCGGAGATCGATCACGACCGCCTCGGCGTCTCCTTCGCCACCGGCATCGGCGGCCTCAACACGCTGCTTGACGCCTGGGATGTGCTGCGCGAGAGCGGCCCGCGCCGCGTCCTGCCCATGACCGTGCCCATGCTCATGCCGAACGCCCCCTCCGGCGCGCTCTCGCTCGAGTTTGGCGCCCGCGCCGCGGCCCGCACGCCCGTCTCGGCCTGCGCCTCCGGCACCGAGGCCCTGGCCATCGCCCAGGAGATGATTCGCTCCGGCAAGGCCGACGTGGTCATCGCCGGCGGCTGCGAGGCCGCGATCCACCCGATCACCATGGCCTCCTTCGCCTCGATGCAGGCGCTCTCCCGCCGCAACGACGACCCGGCGCACGCCTCCCGCCCGTACGACCTGGACCGCGACGGTTTTGTCATGGGCGAGGGTGCGGGCGCGTTGATCCTCGAGTCCGAGGAGCACGCCAAGGCGCGCGGCGCCAAGATCTACGCCGAGCTGACCGGCACCGGCCTCTCCGCCGACGCCTTCCACATCACGGCCCCCGACGCCGAGGGCCTGGGCGCCACCCGCGCCCTGCGCGAGACCATGATCGACGGCGGCTTCGAGGCCTCCGACGTGGTCCACGTCAACGCGCACGCCACCTCCACGCCCGTGGGCGACATCCCCGAGGGCGTGGCCCTGCGCGCCGCCTTCGGCTCGCACATGGACAACGTCCCGGTCTCCGCGACCAAGTCGCAGACGGGCCACCTGCTCGGCGGCGCCGGCGCCATCGAGGCGGTCTTCACGGTGCTCGCGCTGCACGAGCGCACCGCGCCGCTCACGATCAACCTCGAGCGCCAGGACCCGGCCGTGGAACTGGACGTCGTGACGTCCACGCGTGCCATCAGCCCGGGCGTTGCCGTGTCGAACTCCTTCGGCTTCGGCGGGCACAACGCCGTCGCCGCGTTCCGCAGCGTCTGATCCGCGGTGGGCGACGCTCGCGCCGCCCACGAGCAAGGCCCCGGCCGCTTCCCCTCAGGGGAGGCGGCCGGGGCCTTTCGTCTTCAGTGCCCGACGGCGCGTGGCCGGGCCGGGTGCGCGGGCCGTCAGCCCACGTGGTGCAGCCACCGCACCGGCGCGCCGTCGGCCGCCGCGCGGAAGGGCTCCAGCTCCTCGTCCCAGGCCTCGCCGAGCGCGATGGAGAGCTCGTGGTAGAGCACGGCGGGGTTGCCCTGGCCGCGCTCGTAGGCGTAGCGGATGCGGTCCTCGGAGACCATGATGTTGCCGCCCACGTCGGTGGTGGCGTGGAAGATGCCGAGTTCGGGCGTGTGGGACCAGCGCGAGGCGTCGACGCCGCGGGAGGCCTCCTCGGTGACCTCGTAGCGCAGGTGCGCCCAGCCGCGCAGCGTGGAGGTCAGGAGGGCACCCGTGCCCTGCTCGCCGGCCCACGCCATGTCGGCACGCATCATGCCCGGGGCGGCGGGCTGCGCGCTCCAGGTCAGTTCGCTGTGGCGGTCCACGGCTGATCCGATGGCCCACTCGATATGAGGGCACAGTGCGGACGGGGCCGAGTGAATGTACAGGGCTCCGCGCGTCATCGGTATCGACATGCCGTCCTCCAAGTCTTGTCGGTACGTCTTCCCCTACGTCCGACCATGGTTGACCACGTCGTTACTGTGGCCATTGTGCCGTGCTTTGCCGATGGTGACAAACGTTTGGTGAAACATGTGGCGGAAGGAATCGATTTCAGGCGCGGGGATGGGCCCTCCGGTAGCCATCGCGCAGGCGTTCGACGGACACATGTGTGTAGAGCTGGGTGGTGGCGAGCGAGCTGTGGCCCAGCAATTCCTGGACGCTGCGCAGATCGGCGCCGCCGTCCAGCAGGTGCGTCGCGGCCGTGTGGCGCAGGGTGTGCGGTCCACGCGCCGAGGTGTCTCCCAGGGCCGCCAGGGCCCGGTCGACCGTCTCGCGGGCCTGCCTGCTCCCCCAGCGGGCACCGCGCACGCCCGTGAAGAGGGCCGGGCCGGCGGCCGGTGCCCACAAGACGGGACGCCCCTGGCTCATCCAGTCCTGGAGGGCGTTCGCCGCCGGCAGGCCGAACGGCACCACGCGCTCCTTGTTGCCCTTGCCCAGCACACGGACGGTGCGGCGGTGCAGGTCCACGTCGTCCACATCCAGACCCACGAGCTCGCCCACGCGCACGCCGCTCGCGTAGAGCAGCTCCAAGGCCGCTGCGTCCCGCAGGCGCAGGGCTGCCTCTCGTGGTTCCTCCGGCGACGCACCGCCAGGTGTCGGCGTGCCCGCCGGCGCCGCGGGGTTCAGCTGCGCTGCCTTCAGTGCCGCCGCGTTCGGTACCGCGTTCCTGGGGGCGGTGCCGGCTGGCCGGGCGGCTCCGGGTTCCCGGCCGGCGGGCGGGAGCCCGCCGGCCGGGTCGGCCGCGCGCGCTCGCGAGGGTGCGTCCGCTGGAACACCTCCCGTGCGGGCACCGTCAAGGAGCCGCGTCACCTGCTGCTGGCGCAGGACGGGTGGCAGGTGTTGCTGACGCTTGGGGGCGCGGAGGCGGGCGGAGGGGTCCACGCTCAGCAGCCCCTCCCGCCGGGCCCACGCGCAGAAGGTGCGGGCCGCGGCGGCATGGCGGGCCAGGGTGGCCGGCGAGGCTCCGGCCTGGGCGTCGGCGGCGAGCCACCCGCGCAGGCCCTCGAGGTCGAGGCGATCCAGGGCTGTGGGCCGGAACGGGGGCATCCCCTCCGGCCAGACGGCCTGCGCGAGGGAGGCAACATCCCGCAGGTACGCCCGCAGCGTGTTCTCGGAGCGCCCGCGTTCGAGCCGCAGGTGCCGCTCAAACTCGCGCAACGCCCCCGCTTCTCCCCCACCCGTTCCACCCGTGGCTCGCATTCCCTCAGCCTAGTGCGCCGCCCTGCTCCACCCCTCCTCCCCACGCGCGGCGCGGCCGCGGGCCAAGAGACCGTGCAGCGCCCCGAGCGCCTCGTCCGGGGCCAGGCCGGCCGCGAGCACGAGTCGTTCGAGCGAGGTGCCGCCGCGCCGTGGCAGTGCCTCATAGACCCGCGCCTCCGGTTCGCTGAGGCCGTCCACTGGCGAGCCGGTCTCCGCGGCCTCCCCCGCCCCGGCAAGGCCGGGCAGGGCGTCCTGCCGGGCCGGAACGCGGCCGCGCACGAGCCCGATGGCCTCGAGGGCGTCCTCGGGCCGCACGACGAGCTCCGCGGCGCCCTCGCGGATGAGCCGGTGCGGCCCCTCGCTCGTGCTCGCCGTGACCGGCCCGGGCACCGCCCCGACCCAGCGGCCCAGCTCCGCCGCCCGGTGCGCCGTGGAGAGCGAGCCGGAACGCCACCTCCCCTCGACCACCACGAGCCCGGCGCCGAGGGCCGCGATGAGCCGGTTCCGGCTCAGGAAGCGCCAGCGCGTGGGCGCGCAACCGGGCGGATGCTCGCTCAGGATGAGCTGTTCCTGAGCCACGTGCCGCAGGAGCCGGGCGTTGCTGGCGGGATAGAGCCGATCCACGCCCCCTGCCAGCACGCACACCGTGACGAGCGGTTCCTCCGGGTCCCTGGGAATCCCGGATGGGAGCGCCGCCCGGTGTGCCGCGGCGTCGATTCCCAGCGCGCCGCCGGAGACGATCACCGCCCCGGCCGCCGCGGCCCCGCCGGCCACCACGGCCGTCACGTGCAGGCCGTACGCCGTGGGATCGCGGGTACCCACGATCCCGAGCCAGTGTGCGGTGTCGCCCGGCGGGCGCGGTCCCCGCCACCAAAGGGCCAAGGGCGCACCGGGGCCGAGGTCGTCAAGCGCAGCGGGCCAGGCCGGGTCACCGGGGAGCAGCAGCCCGCCGCCCAGGCGCTCGACGTTCTCCAGGTCCCGGGCCGGGTCGGCCTCGGCCGCGCGCCCGGCCAGGCGCTCGCGCAGGGTGTCGAGCCCCCGAAGGGCGGCCGGCTCCCGCGCCCCGCGTTCGTGGAGAAGCGCTGCCGTGCCCTGCCGTTCCTCCGCCGTGGGCGTGGCCCCGCGCACGAGCTCCCAGACCCGCGCCGCGCCCAGCGCCTGCACGGCGGACTCGACGGCGAGGTCCTCCGGCTCGGAACAGCGGGACAGTCCGGCGCGGGCCACCCGCTCCTCGTCGGCGCTCATGCCGCCTCCCCGCGCAGGAGGGCCGCCTGTTCGAGGTGCTCGGCGGTGGGCCGCTCGGCCTCGGCCAGATCCGCGAGCGTCCACGCGATGCGCAGCACCCGCTCGACCCCTCGGCCCGTCAGGCCGTGGAGATCGGCCGCGTCCCGCAGGGCGGCGGCCTCCCTGCCGCTCGGGGCGAAGGGCCGCTCGCGCAGCACCCGCCCCGGCACGCGGGCGTTGGTGTTGCCGCCGCGTCCGCCCCAGCGCCGCTCCTGGAGCGCCCGCGCCGCCGCCACACGCTCGCGCACGAGGGCCGAGTCCTCGCCCCACGCCCCGCTGACGATGGCCGCCGTCTGCGCCGCCGGCACCTCGGCCCGCAGGTCGATCCGATCCAGCAACGGCCCGGACAGCCGCGCCCAGTACCTGCGCCTGACCAGCGCCGAACACTCGCAGTCCCGGCCGGGCTTGCCGCACGGGCACGGATTCGCGGCCAGGATGAGCTGGAACTGCGCCGGGTAGCTCGCGCTGCCGCCCGAGCGGTGCAGGGTCAGCCGACCGGACTCGAGCGGCTCGCGCAGGGCGTCCAGCGTGCGGGCCGCAAACTCGGGCGCCTCGTCAAGGAAGAGCACGCCGCCGTGCGCCAGGGAGGCGGCTCCGGGGCGTGGCACGCCGCTCCCGCCGCCCACGAGCGAGGGCGTGGTGGACGTGTGATGCGGCGCCAGGAACGGCGGGGTGCGCACGAGCTCGCGCACGCCCCACCCGCCCACCGATCGCAGGCAGGCGCTGAGGAGAGCGTCCTCCTCGCTCAAGGGCGGCAGGATGCCGGGCAGGCGCTCGGCCAACATCGTCTTGCCGGCCCCAGGCGGCCCCGAGAGCAGGAGGTGATGCCCGCCCGCAGCCGCCACCTCCAGCACGTAGCGGCCGTAGGGCTGCCCCACCACCTCGGCGAGGTCGGGGACCCGGCCCGCCGCGTTGTCGTCCGGCCCCCTCGGTGCCCCGTCCGCGCCACCGGCGCCTGCCTCGGCCTCTGCGGAGGACACTGCGGGAGCCGCCGCGAGGAGGCGCTCGGAGGCTCCCAGCGCCGCCAGCACATCGGCCGCCCGCGCGTAGGCCAACGTCTCAAGACCCGGGACCAGCGCCGCCTCCTCCGCATTGCCCCGCGGCAGTACGGCCCGCGCAAAGCCCGCCTCCCGCGCCGCCAAGAGGCACGGAAGCACCCCGGCCACGGGGCGCAGGGCGCCGTCCAGGCCCAGCTCGCCCAGGAACACCGTGTCCTGCGGCGAGGCCAGCTCGGCCTGGGCCGCGAGGCAGGCCACGAGGATGGCCAGGTCGAACGCCGGGCCCCGCTTGGGCAGGCCCGCCGGCACCAGGTTCACCGTGAGTCTGCGTGCGCTGAGGGCAATGCCCGTGTTCCTCGCGGCCGAGCGCACGCGGTCCCTCGCCTCCCCCAGCGAGGCGTCGGGGAGGCCCAGCAGGATCATGCCCGGCAGCCCTCCACCCAGGTCCGCCTCGACCCGCACGGGCGTGCCCGTCAGTCCGTTGAGCGCCACGGTGTGGCTCACCCCCAGGCTCACGGGGTCACGCCGATGTAGTGATCGATCGCCTCCGGTGCACTCCGGTGTGCTGGCCAGAGCAGCGCCAGCACGTCGACGCGCCGGCCCACGCGCGGCACACCCGGGGAGGCCGCGAACTCGCGCACCAGGAGGTGCAAGCGCCGCAGCTTGGCCCGGTCCACAGCCTCCGCCGGGAAGCCGAATCCGGAACCGGTGCGGGTCTTGACCTCCACGGCCACCACCTCGCCCGTCCCGGTGTCCAGGGCCACGATGTCCAGCTCGCCCTTGGCGCAGCGCCAATTGCGTTCGAGCACCGTGAACCCGCGGTCCTGCAGCCAGCCGGCGGCGAACTCCTCGCCGGCCCTGCCCACCTCTTGGGCCTTCGTCATGGCCACCACCTCCTCGGCCCTCCAGCCTCCGCCGCGCGGGCACCGCCCGCCAGGCACGACAAAGGGCCCTGGGGATACCCAGGGCCCTCGGCAGGCATGTGAGGGAAGGAGCTAGTCCCCCAGCGGCGAATCCTTCAGCAGATCCGACTTCGCCAGCTCCTCCACGTTGACATCCTTGAACGTGATGACGCGGACGTTCTTCACGAAGCGCGAGGTGCGGTAGACATCCCACACCCAGGCGTCCTGCAGCGTCAGATCAAAGTAGATCTCACCGTCGGAGGAGCGGGCCTGCACATCGACGTGGTTGGCAAGGTAGAAGCGGCGCTCGGTCTCCACGACGTAGGAGAAGAGGTTCACCACATCCTTGTACTCGCGATAGAGCTGCAGCTCCATCTCGGTCTCATAGTTTTCGAGGTCGTCGGCACCCATGTGTCTCAACCGCCTTCCTTGCCGTGCGTGCTTCGCACCGTACTAGATCAACTTCCAACTGAGCCGGTGGGCCGGGCTCGGCCCCTGCTGGGCAATCGCCGCCCGGTGCGAGGCCGAGCCGTAGCCCTTGTTCTGCTCCCAGCCGTAGGCCGGGTGTTCCTGCGCCAACGCCTCCATGAGGTGATCGCGCTCCACCTTGGCCAGGATGGACGCCGCGCCCACCCCGAGGCAGTCGCGATCGCCCTTGACCTGGGTCCTCACGGGCACGTCCACCTCCGCGAGTCCCTCGTCGTCGCCCGGTTGCGCGGCGGCGAAGAGATCAAGCGGCGGGGCCGAGAGCCAGTCCAGGTTCCCGTCCAGCAGGGCCACGCGCGGCCGCGCCGCCCGGGAGTCGGCCAGCGCGCGCAGGCACGCGTCCCACGCGCGTCGCCCGGCCAGGCGCAACGCACCGACGATGCCGTGCTCGTCAATCTCGCCGGGGGCCGCATGCCCCACGGCACCGGCGAGCACCCACGCGCGCACCTGCGGCTCGAGGCGTTCGCGCGCGGCGAGGCTCAGGAGCTTGGAATCGCGAACCCCGCCTGGCACACCGGGCGCCCACGGGTCGATGATGACCATGCCCACGCTGACGGGCCCGGCCAGCGCGCCGCGCCCCACCTCGTCGACGCAGGCCAGCGTCTGCCCCGACGCCACCATGGATCGCTCCAGCTGGAGCGTCGGCTCCACCACACTCACGGGGCCATCGACTCCACGGGCTCGCGGGAGACGTCCTGCTCCGTGGGGTCGTACTCGTGGGCCGGGCGATCCTGCACGTCCTTGAACGTGTCACCGGAGTTCTGCACGCCTCCGATGCGATGCAGGGGCCACGCGATGATGTCCGCGCGCCCCTCGACGGAGGCGATGTCGATGAAGCCGCTCTGCTTCGCCGAGTGCGAGCGCGAGTCGGCGCTATTGCTGCGGTTGTCGCCCATGACCCAGATCTTGCCCTCGGGCACCACGGCCTTGAAGGTCACCTCGGAGGGCTTCACCCCGGACTTCAGGTAGCCCTCGTGCAGGACCACGCCGTTGACCTTGAGCTGACCGTCCTCGCCGCACTCGACGGTGTCGCCCGGCATGCCGATGACGCGCTTCACGAGGTGCTGCGTCGAGTCGTCGGCGCGCAGGCCCAGGAACGTCAACGCATCGGCGATGGGCCCGGCCGGCGGGTTGTTGGTGGGCTCGAGCCACTGCTGGTCGTCCTTGAAGACCACCACGTCGCCGCGCTCGAGGTCGAAGGGCCCGGGCACCAGCAGATTCACGAAGACGCGATCGCCCACGAGAAGCGTCTCCTCCATGGACTGCGAGGGGATCACAAACGCCCGGAAGAGGAAGGTCTTCACGAGCACGGAGAGCACGAGCGCGGCCACCACGACGAGCACAAGCTCCTTGAGCAATCCGCCACGCTTGGGCCGCCGCGCTGTCCCCTCCGGCGGAAGGGCGCCGGGGATGGACGGGTCGTTGATGCTCACGTGACTCCTGTCGATGCTGCTGGTGCGGGCGGACGGGGCGCGCCGCTCTGGCAACCCTACCGCTCGGCGGGTGGACGAGCGGGCCGAGACGCGCACAGGCGCCGCCCCGCGAGGGGACGGCGCCTGTGAACCGCGCACGGGGCGCGAGAGATCGAAAAGATCAGGCCTTCTTCTTCTTGGCAGCAGCCACGAAGTCGCGCTTCTCCTTGATCTTGGCAGCCTTGCCGTGGCGATCGCGCATGTAGTACAGCTTGGCGCGACGCACGTCACCGCGGGTGACGAGCTCGATCTTGTCCAGCACCGGGGAGTGCACCGGGAAGGTACGCTCCACGCCGACGCCGAAGGACACCTTGCGCACGGTGAAGGTCTCGCGCACGCCGCCACCCTGGCGACGGACAACGAAGCCCTGGAAGACCTGAACGCGGGAGTTCTTGCCTTCGATGATGTTCACGTGCACCTTGACGGTGTCGCCCGGGCGGAAGTCCGGGACGTCGTTGCGCAGGCTGGCTGCGTCGAGGGAATCGAGAATATGCATTTCTCACTCCTGTGGCGTGCGGCCGCAGGTCCGTCATCCACGTGTTCTCCCGTGCTCCCGGCCTCTCGCGAGGCTCGGTGCGCGGGTTCTTCCCGAGTCCACGGGCGTGGGCTCGGACCCGACCGGATGATGCGCGAGACCCCTGCGGCGGGATCGCGCCCGGTGGGCACAACCACACTATTGTGTCACATCCGTGCGCCCCTCCGGCGCAGCGTGGCACTTCTCACGCTGGGGTGCCGGTGCACGAGGGCGCACGGTGGGCGCGGCCGCGCGCCCTCACCGAGGCGCGGGGAGACGGGAACGGGCCCGCCAGAGGCGGGCCCGGAGCCTCAGCCGCGGCGCGGCGTGGGGCCGCTCAGGACCCAGCCGAGGCCCTGCAGCGTGGCCTTGTCCTTCTTATCCAACCCCGCGACGTCGAGCTTTTCGATCAGATCGGGGCGGCGCGTGCTGGTGCGCTCGAGCTGCCAGTCGCGGCGGGCGCGGTCCACTTTGCCGTGATCGCCGGAGAGCAGCACGGGCGGGACGTCGAGGCCCTCCCAGGAGGCGGGCTTCGTGTACACGGGGTACTCGAGCAGCCCGTCGGAGTGGGACTCCTCCACGAGCGAGGCCGGATTGCCGACCATGCCGGGGATGAGGCGCCCCACGGCCTCGATGATGGCGAGCGAGGCGACCTCGCCGCCGTTGAGCACGTAGTCGCCGAGCGAGAAGGGGACGACCTCGGCGCGGTCGGCGGCCCACTCGATGACGCGCTCGTCGATGCCCTCGTAGCGGCCGCACGCGAAGAGCAGGTGCTCCCGCTCGCTCCATTCCTGCGCCGTGGCCTGATCGAAGACCTTGCCGGCCGGCGAGGGAACGAGCAGTAGCGGGCGCTGACCGGACGGGGTGAGCCCACCCTCGGGCAGGGCGCTGGAGAGCGCCTCCGACCAGGGCTGGGCCTTCATCACCATGCCGGCACCGCCGCCGTAGGGGGTGTCATCCACCGTGCGGTGGCGATCGTGCGCGTGATCGCGCAGGTCGTGCGTGTGCACCTCGAGCAGGCCGCGCTCGCGCGCCTTGCCCACGAGGGAGATGTCCAGCACCGAGAAGTACTCGGGGAAGATCGTGAAGACGTCGATGCGCATGGGGCTCAGGCCTCCGGCTCGGCGTCGCCGAGCTCGAGCAGCCCCGGCGGCGGGGTCAGCGTCACGAAGCCGCCGTCCAGGTCGATCTCCGGGACGATCTCCTCGACGAAGGGCACCAGCAGATCGGCGCCGCCGGGACGCTCGATCACCAGGAGGTCCTGGGCCGCACCCGTCACGAGCTCCGACACCGTGCCCACCTGCACGCCGTCCACGAGGGCCTTGAGTCCCACGAGGTCGTGCTCGTACCAGCCCTCCTCGTCCTCCTCGGTCTCCAGCGCCTCGGCAAAGAGCTGCGTTCCACGCAGCTCCTCGGCGCGGTTGCGATCGGGCACCTCGGCGAAGCCGATGACGAGGATGGCCTTGTTCCAGCGCGCGCTGCGCACCGTGAGCGGGCCGGCGGAGGCCGGCTCGGTCTGCAGCACCTCGCCTGGCGCGAAGCGGGTCTCCGGGTCGTCGGTGAAGACCTGGACGGTGACCTCGCCGCGGATACCGTGCGGCTTGCCGATGCGGGCAACCTGCAGCTTCATGATGAATGACTCCTGGGGTGGGTGGTGCAAGTGGTGCAGGAAACGACGCTGGCCCCGCGCACCGCATCAAGCGGTGTGCGGGGCCAGCATGCGAAGCAAAGCTTGAGGCGGCTCAGCGGCGACGGTCGGTGTCGACCACGTCGACCCGCACCGAGGTGCCGCCGGGCAGTGCCTCGACGACGGTCCGCAGGGCCTTGGCCGTGCGTCCCTGGCGCCCAATCACGCGACCCAGGTCCTCGGGGTGAACACGCACCTCGAGCACCTCGCCGCGGCGACCGGACTTGCGACGAACATCAACCTCGTCAGGGTGATCGACGATCCCCTTGACCAGGTGGTCCAGCGCGTCGTCGAGCACCTTACTCGGCCTCGGTGGCCTCGGCCTCGGCGGACTCCTCGGCCGGCTTCTCAGCCGACTTCTTGGCAGTCACGGCCTCGGGCAGGATGACCGAGCCCTTCTCCGGGGCGACGAAGGCCGGCTTGGGCTGCTTGACCTTGAGGGTGCCCTCCTGGCCTTCGATGCCCTTGAACTTCTGCCAGTCACCGGTGATCTTCAGGATCGCGGCGACCTGCTCGGTCGGCTGGGCGCCGACGGAGAGCCAGTACTGCGCACGCTCGGAATCGACCGAGATGAACGAGGGCTCCTCGGTCGGGTGGTACAGACCGATCTCCTCGATCGCACGGCCATCGCGCTTGGTGCGCGAGTCCATGATCACGATGCGGTAGTGGGGGGCGCGCATCTTACCGAAGCGCTTGAGGCGAATCTTAACGGCCACTTGTGTGGTCACTCCTGTAGCTAGGGGCGGAAGAGACCGCCGAGGCGATTCCCACCGAATCGACGGGGCCAGGGAGGTCTTCCTACTGTCCGGTGCACGCGCGACAAACCGCCGCACGAACCGAGTACCGCTCCATTATGCCAGAGATTCGGCCCGGCCGACGCACACGGGGCGTCGGCAGGGCTGGGAGGCTCCTAGCGCCGCGCCCCGAAGAGCGAGACGATGCCGAGCACCACGCCCAGGCCGGCCGAGACCGCCGCGCCGAGCCGCAGGAGGTCCTTGATCTCCGTGAAGCGATCCGAGAAGACGAACGCCACGATGCCGAGGACGAGCAGGATCACGCCGATGACGAGCACGGGCACGGCCCAACCGCCCCGGCGCAGGGCGGCGGAGTCGTCGCCGGCCGAGCTCGTCGGCGTGCCGGCGGCGGGTGTCGGCAGCGGGGTGCCGGCCTGCACGGCGGCGGGAAGCGCGCCCGTCGCGACCCCCGTCAGGACCTCCTCGAAGGTCCCCTCCTCGGTGGCACCGGCGGCGCGCCGCACGCGCGAGGCGAAGCCCCCGGCCTGGGTTCCTACGCCGAGGCGCGCGGCCGCCTCCCGGTCGCCGGCCTGGCTGGGCAACGGCAGCCCCACCGCGGGGGCGGCCACGGCGTCGAAGACCTGGGGCGAGGGGGCCTTGGCGGGGACCGCCGGCTCGACGGAGGGGCTCACGCGGGTGGGCGCCTCGGCCTGGGTGGTGCTCGCCGCCGGGGCGGCAGGGGCGGCCGGCAGCGTGCGCGCCGGCTCCTCGAGTCGGCGGACGAGGGGGCGCGCCGGCTCGCGGCCGGCCAGCGGGCGGGCCGAGCGGCCCACGGGCGCCACGCCGTCGAAAAGGCCGAGCCAGGCCGGGTCCTGCCCCAGCGCGCGCAGCACGGCGGCCGCCTGCGCGTGCGGGCTGGGCTGCTCCACGTCCTGTTCCTCCCCGGGCATGAGGCCGTCCTCCACCGGGGCGAGGACACCACCCTCGGGGTCGAGGCCGAGGGCCGGGGCATCGTTGATGGCGCTCACGAGGTCACGCAGGGCCGACGCGGGCAGGACACGCCCGAGCGCCGTCATCTCCTGCGACGACACGGGGGCAAAGTCTTCCTCGAGGCGCTCCAGTAGCGCGGCGGCGTCGGAGCCGGCCGGGCGCATGAAGTCGGGGAGCACCACGGCGCGGCGACGCGCACCGAGGTGGGTGCTCAGGAGCGGAGTGCGGTGGGCCGCGCGGCGGCGGCGGGTGGGCTGCGCCGCCGGGCTCGCCTCGGGAGCCCCCCACAGCAAGACGTCGACGCGGCCGGGGCGCTCGCGCAGCGCGAGGGAAAGCTCGCTCGAACCGGGCAGGAGCAGGGCGGTGGGATCGGCCTCCGGGGCGATGGCGGCCACGACGGGACGCTCGCCGTCGCTGATCCAGCCGGCCACCTCGAGGCGATCGGCGCTCTCCTCGGCCTCGGCGGCCGGGACGGTGCCGATCAGGAGCGCTTCGCTCACGGGCTCGTCAAGCAGGCCCGCCAGGGCGTCGTCGTCCAGGGAGCCATCGGAGGCCAGGACCGCGAAGTCGCCGGTCGCGAGGTCGCCGTTGACGACCACCGCACCGGTGAAGCGATGCAGCTCCCAGGCAAAGTCGTCGCCGACCGCGCCGGCGTTGAGCTGCCCGTCGCGGGAGGCGGTGAGGATGCGGGTCTGCTCCACGGGCAGCACGAGGTCAACGACCATGCCGCCGCGGGTGGGGCGGCCGGGACCCATGAGGCCCACCACGGCGCGGGTGGAGAGCAGCTGCTGCAGCCCGTCCACGCGCTCCTGGCGACCCGTCGTGGAGGTCTCGGGCCAAGCCAGCGTGACCCGCCAGACCGTGCCGGGCCCGGCGTCGGGCGTCATGCCCTGCCCCGCGTCCGTGCCCTGGTTCTCTAGGCTCACCTTTGCTCCGCAGTCCCGGCACCGCTGACGTTTGCTACCAAGCAGGGGTGGGCGCCGATCGGTCCCCTGTTCCAGATCCGATCATGCCACGCCGGGCCGCGGCCGGGCCTCATTCGGCGTCGGAACCGTCGCGCTGAGGCGGCTCGCCCGCCCGCTTGGACCGCTCCTCGAGCCGGATCGTGTCCCAGACCTGCCACGCGCCATCGAGCGTGAACAGTGCCGCCAGCACCGGGTTGAGCCAGCTGAGGGGCAGGGGTGCGAGGAAGAGGAAGACGGCGGCGAGCCCGAGCTCGATGATGCCGATCGTGTAGCGGACGGTCGGTGCAAAGGAGCGCGTCCAGCCGAGGCCGCCGGCCGGGCCGCGCTGCGCCGGCGGGGCCGTCGTTGCCGACTCTGCCGCGGGCACCTGGGCGGGCGCACCCTCCGGCAGCTCGCCCGGTGGGCGTGCCTCCCCCACGGCCACCGTGGGCTGCGCCGAGAACTCCGCCTTGAACGCCGCTCCGGCCGCGCCCAGCACGCCGCGGGGCACGATCTCCGTGCCGCCCTCCGGCTCGCGCTCGGTGCCGGCGAGGACCCGCACCCAGGCGGGGTCGAACCCCAGCATCTCGACGGCGTCGGCCGCCTCGCCGAGCCACGGCGCCCTGGCCACGGGCCCGCCGACCACGAGCGTCCCGGCCGCCGGCACGCACCGAGCCAGGGAGGCGACGGCCTGCTCCGCACGCACGGCGGACATGGCACCCTCGAGCGCGTCGGCGTCGGCCGGATCCGCCAGCATGTGGGCGGCCCCGAGAGCTGCGGCGAGCCGCTGGGCCGGGGTGCTCGCCGCCGGGGTTTCGCCGGGCTCGCGGGCCGGCGCCGGCGGGAGCAGTGTGGCCCCCAGCCCCAGGGCCAGCGCGAGCGTGGGCTCGCGCTCCTCACCGCCCTTGACCTTGGCCGCCATGGCCGCACGCGAGTAGTACGACAGCCCCCACCAGGACCCGAAATCGCGCAGGATGAGCGCGGGGGAACCGGTGAGCGCGCCCGCCACGACGGCCGTCTCCGGGCCGGGCTCGCCGTGCAGCAGGGCCGTGTCGCGGTGCAGGGTGCCGTTGGTCTTGGAGCCCTTGAGCGCAACGGACCACACGGCGATCTCCGGCTCGCCGTAGTGAACGCAGGCCCGCTGGGCCGGGGCGAAGGGATCGGGTCCGCCCTCCTCCAACGCGTTGAGGGCGGCCTGCAGCGTCTCCGCGTCGCCGGCCAGCAACGCCGGCTCCTCATCCAGCTCCATGACCCAGGCCCCGGCGTGCAGGGCCAGCGCCTGCCCCAGGTGCTCCGGCTCCAGCGCTGCGGTGATGTTGCCGTCCGCGTCGAAGAGCACCACGCGGTCCTCGTGCACCGCGACCAGCACCGTGACCCGCAGCCCCAGCGGGACGGCGTAGCCGGACTGCACGGCTGCCACGACGCTGCGCGAGGCAAGCACCTGCTCCACCGCTTCGGCCGATTGGCGCCAGCCGGCCTGCCCCTGCTGCGGGAAGAAGAGCTGCAGGCGCCACCACTCGAGGTGCTCGAAGAACTCCTCGGGGCCGTTCAGGGTGTTCAGGTCCAGGCTCATGGCGCTCCAGGTACAACGGTGGGGGTGCGGGCGTGGCCCGATCACCAGGGATCGGGCCACGCAAAAGGGGGTGCTGGGATGAGGACGCTCGCCGCCCTCGGACTCAGCGCAGGAACTTCTCGAAGCCCTTGGGCAGGTTCAGGTCCTCGGGCTTCAGGTCGGCGCTCTTGGCGGCGCCGAACGCCGCCCCGGCGGCCGCCTTGGACTTCTGATCGGCCTCGAGCGCTGCCTGCGCGGCCTTGGCCGGGTTGCCGAACTTCTGCTTCTTCTTGTTGTTGCCGCCCTTGGCGTTCTTCTTGCCGCGCGCCGCACCGCCCGGAATGCCCGGGATGCCGCCGCCGGCCGCGAGCTTCTTCATCATCTTCTGGGCCTCGGTGAAGCGCTCCAGGAGCTGGTTCACCTCGGACACGGAGACGCCGGAACCGCGGGCGATGCGGGCGCGGCGCGAGCCGTTGATGATCTTGGGGGCCACGCGCTCGTGCGGCGTCATGGAGCGGACGATCGCCTCGATGCGATCGGCCTGCTTGTCGTCGAACTGCTCCAGCTGCTGCTTGGAGATGTTCGCGCCAGGCATCATGGTCAGCATCTTCTTGAGGCTGCCCATCTTCTTGATCTGCTGCATCTGGGCCAGGAAGTCTTCGAGCGTGAAGTCCTCCTGGTCGGCGAACTTCTTCGCCATGCGCTCGGCCTCGGCCTTGTCCCAGGTCTTCTCGGCCTGCTCGATCAGGGTGAGCACGTCGCCCATGTCGAGGATGCGGCCGGCCATGCGGTCCGGGTGGAAGACCTCGAAGTCGTTCACGTTCTCGCCCGTGGAGGCGAACATGATCGGCTTGCCCGTCACGGAGGCGACGGACAGCGCGGCGCCGCCGCGGGCGTCGCCGTCGAGCTTGGAAAGCACCACGCCCGTGAAGTCAACGCCCTCGTTGAAGGCGTTGGCCGTGTTCACGGCGTCCTGGCCGATCATCGCGTCGATGACGAACAGGATCTCCTGCGGGCGGATGGCGTCGCGGATGTCGCGGGCCTGCTGCATGAGCGCCTCGTCGACGCCCAGGCGGCCGGCGGTATCGACGATGACGACATCGTGCTGCTTCTGCCGCGCCTCGGAGACGCCGTTGCGGGCCACGACAACGGGGTTGCCAGTGACCTCTTCGAAGTCACTCTGGACGCCCGGGTGCGGCGCGTAGACCGGCACACCAGCGCGCTCGCCAACCACCTTGAGCTGGGTCACGGCATTGGGGCGCTGGAGGTCGGCGGCGACGAGCAGCGGGGTGTGGCCCTCGGAGGCGAGCCACTTGGCCAGCTTGCCGGCCAGGGTGGTCTTACCGGCACCCTGCAGGCCCGCCAGCATGATGACGGTGGGGCCGACCTTGGCGAACTGCAGGCGACGGGTCTGGCCGCCGAGGATGGAGACGAGCTCCTCGTTGACGATCTTGACGACCTGCTGCGCCGGGTTGAGGGCCTCGGACACCTCGGCGCCGAGCGCGCGCTCCTTGACGGCGGCAGCGAAGTCGCGCGCCACCGGGACCGCCACGTCGGCGTCGAGCAGGGCGCGACGAATCTCGCGCACGGTCCCGTCGACGTCGGCCTCGGAGAGGCGTCCCTTGCCGCGCAGATTCTTGAACGTGGCGGAGAGGCGATCCGAGAGTGAGTTGAACACGGTGGGGGTGCTTCCTTCGGTGGGCGGGGCCGGGGCCCGGAGGACTCCAGGGCACGACGGCGCTTTGACAAGCTCGCGGGGCCGGTCACGGTCCCGACCATCCAGAATACAGCGCCGGTGCCGCCCCGGCGGCGCACCCCGGGCGGGCGCCTGGCGGCGGCAGTGTCCGGCCCGGCAAGAAGTGTTCCCAAGCGCACGTGCCCTGTCTCTTGCACCGCGCGCGCGGCGAGCGCGAGAGTGGGGCCGTGACTTCCATCGATGCCCCTGTCCCGTCCCCCTCCACGGCCGCCTCGAGCGCCCAGGCAGCTCCCGTCGCCGCGGCCGTGCCCGGCCGGCAGGTGCGCACGCTCGTGATCCTCGGCGTGGCCGGCGATCTCAGCAAGCGCCTCCTGCTCCCCGGGATCGCCTCGCTCTTGGCCGACGGGAACACGGAGCCGCTGGCCCTCGTAGGCTTTGCCGCTCCGGAGCACACGGAGGAGGCCTTCAGGGCGCGGCTGGCCGAGACGCTCGGGGCGAGGATCGAGGGCGCCCGCGAAGCCGGGGCCGCGGCCCTGCGCGCCACCATCGACGGGGCCCGCCTCATCACGGGCGACGCGACCGATCCGGCCACGCTCGCCTCGCTCAGCGCGCTCGACCCGGGCCACACCGCCTTGTTCTTTGCCCTCCCGCCGGCCGTGACGCAGAAGGGCCTCGAGGCCCTCGCCCCCGGGCAGCTCGCCGAGGGCACGGTCTTGGTGTTGGAGAAGCCCTTCGGTCACGACGCGGCGAGCGCGGCGCACCTGAACGCCGCGCTGACCCGCTTGGTGCCGGAGTCCTCGATCTTCCGCGTGGATCACTTCCTCGCGAAGTCGACGGTTCTGAACATCGCCGGCCTGCGCTTCGCCAACCGCTTCATCGAGCCCCTCCTGAACGCCGACAACGTCGAGTGCGTGGACATCGTCTATAACGAGGACCTCGCCCTCGAGGGCCGCGCCGGGTACTACGACACGGCCGGCGCACTGCGGGACATGATCCAGTCGCATCTGCTGCAGATCGCCGCCTTCCTGCTGATGGACCAGCCCTCCACCCTGACCGAACGGGACCTGCGCGACAGGGTGGGCGAGGTGCTGCGCGCGCTGGAGATCGACGGTTCCTTCCAGGAGGCCACGTGGCGGGCGCGCTACACGGCGGGCGAGATCGGCGCACGGGACATCCCCGACTACGCGGCCGAGCCCGGCGTTGACCCGGCCCGCAAGACCGAGACCATGGCGCAGATCCGCCTGCGCCTGAAGAACTCCCGCTGGGCCGGCGTTCCCGTGACGATCCGCTCGGGTAAGGCCGTGGGCGAGGTCCGCAAGGAGATCGTCGTGACCTTCAAGCCCGTCCCCTACCTCCCCGAGGGCTTCTCCGGGATCGACTCCCCCACGCGCCTGCGCATCGGACTGGGTCCGGAGACGCTCAAGCTGGAGATCGACGTCAACGGTCCGGGCAACCCCTTCCAGCTGGATCGCGTGGCCCTCTCCACGGCGCTCTCCTCCTCCCGCGTGCTCCCCTACGGCGAGGTCATCTCCTCCGTCCTCGAGGGGGACCTGACCCTGAGCGTGCGTGGCGACGCGGCCGAGGAGTGCTGGCGCATCGTCGATCCCGTGCTCGAGGCCTGGGCCAGGGACGAGGTGCCGCTGGATGAGTACGCGGCAGGCACCGAGGGCCCGGCCAGCTGGCCCGTGGCCACGGCCGATGACGGCACGGGCCTGCCCCGCGCCTAGGTGAGGCGCCCCGCCCAGGTCACCACGCGCCGTCGGGCAGGCCGGCGGGCACCCGCCGCCAGGCACACAAGAACGGGCCGGCTCCCGCAAGCCGGCCCGTTCCTGTGTTTGTCGGCATCCGCCGACCGGGGTACTGCTGTTGCATCCGCGGTGCTAGCCCATCACGCTAGACCGCCCCGGGGCCCCGCTCCCCCGTGCTGACCCGGACCACATCGTCCAGGCGGTGCAACCACACCTTGCCGTCTCCGGCGTGGCCAGTATTGGCCGCGGCGACGAGCACATCCACGAGCCCCGGGGCCGTGGTGTCCTCGGCGAGGACCTCCAGGCGCACCTTGGGCAGCAGGTCCACGGCGTACTCGGCGCCGCGGTAGACCTGCACGTGTCCCCGCTGCCGGCCGAAGCCCGCCGCCTCGGAGACGGTCAGCCCCGCCACGCCCGCGGCCTGCAGGGCCTCGCGGGCCGCATCGAGTCGCTCGGGTCGAATGATCGCCGTGATCAGGTACATGGCTCAGTTCTCCTGTCCGGGGGTGGGGGTCGAAGTAGTCGGCACCGGGGACTGGCGCAGGTGGGAAGAGGTGGCCGGATGAGGCACGAGGCGGCTTCCCGTGCCGAGGCCCGCGAACTCGTAGGCCGTCTCGGCGTGCTCCGTGAGGTCCACGCCGGTCTCCTCGTCCTTGTCGCTGACGCGGAAGCCCATGGTCTTGTGGATGATCAGGCCGATCACCGCGGTGGCCAGGGCCGTCCAAGCAATCGCCACGACGGCCGCCACGAGCTGCGCCCAGAACTGGGCCAGGCCGCCGCCGTAGAACAGGCCAGCGCCCGCACCCTCTGCATCCGGCACGGCGATGAAGCCGAGGGCCAGGGTTCCGATGAGGCCGGAGACCAGGTGCACGCCCACCACGTCGAGCGAATCGTCGAAGCCCCAGCGGTACTTGAGGCCCACCGCGAGGGCGGAGGCGACGCCTGCCACGAGGCCGAGGCCGATCGCGCCGACCGGGGAGACGTTGGCGCAGGCCGGGGTGATGGCCACGAGGCCGGCCACGATGCCGGAGGCGGCGCCGAAGGAGGTCGGGTGACCGTCGCGGATGCGCTCCGTGAGCAGCCAGCCGATCATGGCGGCGCCGGGGGCGGCGAGCGTGTTGATCCAGATCAGGCCCGCCTGGCCGGCCTCCGCTGCGGCGCCGCCGTTGAAGCCGAACCACCCGAACCACAGGAGGGCGGCGCCCAGCATGACGAAGGGGATGTTGTGGGGGCGCTGACGGGGGTCAACGCCGAAGCCCTTGCGCTTGCCCAGGATGAGGGCCAGGACCAGGCCGGCTACGCCGGCGTTGATGTGGACCACGGTGCCGCCGGCGAAGTCGATCGCCGCGCCGGCCCAGGAGCCGATGGCTCCATCAGAGCTGAGCAGGCCGCCTCCCCAGACCCAGTAAGCGATGGGGCAGTACACGAGCGAGACCCACACCGGGACGAACAGCGCCCAGGCGCCAAACTTCGCTCGGTCGGCGATGGCGCCGGAGATGAGCGCCACCGTGATGATCGCGAAGGTCGCCTGGTAACCGACGTTGATGAGGACGCCGGCATCGAAGTCCTCGCCCGAGAGCATTCCCTGCAGCCCAAAGGCCTCGAAGGGGTTACCGAAGAGCCCGCCGACGCTGCTGCCGCCCGACGCAGCCGAGTAGCCCCACAGGACCCAGACAACGCCGATGATGCCGACGGAGATGAAACTCATCATCATCATGTTCAGGACGCTCTTCGCGCGGGTCATGCCGCCGTAGAAGAACGCTAGTGCTGGGGTCATGAGCAACACCAGCGTTGCCGCGACCATTTGCCACACCTGGGCTGTGGTCATCTCCATTGTGTGCCTCCGAATTCGTGCGAGTGGGCGGGAAGCTCCGCCACGCACTAGCTTGTCGCCACAGCGTTTCCGGGGCCGGCACCTGTTGTTTCGTCCCTGTTGCAAAGGCACCCTTCCGCGTGAAAAGGGCGTCACACGGGCGTTGCGCGCGCGTTTCGTGAGGCACGCAAAAGCCCGACGGCGCGTGGTCCCGTGAGGGGGCCACGCGCCGTCGGGCGTTGGCACAGTGTGGCTCGCGCCGCCCTCGGCGACGCGCCGTGCGGATCAGTCCAACAGGGCGTCCACGAAGGCCTGCGGGTCGAACGGCGCCAGGTCGTCCGGGCCCTCGCCCAGGCCGATCAGCTTGACCGGCACGCCGAGCTGGCGCTGCATGGCCACCACGATGCCGCCCTTGGCGGTGCCGTCCAGCTTGGTCAGCACGATGCCGGTGATGTTGACGACCTCGGAGAAGACCTTGGCCTGGCTCAGGCCGTTCTGGCCGGTCGTGGCGTCGAGCACCAGCAGGGCCTCGCGGACGGGGGCCTGCTTCTCGATGACGCGCTTGATCTTGCCGAGCTCGTCCATGAGGTTCGTCTTGTTCTGCAGGCGGCCGGCGGTGTCGACGAGCACGACGTCGACCTCCTGATCCACGCCGGCCTTGACGGCGTCGAAGGCCACCGAGGCCGGATCGGCCCCGTCCTGGTCCGACTTCACGGTGGGCACGCCCACGCGGGAGCCCCACGTGGCCAGCTGCTCGGCGGCCGCGGCGCGGAAGGTGTCGGCCGCGCCGAGGAGCACGTCCTTGTCCTCGGCCACGAGCACGCGGGCGACCTTGCCGATCGTCGTCGTCTTGCCGACGCCGTTGACGCCCACCACGAGGATGACGGAGGGCTTGCCGTCCTCGCGGTCCGTGGCGAGGCTGCGGTCCATGTCCGGGCCCACGAGGGCCAGGAGCTCCTCGCCCAGGATCTCGCGGACGCGCTCCGGGGTGCGGGAACCCTCCACCTTGACGCGGGCGCGCAGCTGCAGCATGAGATCGTCGGTGGCGTCGGTGCCGAGGTCGGCCGTCAGCAGCGTCTCCTCGATCTCGTCCCAGACGTCCTCGTCGATGCGCTCGCGGGAGAGCAGGGCAAGCAGGCCCTTGCCCAGGACGTTGTTTGACTTGGACAGACGCGCGCGCAGGCGGGCCAGGCGGCCCTGCACGGGCTCGGGGCGCTCGAGGCTCGGCTCGGCGGGGACGGTCTCGACGACCTCGACGCCGCTCGGGTCGGCCTCGAGGACCGCGACGTCGCCGCCCTGCTCGGCGCGCTCCGTCTGCGCCGCGGCGCCGGGGGCGGGCGCCGGATCATTGGCGTCGCGGGGGCCGTCGTAGCTGGTCTTGGAGCGCTTGCGCGAGGAGCTCACGAAGAGGGGGATGGCGATCGCGAGGACCACCACCACAACGGCGGCGATGATGAGGTAGGTCAAGGCGTCTTGGGTCACGCTTCTACTCTCTCACGGCACCGCGGGAGACTCACCCTGCTATGCGGTTGTAGATCGTGACCCTCGTCCCGGCCACTGTCGTAACGCTCGTTTGCTCGAAGCCAGCTTTGACCAGCGCCTGCGGGACACCCTTACCCCACTTGGGCAATGCCTTCTCCGCGACAAGCAAGTAGACCCGGTCCGCCTGCTTGATCCGATTCAGGTGCCTGAGCGGGTCATCGTCGTGGCCCCACAGGTAGTCGATCATCCCCGCCTCCTTGCCACGGGTCACGTCGATCAATCCGTCGAAGGCCCCCGGGTACCCCAGTGCGATGCGCCGGGTGCTGCGGTAGGTCATGATCGGCGTCGGCCCATAGATCGCGGCCTCGACGATATCCCGATCGCGCTGCGCTCCCACGAACGTCGCCACGGACTTCCAATCGGTGCCCTCCTTGACTTTTAGCGTGCGTTGCTGCCCCCAACTGGGAAGCGAAATCGCCAAGGCGGCGACGAGAGTCGCCGCGATCAGGCGGCGCTGCCGCAGCGCCGCCACAGCCACAGCCAGGGCGATGGCCACGAACGGCGTCGACGACGTCAGGTACCGGGGCTGGTAGACCGGAGTGACGAATGATGCTGCCAGCACAACAATGAGGGGCCCCAACGACGCAACGACGAGGAAAAGCGGCAACCGCCGCTGAGCCCGCTGCAACAAGATGTAGATGCCGATGCCAGCGCCCACCCAGATGAGGCCGGCGGCGAATCCGTTGACCTCGCCCCACTGGTCCACGAACACGAGAGAGAGATAGTGGGGGTTGGGAGCCTTGATCCAGCTCACCTGATCCGATTGGCGCAACGACAAGGCCACGACCGGGAGCGCGGTGATGGCTCCGACGCCTGCACTCATCAGCCAGGCCCGGAGCTTTGGGCGTCTCGACACGAGGATGACGTGGCAGGCGATGACCAAGAGCGAGTAGAAGTTGATGTTGCCGTTCACCGCCACCAGGGCGCCGTATGCCACCCAGGCACCGACCCGGCCGCGCTCAAGCGCGACGAGAAGCACCAAGGTGGCGGCCACGACGAGCAGGGCGGACAGCGCTGGCGAGCGTCCGTCGGCACCTGCGAACGTGACGCGCGGCAGAAGCGCGTAGACGACGGCGCTCACGACCCCCACGCGGGCATCAATGAGTCGCCGCCCCAGCAATGCGATCAGATACGAGGTGGCGCCAACGCACAACGCGCTGAAGATTCGGAGGGTGAAGGCGTTGGCCCCCCAGACGTCGAACCACAGGTGCATGACTCCGTAGTACGCGGCGTGAACCGCGTCGATGTGGAGCACCTGACGCCAGAGTCCGCCCCACGAACGAGTAGCGCTCGCGATCGTCGCCGCCTCGTCGCTGCCCAGGGAGGCGACCCACGACAATGCGGCGCTAAAGATGGCCGCCGCTAGCCCGACGAACAGTGCCCAGTGCTGAAAAGTCATGCCACGCCTGGCGACACGGATAAGGTTGTTCTGTATCACCTTTGAAAGATACTTCAAATGCACAAAGAGGCCAGAATATGTCTCGGTCCCCCGACTCCGCCGATTTCTCGGCGGACGGCACGACCTCGTCGGATCCCGCGCGGATCCCGCGCGACATCGTGGTGCTGATCGGCGCCGCGCTCATCGTGGCGCTCGGCTTCGGCCTGATCGCCCCCATCTTGCCGAGCTACGCGCAGAGCTTCGGGGTCTCCAACGCCGCCGCGGCGGCCATCGTGTCCGTGTTCGCGGCGACCCGTCTGCTCTTCGCCCCCGCCTCCGGGCGGATCACCGAGCGCTGGGGCGAGCCGATCGGCTACGTGAGCGGCGTGCTCATCGTCGCCGCCTCGACGATCACCTGCGCGTACGCCAACGATTACTGGACGCTCATTGTCTTCCGCGCGGTGGGCGGCATCGGCTCCACACTCTTCACCGTGTCCGCCGGGGCCTTCCTGGCCCGCCGCGCCCCCGCCACGCTACGCGGGCGCGTGGCTGGCCTGTACGGCGGTGCCTTCCTCATCGGCAACGTGGCCGGACCGCTCGTGGGAGGGCTGCTCTCGCCCCTCGGGTACCGAGCCCCGTTCCTGATCTACGGCGTGGCCCTCGTGATCGCGGCGGCCGTGGTTTACGTGTTTCTGGTTGGCGTGCGACGTTCGCTGCGTGCCAAGGACGAAGGCGCCGTGCTGCCTCCGCTGAGCCTGCGCGAGGCCTGGTCCTCCCCCGCCTACCGCGCCGCCATGATCGGCAATTTCGGCAACGGCTGGGTGACCTTCGGTGTGCGCACCTCCCTCGTGCCGCTCTTTGCCGCCGGCGCGCTGGGCATGAACGCCTTCGAGGTGGGCCTCGTCCTGACGGCCTTTGCCGTGGGCAACGCCGCCGCCCTCAGCTTCTCCGGACGCTGGTCGGACCGGGTGGGGCGGCGCCTGCCCATCGTGATCGGCATGAGCCTCGCCGCGATCACCGGGTCGGTGCTGGGCCTCAGCTCCGACGCGTGGGTGCTGATCGCGCTGTCGCTGCTTTCGGGCCTCGGCACCGGGATGTTCGGTCCCGCGCAGCAGGCGACCATCGCCGACACGGTGGGTCCCGAGCGCTCGGCGGGCCGGGCCATGGCGGCCTTCCAGATGGCGGCGGACCTCCCGGCCATCGCTGCGCCGCTCATCGCCGGCTACCTGTCCGACCACTTCGGGTACGCCCCGGCGTTCGCGATCTCCGGGCTCATCATGGTGCTCGGCGTCATCGCCTGGGCGCGAGTGAGGCCGGCCGCGCGCTAGCGCGCAGGCCGGCCTCGGATCCGCCGTCCTACTTCAGACCGCGCAGATCGATGCTGAAGTTTCCTTGAACCGTGGCGTAGGGCCGCACCGGCGCCTTGGCAGCGCCGGCAAGGGATGAGGGGGCCTGCACGCGGAAGCGCGGACCGGGCACCCCCGAAGGCGTGCACAGGACGCTCCAACAGTCGACAATCTGGCCCGAGAATCTACGGAGAACCTTGTGAGGGACGAGAAAGCGCGCCTCGACCGTTCCCTCGCCGGCATCCCACAGTCCCGGCCGCGGCTCCAAGGAGGCCGTCTTGGAGCTGCCTCGCCCACCGAGCTCAAGACGCACGGACGGCCTGGCGCCACCGACGACCCGTTCGAGGCGCCGAACCACCTTTCCCGGCATGTCCCATCGCTGCAGGGGCGCCAAGAGGCGGCCTGCCGCAAAGGCAATCTTCATGCGGGCGCTGTGCGTCAGGGAGCTTGCGTCGACGGCCACCTGCGGCAAAGTGAATCGAACCACCAGCTCGAGTTGCGCTCCCCGCAAAGCCACATCCCGCACCAGGGATTGGTGTTCCAGGTTCACGCCGTCCTGGATCAGTTGCCGCATGCCCTGCAGATCGCCCGCGCGCAGGAGCCGCAGCTTGCGCTGGTCCTCCACCTTAGCCACCGAATTTTCCAAGCCGACCGGGATCATGTCGAGCATGAACTGGTGATGCAGATCAAACCATTCCTGCTGTCGAGCGGGGCGCATGCGAATCCACCGCTTCGGCGCGTACCAGCGCAGCCCCTTGCGGGTGAATAGCTCAAGCGTGAGCCGGTCGGCTTCGGCCGGATCGGGAGTGCCCGCTCGCACGATCTCGGAGATGACACGAACCGAATTGTCGTACCCGGCGGCGTCGATGGGCCGCGATGAAATGTTCTGGCCATCATCGCGCTGGTGAATGAAGTAAAGAGGGGTGCGAGTCAGGATGTCGATGCGTCGTGCGAGCACGTACGCCTTCGCGACAAACATGCCGTCTTCCAGACGAACCTTGCCCTCCGGAAAGCGGATGTCGTTCTCGCGAAGGAAATCGGTGCGGAACAGCTTCTGAGGCGAGAGCGTCTCGAGCGCCTTGCTGACGGAGATCTGACCATGCGGGTGCTTGGTGAACACGCCCTGAACGCCGCGCCCGCCCGTCCCTTGCATTCGGGGAATCACGACGTCGGTGCTCTGGGCATCGGCGTCCTCGATCATCGTTCGCAGGGCCTCGGGCGCCATCGTATCGTCGGCGTCCATGAAAAAGACGAAGTCACCCTGAGCTCGGTCCATCCCCCTATTGCGGGGCATGCCCGGCCATCCCGAGTTCGGCTGGTGGATCACGTGGAAGCGCGGATCCTTTGCCGCGAACGCGTCAAGCGCATCGCCGGAGCCATCAGTGGACCCGTCGTCGACTGCGATGACTTCCAGCTCGCCGTCCCCGAGATCTTGGTCGGCCAGCGAACCCAAGGTGCTCAGGAGGTACGGCATGGAGTTGTAAACGGGGATGACGACGCTGACGCGCGGCCTCTCGTGCTGCATGAACCCTCACTGGTGTGGTGACCGGAATGTCCGATCGGATGGGTCTAGGATACGTCGCCCCTGCTCAAGGCACCCTGCGGCGCGCTCACAGCCGCGGCTCGGTGTCCCGAATGATCCGCTGGCTGATGACCCGTGTGACCCCATCGCCACGCATTGAGACACCGTAGAGCGCGTCGGCGATGTCCATCGTGTGCTTCTGGTGCGTGATGATGATGAGCTGGCTGTGCTCACGCAGATCGGAGAACACCCCGAGCAGGCGCATGAGGTTGCGCTCGTCTAGGGCCGCCTCAACCTCGTCCATGACGTAGAACGGCGAGGGCCGGGCCGTGAAGATCGCCACGAGCAGGGCGATGGCGATGAGCGAGCGCTCGCCACCCGAGAGCAGGGAGAGCCGCTTGACCTTCTTGCCGGCGGGGAGAGCCTCCACCTCGATGCCCGTGGTCAGGAGATCGCCCGGATCCGTGAGCTTGAGGCGGCCCTCGCCGCCCGGGAAGAGCTTCGCGAAGACCTTCACGAACTCACGGGACGTGTCCTCGAAGGCCGAGGCAAAGACCTCGCGCACGTGGTCGTCCACCTCGCGCACGAGCTCGAGCAGATCGGCCCGGGAGGACCGCAGGTCGGCGAGCTGCCCCACGAGGTAGTCGTGGCGCTCCTCAAGGGCTGCAAACTCCTCGAGGGCCAGGGGGTTGACCTTGCCGAGCTCGGCCAGGTCACGCTCGGCGCGCTTGAGCCGCTTCTCCTGCTCGGCCCGGACGTAGGGCACGCCACTGACCGGCCGCCCCTCGTCGTCCACCTCTTGGCGCAGGGCCGCCCACTTGTCCTCGGTCTCGGCCTCGAAGACCTCCACCGGAAGGGACGGGCCGTAGCCGTCCAGCAGCGCCTCCGGGCTGAGGCCCAGCTCGCTCAGCGAGCGCTCGACGAGGCTCGCCTCGCGCGCCTCGCGCTGGGTCTGATCGAGTTGGGCGCTGTGCGAGGCCTCCGTGAGTTCCTGCACCTGTGCCGCGAGGCGCTGCGCCTGCGCGCGCGCCGCCTGGACCGCCGCCGCCTGCCGACGCCCGGCCTCCTCGGCCTCCTGCACGGCCAGGGCGGCGGCATCGATACGGCGGTGGAGCTCCTCGCGGACCACGGTGACGAGCCGCTCGACCTCCTCCGCGCGTGCGGCCTGGGCCGCCCTGCGGGCCGCGCGTTCTGCGGCCTTGGCGCGGGCAAGGCGCTCGGCCTCGGCGGCGCGACGCAGGGAGCGCTCGCGCTCCTCGTGGCGCCTGACACCCTCTTCCGCGGCACGCAGGGCCAGGCGCGCCTCGACCTCCTCCGCGCGGGCCTGCACGGCTGCCTCGGCAAGTCGGTCGCGTTCGCCCGTGGAGGGCTCGAGCTCCTCCGGGACGGCCTGGGCCGCCTCGAGCCGGTCGGCGAGTGATGCCAACTCGATCAGCGCGGCGGCGTGATCGCTCGCGGCGCGCTCCCGGGCGGCGGTGTGCCTGGCCGTCTCGGCGCCGGCCTGCGCGGCCATGGCCTCGAGCCGCCGCAGCTCGGCGGTCGCCGCGGAGGATTCGCGCTCGGCCTCGCGCAGGGCAAGCTGAGCCGCGTCGAGCTCCTGGCTCCCTGCCAGCAGGGCGGGCTCGGCTGCCTCGACGTCGGCTCGCGCCGCGTGCTCTGCCTCGACGGCCTCGCTCAGGCCCTCGCGCGCCTGTGCGAGCGCGGCACGCCGCGCCAGGGCGGCCGGCTCGGCGCCCCCGCCCAGGACCAGCTGGGCACCTTCCCAGCGATGCCCCTCGGGGGTCACCACCACGATCCCGGGGACCGCGCTCGCCACCTGGGCGGCGTCGTCGTCCGGCGCCAGCACACAGTCGGCGAGGAGCGCGCGCAGGACGGGTGCCACGTCGGAGTCGGCCTCGACGAGCTCCAGGACGGGGCGTGTGCCCTCGGGAGGCACGACGACGGGCGGCTGGCTCAGGGGCGCCACGAGGCGCAGGTGCGCGCCGGGCGTGGCGACGTCGGCCGCCGCCACGGCGAGGAGCACGGACCGGTCCTTCGCCACGAGGGCGCGCTCGGCGCCGGCCAGCGCGGCCTGCACGGCCGACTCGTTTCCCGGCGCAACGATGAGGCGATCGGCCAGGACACCCAGCAACTGCTCTTCGTGCGGCGCCACGTAGTCCGCCGCGTCCCGCGGGGGTGCGCTGTCCTCCGAGAGTAGCTCCACCTTGGCGCCGAGCGCCGCCCTGGCCTCGGTGAGCGGCCCCAAGCGGCGGCGTGCGGAACCGAGCGCCTCCTCCGCGTCGGCACGGCCGAGCCGGGCCCGCTCGACCCGCTCGCGGGGCGCGTTCAGCTGGGCTTCGAGCCGCCCGGCGAGCTCGCGCGCGGCGTCGAGAGCGCCGGTGGCCTCGTCGCCGCGGCCCTCGGCGAGGGCAAGCTGTTCCTGTGCTCGGCGCATCGCCTGTTCGGCCGCCTCGGCCGTGGCCCGGGCGGTGCCCACGCTGCCGGCCAGCCGGGCCAGCCCCTCGCGTCGATCCGCGACGGCGCGCAGCACCGCCGTGATCCGTTGGTCCTCGGCCCGCTGGGCCTCCTCGGCAGCAGTCCGTCGCTCGGTGGCCCGCGTCAGGCTCTCGCCCGCGAGGTCCACGGCGGCGCGTCCCGATGCCGCTTCCTCGGCACTCTGCTCGGCGCGGCGCAGCAGGGCCTCGGGATCCTCGGCGCGTTCGCTCGTCGGCTCGGGTGCACCCAGCAAGCGGCGACGCTCTTGGGCGAGCCCACCGAGGGCGCGGAAACGCTCATCCAGCCGGGAGAGCTCGTACCAGGTCTCGCGCGCCGCCGCCGCGGCCGGCGCCTGGGCCGCGGCCTCCGCCTCCAGCCGGGCCAGGGCACCGGAACCCTCGTCGCTCACCCGCTGTGTTTCCGCCAGGGCCGCTTGGGCCTCCTGCCGCGCCCGCTCGGCAGCCGCCCCCTCGACACGCACGGCGTCGAGGTCGTCGGCCAGCAGACGGGCCTTGGCGTCGCGCAGTGTGGCCTGAACCGTCCGGGCGCGACGGGCCGTGGCCGCCTGCTTGCCCAGCGGCTTGAGCTGCCTGGCGATCTCCTTGGTGAGGTCCTCGAGCCGGTCGAGATTCGCCTGGGTCGCATCCAGCTTGCGGAGCGTCTTTTCCTTGCGCCGGCGATGCTTCAGGATGCCGGCGGCCTCCTCGATGAAGCCGCGGCGGTCCTCGGGGGTCGCGTGAAGCACGCGGTCGAGCTGTCCCTGCCCCACGATGACGTGCATCTCGCGGCCCAGGCCGGAGTCGGAGAGCAGCTCCTGGATATCGAAGAGGCGGGCGGGGGAACCGTTGATCGCGTACTCGGAACCGCCGGAACGGAAGAGCGTGCGGGAGATCGTGACCTCGGCGTATTCGATCGGCAGTGCACCGTCGGTGTTGTCGATCGTCAGGGTCACTTGGGCGCGGCCGAGCGGCGCGCGGCCGGAGGTGCCGGCGAAGATCACGTCTTCCATCTTGCCGCCGCGCAGGGTCTTGGCGCCCTGCTCGCCCATGACCCAGGCCAGCGCGTCGACGACGTTCGACTTGCCGGAGCCGTTGGGGCCCACCACGGCGGTGACGCCGGGCTCGAAGTCGAAGGTCGTGGCCGAGGCAAAGGACTTGAAGCCGCGGATCGTGAGGCTCTTGAGGTGCATGGTGATTCAAGTATCCACGACGGGGGCTCGCTGCACCGGGCCTGGCGCGCCGCAGGGCGGCCCTAAGCCCGCGGGGTGCGTTGGCAGCGGGAGCAACGGAAGGAGGACCGCCCGCCCCACTTCTCGCGCAGGATGCGGCCCGGTCGATTCGTTGCGGCGCAGTGCGCGCAGGCCTCGCCCTCGCGGCCGTACGCGTTCAAGGAGCGGTCGAAGTACCCGGAGGCGCCGTTGACGTTGACGTAGAGCGAGTCGAAGCTCGTGCCGCCGGCCGCCAGGGCGTCGCGCATGACCTCGCGGAGGTGGCCGAGGAGCTCGGCGACCTTGGCCCGGCTCAGGCGCGCAGCGGGCGTGAGGTAGTGAAGGCGCGCGCGCCAGAGCGCCTCGTCCGCGTAGATGTTGCCGACGCCGCTCAGGATCGCTTGATCGAGGATCGCCGCCTTGATGGCGGTCTGCTTCTTGGCCAGCGCCGCATGCAATCCCAGCGCCGTGACGGCAGGGTCCAGGACATCCCGGGCCACATGTGCCCCGTCCACCGGGATGCTTGCTTCGCTCGACCCGGCTCCGCCCGGCAGGGCGTCCGGGGTGGCTTGGAGCGGGGAGAGCCAGAGCCCTCCGAACAGGCGCTGGTCAACGAAGCGCAACTGAGCCGGGGCGTCCGACCGCGCGCTGAGGTCGAGCACCACGCGAGCGTGCTTTTCGACCGGGGCCTCAGCGTCCTCGACGAGGAGCTGGCCCGACATCCCGAGGTGGGCCATGAGCGCGACGCTCGGGGCGACGTCGGGCGCTTCATCCGCCAAGCGGACGGGGAGCCACAAGAACTTGCCGCGGCGGACGGCGGCGAGCACGCTCGCCCCGGCCAGGCTGAGTTCGAGGTCGCGCGGTCCGTCGCCATGGCGACGGACCGCGCGGGGGTCGAGCACGGAGGCGCGCTCAATGGTGCGCCCCGTGACCCAAGTGGCCAGCCCACGCCGGACCACCTCCACCTCGGGAAGCTCAGGCACCCTTGGCCGCTGCCTTGGCGTCGAGATCGCGGCGCAGGATCTTCCAGGACGCCTCGGCAGCCTCCTGCTCGGCCTCCTTCTTGGAGTGGCCGGTGCCGCTCGCGTAGGTGGCCTCACCGATGTGCAGCACGGCGTGGTAGACGCGGGCGTGATCCGGGCCCTCGCCCGTGACCTCGTACTGGACGGCTCCGAGCGAATGCTCGGCCGCGGCCTCCTGGATGGAGGTCTTCCAGTCGGTGCCTGCCCCGAAGTCGTCCACCTCAACGAGGAGTGGAAGGACGAGGCGCAGCACCAGCTCGCGGGCCGGCTCGAGGCCCGAGCTCAGGAAGGTGGCGCCGAAGAGCGCCTCCATGGTGTCGGCGAGGATGGAGGACTTATCGCGCCCGTTGGTGCGGATTTCGCCCTGGCCCAGGAGGATGAACTCCCCCACGCCGATCTCACGCGCCAGGCGCGCGAGTGCCCGCGTGCTCACGACGGCGGCGCGGCGCTTGGCCAGCTCGCCCTCGGGCAGGTGCGGGTAGTGCTCGTACAGGTGCCCCGTGACGGAGAACCCCAGCACCGAGTCGCCCAGGAACTCCAGGCGCTCGTTGGTGGGGATGCCGCCGTTCTCGTAGGCGTACGAACGGTGCGTCAACGCCAAACGGAGCGTCTCGGGATCAATAGTGACCCCAAGACGCTCCGCCAGCTGCTGCTGATCAGCCATGAATGCGATCAGGCGTCGGCGACCTTGCGCCCCTTGTACTCAAGGAACAGCTCGGTGCCGTTGGAATCCGTGACGACCTTGGCCTGGTGCGGCAGGCTGTAGGTAACGCGGCCGTTCTCCACGGTCTTCACCAGGGTCGGCACAGAAGCCTTCCACTGGGCGCGGCGGGCGCGGGTATTCGCACGGGACATCTTCCGCTTCGGAACAGCCACGGCTATCTCTCTTCCATCTCGTTGCTCTTGGTGCCCTCTGCCGTCTCGGCAGAGGAACCGGCCAGCCCCATCAGGGCCGCCCAGCGCGGGTCCACCACTTCGTGGTGATGCCCAGGGTTCTCGTCCAACCGCACCCCACATTGGGGGCACAGACCCTCGCAGCTCTCCCGGCAAACCGGTTGGAACGGCAGGGCGGTGACGACCGCGTCCCGGAGCAAGGGCTCCAGGTCGATCAGGTCGTCGACCACGACGTACTGCTCGACGTCTTCCTCCGCCTCGGGAACATTCTCCGCGAGGTAGAAGAGTTCTTGCAGGTCGGTCTCCAGGTCGTACGCGATCGGGTCCAGGCAACGCCCGCACTCCCCCGTCACATGGACGGTGGTGGTGCCGGTCACCAAGACCCCCTCGTGCACGGCCTCAAGCCTCAGGTCCAGCTCAACGTTCGAGCCTTCCTGAACCCCGATCAGTGCGACGCCGAGTTCAGCCGGCGCCGGCAGATCGCCCGTTTCCTCGCGCATGATTCCGGCCGCATGGGCCAGGTCACGCACGTCGAAGACCCAAGCGGAGGACCGATCGAGCGCAGACTTACGCGCTTTCTCTGCCATCTTCTCTCAGGCTCCTTCAGTTACGGGACAACACAAACCGACACATCAGTCTATCGCGACGGTGGGCGCGGGGCCAAACTCACGCCGCGGGCGTGGCGGCTTGTGGCCACCGTCACTCGCCGACGACCGACGGGCTGTCCTTGCCGAGCAGCGCGCGCCGAACCGCGATGGCCTCGGCACGGTCGTCGATCAGTCGGTCGATCGCGGACACGAACAGCTCGGTGGAGTCTCCACGCGCCACATCGCCAAAGTAGAAGGCACGGATGCGCCGACGCTCCTCGGCGAAGCTATCCTCGCGAACTGCCTGCCGCAATTGCTCCGACAGTCGGCCAATACTCGAGGCGTCAATCACCGCGCAGCCCTGAGAAATCGGGGCCTCCTCCGTCAGCTTGGCCCGATCGCTGCGTCGATCCGTGAGCACAATGGGCTTCTCCGGATGCGAATAAAGGAAATCGAGGCCGACCGAGGAAACGTCCGTGATCATGGCGTCCACGGCCTCGAACATGGCCAAGATGTTGCCGGTCAGGCTGACGACGTGCTTGCGCCCCGTCGCCTCGGTGTCCTCGCGGAGCGCCTCGATGATGGCCTTGTGTCCAGCGCGCAGCTTCGGATCCTCCGAATCGGTGATGCGCGGGTGCGGCTTGTACACCACACGGACGTCCTTCACCTTGAGCAATGCGCGCACGATCTTGGCACCGTAGACGTCCACCGAGGTGTAGTTGTTCGCCTCGTTCTCGCCCTCCCACGTGGGCGCATACATCACGGTGCGCAAGCCCTGCACAGCGGAGAGCTCGGCGGGAAAATCGATGTCCAACTGCGGCCTGCCCACCACCTCCAGGTGGTTCATGTCGAAGTCGTAGAGCACGCGTTCGTGGCGCGAGATTGCGGCCGGGCCCGCCACGAAAACGCGGTCATAGGCCTTCACCTGATTCGCCACCATCGAGATCTTGTCCGACTCGCCGTGATTGACGTGCACGTGAACGGTGTGGGCCTCGTTGAACGACTGGAAGTTCTGCACGCCGTTGTTCACGTACAACGCCAGCTTGTAGCGGTTCTCCGAATACAGGGTCATGAGGTCCTCGAAGCGACGCACGAAGACTCGCGGCAGCTTGGTGTGGCCCTTCACGGCGCGCAGAGCCGACAGCTTGCGGAAGACAAGCACCACTGGACGGTGCTCGTTGAGCCGCTCCAGCACCGGCAACCACTGCTGCACCTGATAGATCTTCTCGGCGTCGTCACCGAAGTAGACAACGATCTCCGCGGGAACGAACACGCCGTCAATCTCGTGACCGGCCGCGGGGCCGCGCCCCGTGGTGCCACGCACCCAGGCACTCGTGCGTTTCCAGGTCTGCGACTTCAGCGCATCGTTGACCAGATCTCGGACGGCCATGCGTTTCCTCTCCCATTCGCCGATCGCACACTGCGACCGGCACTTCACTCTAGTTCTCTTCGCCCGTGCGCCGCGCGGCGGCCTGAGCCAAGAGAGCGGCCGAGCGTTCCGTCGCCACGGCGCGGGTAGCGTCGATGAAGCGCACGATCGACGAACCGTGATCCGCCGCCCCAAAGTGGTAACGGGCCAGCTTGGCCGTTGCCGCCCGACGTTCCGGCCCGGAGGCCTCCACAAGCGCCTCGCGCACGACGCCAGCCGCGTTGCCCGAGAGCGTCGTGACATGGTCGAGCAGCCCCCCGGCCTCCACGCCCGCCTGCCTTCCGGGGCGGTAGACCACGAGCGGCTTGTCCGTCGTCAATGCGTCATAGGCCATGGCGGAAAGGTCAAGGACGCACTCGTCAGCGGCGTCCCATTGCCATCCCAGTTCGGGCCCACGATCCACCAGGTGTTCCGGTCCGGCCTCCCGCAGTCGCCGCACAATGGCGGCATCTGCCAACGACGTCGCACGGTCTCGGGTGCCCGTCTGCGGGTGGGGGCGGTAGATGACGCGGCGGCCTGCAGCGAGCAATTGATCAACGATGTTGATGCCGGCCGGAGCCAACGACGAGTACGCCATTGACGGCGAGTCGCCCTCCCAGGTGGGGGCGTACAACACCGTCCGTGAGGTGGTGGGAGCAAGCTCGTGCGGCGGAACCCGCGGCTCATCGAGCTGGGGGCGGCCCACGTCGCGGCAGTGCCCCTGGTCGAAGCCAATCAGGTGCCGGGAGAGCCTTTCCCGAGCCGCTTGGCCGGCCGTGAAGACCTCGTCGTACGCCTTGAGCTGGTTCGAGATCATGGAGACCTTTTCGGACTCTCCATGGCTCAGATGCACGTGGGCGGGGCGGCGCGCCGCGAGCGCCTGAAAGTTCAACGTGGCTTGGTTCGGGTACAGCGCCACGAGCGTGCCCTCGCCCAGCACGTTGGCGACCGCTCGGGTCGTCTTCGCGTACACCACGGGAAGGGTCGTCTCGTTGGCGAGCGAGCGGGCCACTACGGGGTGCCGGGCGAGCAGCTGGACCCCTCCAAGGTCGATCGCGGTGGCTTCCGCCAAGCGCTCCAGACTCCAGAGCCATTGGCGCGCCTGGTAGAGCTGTTCGGGACCGCCGGACACCACGAAGCACACGCCGGCGCGGGTGCCGGCCAGACGCCGCGCGGCGGGCGCGGCGAGGAGCCGTTGGATGGCCTCCCCGCCGCGCTTGGCCACGTTCCCGCTCAGTCCGCGCAGGCGCACCACAGCGGAACCAAGATTCACCGAGACATCTCCAGGAGCAACTCTTCCCACTGCTCGAGCACTCGCTCGGGCAGAAAACGCTCGGCGGCGACGCGTGCCTTGCCGGACATGCTCGTCAGCAAGGCGTCGTCGCTCGCGATCGTCAGCATGCGTTCAGCGAGCTGCTCGACATCGTTGAGGCGCACGACGAAGCCGTCGTGTCCATCCTCGATGAGATGCGCCACGCCCGGCGCTGAGAAGTAACTGACGGTGGGCGTGCCAGCGTGCCCCGCTTCAACGATCGCCAGAGGCAGGCCCTCATTTTGGGATGACATGACGTGCACCTTGGCGGAGGCCAGCACCGTAGCCACGTCGTCGGTCATCCCCATGAGCTGGGCCCGCGGAATCGCGCGCTCCGAGATCAGCGCCGTGAGGTTCTCACGCTCGGCGCCTTCGCCATACAGCTCCACCGACCAGTCGGGAAGCCGATCAGCAATCACGGCCCATGCCCGCAAAAAGTGATCGAGCGACTTGATGGGCTCGTAGCGACCGAGCGACGCGAAGACGTTGCGACGCTCAGTCTCCCCCGCCTCGAGCCTCGGAACGGGGTTCGGCAGCCAGCCGGTGTTGTTCAGGCCAGCCCGCTGGAAGTCAGCGGCGTCCGGAGCGGACAAGCAGATGAATCGGTCGACGTCGTCATAAGCCGTGAGGACACGGCGCAGGTCATTCGTGTGAACGGCCTCGCGATACGAACCGTGATACTGCCCCACGATGCGAGGGAGGTTGAAGTCCGTTGCGTCGTAGCCGGCCTCGAGCATGTGCTCCATGCCGTACACCTGAGTGCACACGATGACCGTGTCCGGGCCCCACTGCGGCAAGAGCACCTTAAGCTTGTCCACGGCAATCTGCCGAAGCTTCATGCGATGGGCGTGCCGCTTGACCCGCGCACTATCCTTGCGATCCTCGTCGGTCTTCAGCGTCCAGTCGGCCGGAGGCGGCTCCGGCATCAACGTCTGTGACGGGATGTGCGCCGGACGCGAGTAAGCGGCGAGGTGACCCTCCGGGGCCGGTGAGACGCCCAGCAGTTCCACCTCGTAGCCACGAGCGTCAAAGCCGACGGCCAGCGAATTCATGAACCGGCCAACGCCGCCCAGTCGGTCCACGTCGTTGCCCATCACGACAATGCGCTTGAAACGATTCTTCACTTCTTCGCTCCCCACACCATTTCGACCGAGGCGGCGGCAGCGTTGCCGGGTTCTCGGCCTGCAAATCGATCCCTAAAGGCGTGACGACACCCGGCGGCCGCGTCGGCGCGCAGGTTCTCCACCACGGCGGCCTGCAGGGCCTCCTGGTCGAAGACCAGCTCGCCCGGGGCGTCCTCGCGCAGATCGAAGTACGTGCCCCGCGCCGAGAACATGTAGTCCTCGAGGTCGTAGGTGTAGAGCACCACGGGACGATCCAGGCACAGGTAGTCGAACATGATGCTCGAATAATCGGTCACCAGAACGTCTGCCGCCGCCATGACTAGGGCGGTGTCGATCACCCGCGAGACATCAATCACCTGGTGCCTCAAACGTGCGGGCACACTCATGCGGTTGAGGTAGTGCGGGCGCACCAGCAGCTGCACCTCATCGCCAAGGTCCTCGACCCACTTGAGCAGATCGAGTCGCAGCGGAACGGCGCCACGGGCGCCCTCACGGAACGTGGGAGCGTAGAGGACGGTCGGGCGCTGGGGATCCAACCCGAGGCGGGCCTTCGCCTCTGCCTGCGTCAGGGTTCCGTTGGCGAGGCGGTCGTTGCGGGGAGAGCCGAGCGGGAGTTGCGCCACGCCCTCCGCCCCAAACGCCGGGACGAACGTCTTCTTGAAGAATTCGGACGGGATCGTCAGGTAGTCCCAGGCCGAGCTCCTGGCGAAGAGCTCCTCCACCACCGAGCGATCGACGGCGGCGTCCGACTTATCCGCCCCCATCTTCTTCAACGGGATGCCGTGCCAGGTCTGCACGTACACCTGCTCGTCGCGCTTGACGAAGTATTCGGGAAGCGATTGGTTATCGATGATGTACGCGGCCGTGGCCAGGGCACGCGCATACTCGAGAGTGTGACGGCGAACCACATCGGGGCGACCTTCCGCCCACGGGGCCTGAGCATCACCGGACCACACGATCCGCAAGTCGGGGCGAGCAAGCTGCAAGGCATCCGCGAGATCACGCGGGGAGTCCCATCGGCTCTTGCCCAGGTGCGATTCGACGAGCACCAGCTGCTGATCGATCGGCGCCTTGCGCAGCTTGGCGTAGGCAGCGTCGAAAGCTGCGGCACCCAGCGCGGCCCGGGTGGAGTACATCTTCCGACGACGCTCCGAGACCAGTCGGGCCGCGGGCTTCACGGCGCGGCGCAAGAGCTCGCGCTTCCCAGCGACGGCGCTCGGCCGGAACGCGATGGTGTTTGCCACGGTCTTGTACGGCTCGTAGCGGACACCGTAGTAGGCGTCCAGCCGGTCTGACGCGCCCACTTGCAGCTTGGCCGACTTGGGTCGGCGCTGGGTGGCGATGCCATGCGTGAGCGTGGCCGCGCCGTCGGTGATGTCCATGCGCAAAGTGAGACGGGGCAACAGCTCCAAATCGAGCTGGTGCGGGAGCGGCAACGTGAACGACCAGTCAATGGTCCCGTCGCCACGCACTTCGGTCTCCACCGCGGTCAACGTGGCTCGCTGGGCCCCGACGCGCTCGTATAAGCGGGCGGTCCACACCAGATCGTCGCGGTCGAGCTGACCGAAGGGAGCGTAGGTCGATCCTTCGAAACGCCAGCCACCCTTGCGCTTCTTGAGCGAGAACAAGGTGTGCTCGAGGCGCAGCCCAAACCACGCCACCCCGCTGAAGAAGCGGGGATCGAAACTCGTGAGCTCCTTCGCCAATGGGTCGGCGTCCGCGAAGGCCTCAGCGTTCCAGTGACCCACGCCGTCCGTGATGGTCAGCCCACCCTCGTAGTCGACCTCACCGCGGTGCATCCGGAAGGCCTGCGCAACCAGGTCGGCTCGGCCGGCGATGGCTGCCGCCACGGAGAACCGTTCGGCGGGCTCAAGGGTGGAGTACGTCTCCTGAGGGAGCCCTGAGTACAGCGCGGCGAGCAAAGCCATCGTGTCGCTCGAGAACTCGCCGGGACCCGCCGCGGCGACGTCGGAGAGATACAGACGAGCGTCGTGACGAACGGCCTTCAGCTGCAGGCGCGCATACAGTCCCGGGGTCTTCTCCTGATCGAGCACCTCGAATACCCGATCGAGGGCCGTCAGGCGATGCTCAAGGTTTCGAATCGAATCGCGCTGATTCGTGATCGACTGCCGCACCTCGGTGGGGTAGATCTTCCAGATGTAGGCCGTCTCGGGGATCACGGCGAGGGATCGAGCGGCGCTGAGCATCTGGGCGCTAAACACCAGATCCTCGTAGTGCAAACCCTCGGGGAAGCGCAATTGTTCGCGCTGCAGGAACTCGCGCGAGTACAGCTTGGCAACAGCGATGGTGTCGATGGCCAGGTCGGGTTCTTCCTCGATCCCGGCGAGCACCCGCGGCTCCGTGTACAGCCGTGCGTGCCACCCCGTGTACTTGTCGTCGGCGACCACATAGCGCTTGGTTCGTGCGAGGACGACATCCACGCCGGTGCGCTCAGCCTCGCGGAGCAGGTTCAGGCAAGCGTGCCGCTCCAGCACATCGTCACTATCCAGGAGCGTGATGAATCGTCCGCTCGCCTCGGTGAGTCCAACGTTGCGCGGCCCACCCGGCCCGCCCGAATTCACCGGCGTCGACAGAACGCGAATCCGCGGGTCGTCCTTAGCCAGCGCCTCGGCGACCGCAATGGTGTCGTCGGTCGAGCAGTCATCGACGATGAGGATCTCGATGTTGCGAAGGGTTTGGGCCTGCGCAGAAGCCACGGCGACGGGAAGATGCACGGCATCGTTGTAGCCAACGATGACCACGGAAACGTCTGGTTGTTGCACCTCAGAAGTGGTGGAAGGCACCTGCTAGCTCAGCTCCTTGACTATCTGGCTCAGCGTATCCAGCGTGCCCTTGAGCGCCTCGACCTTCTGCTCGTCGAAGTTGGAGAGCACGCGCTTGAGCTCCGTCGTCGAGATGCCGTCCGTGCGAGGCAGGTAGAAGACCTCAACCTTGTCCTCGAGGTCGTCGAACTTACCCTTCCAGTCCTCACCGATTCCGAACACGTCGACGTCGTACTTGTCGACGTCGGTGCGCTTCTGCTCCCAGTTCTCCTCCGGGATTGCCAGGTCCACGTACTTGATGGCGCGGACGATCTCGATGCGCTGCTCGAACGGAACAATCGGCTTCTTGCCCTTGATGGCGTTGAACTCGTCCGTGGAGACCGCCACGATGAGCCGGTCGCCCTTCTCCTTGAGCCGCTTCAGGATGTTGAGATGCCCGATGTGGAAAAGGTCGAAGGTGCCATAAGTGATGACTGTCCTGGGCACAATGCACTCCTTGAACGGAAGTCGAAATCTGGGTGTCAGTCTAAGTGGCGCCGCCCCGGCTCAGCGTCAGGCTGGCCGAGGCAGTAGCAGTGCTACTTGCGGGAGGCCTCGTAGGCCTTCACCACGTCGGCGGTGGGGCCATCGAGGCGAAGCACGCCCTTTTCGATCCAAATACTGCGATTGCACGTGTCGCGGATCGACTTCATGGAGTGGGACACCAGGAACACGGTGCCCGCATTCTCGCGGATCTCCCGGATTCGCGCCTCGGACCGGGCCCGGAACTTGGCATCTCCCACGGCCAGGGCTTCGTCGACGATCAGGATGTCGTGCTGCTTCGAGGCGGCAATCGCAAACTTCAGGCGTGCGGACATGCCAGAGGAGTAGGTGCGCATGGGGAAGTCGATGAACTCCTGCAGTTCGGAGAACTCGATGATCTTGGGGCGCAGCTCCTCGATCTCGTCGCGGCTGTACCCCAGGGCCAGACATCCCAAGGTGATGTTGTCGTTGCCGGAGACATCGTTGATGAGGGCGGCACCGACTCCCAAGAGGTTGGGCCTGCTCGAGGCGTAGACGGCGCCGGAGGAGGGCGGCGTGAGGCCCGTGATGGCGCGTAGCAAGGTGGACTTGCCGGAACCGTTCGACCCGATAATGCCGATCGACTCGTTCTTGTGGGCCACGAAGCTCACGCCTTTGAGTGCGTGCACCTCCTGCAGGCCGCGCGCACCCCGCTTGAGCAAACCCCGGATGCCGGCATCTCCGGCGGACTTGCCGGAGGCATACACCTGATACTTGACGTGCAGGTCGTCCACCACCACGACGGGCGGCTGTTGTTGGGCCTCAGCTGACGCGGCCATAACGCTCCTCGGCCTTCCAGAAGAACACGACTCCGAACACCAGGACGACCACAGAGATGATGCTCAGGGTCAGCCAGTGGATCCCCTGGATCGGGTGGCCGTGCATGAGTGAGTTGCGGGCGATTTCGATCACGAGATACACGGGGTGGAAGTTGTAGAGACGCTCCACCCACGGGTGCCCAGCAAAGATCTTGTCCACCATGAACAGCACGCCGGAGGTGTACATCAAGAGGCGGGTGATGAAGGGGAGCAGCTGCGTAAGGTCGCGCAGGTGCACCGTGAGGCGGGCGAAGATCAGGGCCACGCCAAGGTTGAAGCAAGTGTAAATCACCAGGAGGGGAACCAGCAGGAACCAACTCCAGGTCGGCGGCTCACCGAGGATCCACACATAGAGGCACATCACCAGGATCATGGGGCCAAGCGTGTAGAGCTGCTGCATCACCACGGAGACGGGAAGCGTCATGCGCGGAAAGTTCAGCGACTGCACCAGCGAGCGATTGCCTGTGATGGACTTTGCGCCCTGTGACATCGAGCTCGCGAAGAACTCGAACAGAAAGACACCGATCACGACGAACGCGGCGTAGTTCGGACCCCTGCTCGAGCTCGCCTGGATCACACCAAAAATAAACCCGTAGACCAGTGCGTTGAGCGTTGGCTTCAGCACTTCCCACACGCGTCCGAGGCGGTTGGCCTGGTTGGCAGCCTTGATGCGAGACTTCGCCAATTGAGCGGCAAAGTCGCGGCGAGCCCACGTTTGCTTCAGGTACGTACCGAGCGGAGGACGGGCACCGACGCGGTGCAAGCCATGCTCGGCTGCGAGTTCAGAGGCGTTCATGAACGCGGAAAGTCCTTACTTCCTTGGAGGACGGCCGGTCGGCGTCCAGACGAGAGTCTATCGCCGCAGTCACCCGGGCACGCTCATGGCGTGGTGCTCGTCCTTGGTCCCGACGTAGCCCCGGCGCTCGTGGCGCCCGATTGCAGCTTCTCGTTCTCCGCTTCCTTGACCTTGATGCTCGCGTAGTACTCGTCGAGCGTGCCGTTCGCCATCGCCTGACCGATCTGCGTGATCGCGGCGTAGTCGGGGATTTCAACGGACTGCCCGCCGATGGTCTGCGATCCGCTCGTCGGGACCGTGAAGCTGACCAGGTCGCTCGAGCGCAGGCTCGTCATCTGCATGCCGAGGCCCACGAGCATGCCGGCGTCCTTGAGTCCCTTGTCGGTGGTCACGTACGGCATGACCGAGTTGACCACGTCGAAGAGCTTGTTCGGCGAGGCGAGCACCTCGGGGCTGAGCACCTTCTTGAACACGGCCTTCAGGAACTGCTGCTGATTGCGCACGCGCTGGTAGTCGGAGCCGGGGAACGCGTGGCGCTCGCGGACCCACTTGAGGGCGCGCTGGCCCTCGATGTGGATGTTGCCGGCCTCGAAGCAGACGTCGGGGGTCGTCTTGTAAGCGCAGAAGGCCTTGGGGTTGTTCACCGTGACGCCGCCGATGGCCTTCGTCAGCTCGCGGAAGGCGCTGAAGTCCACCATGGCCACGTGGTCGATCTTTTGGTCGAAAAGCCCCTCGAGGGTCTCCACGAGCTTCGGGACGCCGCCGTAGGACATGGCGGCGTTGATTTTCGACTTGCCGACCCCGGGAATGTTCACCCAGGAATCACGCACCACGGACATGATGTAGATCTTCTTGCGGTCGGCGGGGATGTGCACCAGCATCATCGAGTCCGAACGCTGGTCGGTGGACGTGGCGCTGATGTCCAGCTCCTCATCGGTGGCCGACTTGTCCGCGCCGAGCAACAGGATGTTCATGCTGGCATCGCCCGGATCCTTGTACGGGCGGTCGGTGTTCGTCGGGAAGACCTCGTTGTCCTGCAGGGTCTCGCTCTGGCCGAGGGCCGTCGCAAACTTGGCGGCGTAGGTGCCGCCGACGCCAAGCACGCACACCACAACCATGAGCGCGGCCAAGAGCACGGTCCGTCCGATGCGCCGCGGCTTGCGGTGCAATCGACGAGGCACATAGCCGTTCGGCTGGGTGTCCAGCGACACGCGTTCTCCTTTGACAGGGGGCAATCAAGCCGACAACGCGGCCAGGGAAAGAATACCCATGCGGATCTAACAGCGGCCTGTGAGCAACCCCGGAACCGGCCCACATGGTGCACATCACAACACGGTCTACAGCCGCGAAAGCACGCCCATGGGCAGGAACTCGGAGACGTCGCCCCCCAGCGCCGCGACCTCCTTGATGAGGCTCGAGGAGACGTGCTGATAGCGACCGTCCCCGTGCAGAAACACCGTTTCGACCCCGGTCAGATGCCGGTTCATGGCCGCCATCGGCGCCTCAAACTCGTAATCGGGTGCGCCCCGCAGCCCCTTCACGATGGCGTCCGCTCCGATGCGCTTGCAGTAGTCAGCAAGCAGACCCGAACCCATCGCCTGCACCGAAATGCCGCTGAAGTTGCTCACGGCCTCGGAGATCATCTCGATCCGCTCCTCCTGCGAGAAGCGATACTTCTTGGCCGGGTTCGTGGAGACGGCCACCACCACCTCGTCGAACAGGCTGGCCGCGCGCATGATGATCTCGAGGTGACCCTTGTGAACGGGGTCAAACGATCCTGGGCACACGACTCGTCTCATGGGGCGAGCCTACCGGCGCCCGGGGGTAGCGTGAGGCAGGCCCCGCCCTTTCGTACGCAAGGATCGCTTTCATGACCTCGCACCCAGCGCACCACCACGACAACGGCACGACGACGCCCTGGTTACGCGCCGCCGCAGGCGCGCGTTTGCTGGGCGCCTCCGGCGCCCCGGCCCCCACGATCTTCGAGGAAATGACGGCGCTCGCCCAGGCTCACGGCGCGCTCAACCTGGGTCAGGGCTTCCCCGACGACGAGCCGCCGCGGCCCTTGCGGGAGATCGCCGCGGCGGGCATCGCTGCTGGCGCCAATCAGTACGCCCCCGGCAGCGGCATCCTCCCGCTGCGCGAGGCGATCGCCGCGCACCAGGAGCGCTTCTACGGCCTCACCCTCTCCCCCGCCACCGATGTGGTGGTCACGACGGGCGCCACGGAAGCCATCGCCGCCACGCTGCTCGCCTTCTGCACCCCGGGCAGCAACGTGGTGGTGCTCGAGCCCTTCTACGACTCCTACGGGGCCATCGCGCGCCTCGCGGGCGCCGAGCTGAACCCCGTGCCACTGCACGCCCCCGACTTCCAGCCGCGGCTCGAGGACCTCGAGGCGGCGGTGGATGAGAACACCGCCGTCATCATCGTGAACGACCCCCACAACCCCACGGGCGCCCGCTTCACGGAGGCCACGCGCCGCGCCCTCGTGGCCGCGGCGCAGCGCAGCGGCGCGGTGCTGCTCGCCGACGAGGTCTACGAGCATCTCGTCTTCGACGGCGAGCACCGTCCCCTGGCCGCCGTTCCGGGGGCCTTCGATCGCACGGTCACCGTCTCCTCCGGGGGCAAGACCTTCAGCGCCACGGGGTGGAAGATCGGTTGGGCCACGGGGCCGTCCGATCTCATCTCGGCCGTGCGCACGGTCAAGCAGTTCCTCAGCTACTCGTCCGGTCCGGCCTACCAACCAGCGATCGCCGAGGGTCTGGGGCTGCCCGAGAGCTTCTTCCGCGAACGAGCCGCCTCGCTCGCTTCGCGCGCTGTGCTGCTCGGCGACGGTCTCGAGTCCACGGGGGCCACGGTGTTCCGCCCCCAGGCCGGCTACTTTGTGGTGGCCGATCTGGCCCCGCTCGGCGTCACCGACGCCACGGCCCTGGCCCGCCGGCTTCCCGCCGCGCTCGGCGTGGTCGGCATCCCGGTGGGCGTCTTTGCCACGCCTCCCCACGAGGGCCTGTACGCCTCGATGCTGCGGCTGGCTCATTGCAAGCGCGAGGACGTCATCGTGCAGGCCACAGCGCGCCTGCGGGACGGGCTCCCGTCCCTCGCTTCGGCCCAGAAGGGAGAGGCCCGATGAGCGCCAACGCACCGCTGCGCCTGAGCACGCGCCTGGAGGCCTCGCACACGACTGCCGCCTGGCGCGAGGATCCGCGCCGCCCGGGGGCATGGATCCTCGAGGTCGGGGGCGCGGAGCAGTCGACCCTCGTGCCGGGCCGGCCGCGCCAGCTGGTCTACGAGTACCTCCAACGCGTGGCCCCCGCGCTTGACGCGATGGGCGAGCCCGGCGCGCCGCTGCGTGTGCTCCACCTCGGTGGCGGCGCGTTAAGCCTGCCGCGCTACGTGCAGGCCACACGCCCGGGCAGCGAGCAGCTCGTCATCGACCTCGACGCCGAACTCATGCCCTTTGTCCTGGAGTCGTTCCCCCTTGAGGCTCCCGAGCTCACGCGGATCGTCATCGGGGACGTGAGGAGCGCCCTGCCGGCGCCCGGCACCCAGGCGCCGTACGACGTCGTGCTTTTGGACATCTCGCTCGGTCCCGGCTCGCCCGAGCGACTGCTCGAGGCCGAGTACTATCGCGAGCTGCTCGCGTTGCTTGCCCCCGGAGGGACCCTGCTGGTGAATGTCGGCGACGAGCAGCCGCTCGACGTCACCCGTCGGTTGGCCTCCCAGCTGAGTGCGCTGGGCACCTCGGTGTGGGTCAGCGCGCACCAGGGCATCGTGGACGGTCGCTACCACGGCAACCTCATCCTGGGGGCGTCGCGCCGCCGCTGGCAGCGGGAGAAGCTCGAGGCGCTACGCCTCGCCGGCCCCCACCCCGCCGCCGTCCTCGTCGGCATCGAACTCGAGGGTCTCGGCAAACCATAGGGTGCTCTCGCCGTAGCGGCGCTCACGCAGCTGGTGCCACCCCTCCGGCCAGCCGGGAGCCGGCGAACGCGAGCCGCGTTCAACCACAATGACGGCGTCCTCATGCAGGTGCGGGGCGAGCGCCTCGAGCACCTTGGCGAGCTCCTCCTCCCCGAGCGGGTACGGCGGGTCGAGGAAGGCGAGCGTGACGAGCTCGCCGCGATACGTCGCGAGGTAGCTCGAGGTGCTCGAGCGGACGGCGGCGGCGGCGTTGCGCCCCACAGCCTTATTGACCATGGTGACGTTCTTGCGCAGCGCGGTCTGCGCGGCCTCAGCCTGGTCCACGAGGCGCGCGCTTGCAGCCCCGCGGGACACCGCCTCGAGGCCCAGTGCGCCCGAGCCGGCAAAGAGATCCAGGACCACGGCGTCCTTGACCACGTCCCAGCTTTCCAGGCGCGAGAACAGCGCCTCCTTGACCCGGTCGGTGGTGGGCCGGGTCGCGTCCGTGGCGACGGAGGTCAGCGGGTGGCCGCCGGCGGCGCCGGCGATGATGCGGGACATGTCATGCCCTTTCGAGATAGGCGGCCTCGTCGTCATCGACTTGGGAGTCGACGGCGGCGGCCAGGCCGGGGTGGGCGGCGCGCCAGCCGGGCTGGACGAGCCCGGCCGCGTCGTCGCGCGCCAGGCCGATGAGTTCGGCGTCGCGCATGACGCGCAGCGTGCGCAGGGTGGAACGGCCGCCGGATTGTGAGGCGCCCAGGATGTCTCCCTCGCGACGCAGCTCGAGGTCCTTCTCCGCCAAGACGAAACCGTCGCGCGTGGACGCGACCGTCTCGAGGCGTTCAACGGCGGGGTGGTCGTGGTCGAGGCTCGTGACGAGGAGACACGTTCCCGGCAGGGAACCGCGGCCGATGCGGCCGCGGAGCTGATGCAGCTGGGAGATGCCGAAGGACTCGGCATCGATGATCGCCATGACGGTGGCGTTGGGAACATCGACGCCGACCTCGACCACGGTGGTGGCCAGGAGCAGATCAAGCTTGCCCGCGCCAAAATCAGCCATGGTTGCCGTCTTCTGCTCTCCCGTGAGGCGGCCGTGCAGGATGCCGATGCGCACACCGGCGAGGGCCGGGTGCTCCCGCAGCACGCGCTCCATCGTCTCGAGCGGGGTGCGTTGGCCCTGCTGGTCGTCCGCGCCCTCGCCGCTCCTGGCCCGCTCGGGGTCCTCCTCTTCCAGGCTCTCGCTGATCCGTGGGACCACCACGTACGCCTGGTGACCGGCTGCGATCTGCTCGCGCAGCAGCGTGAACATGCGCTCGCGCCAGGCCGGCAGCTGCATGGGCACCACGAAGGTCCTCACCTCGGCGCGGGCCGCCGGCACGCCCCTCAGCAGGGAGACGTCCACGTCGCCGAAGACCGTCATAGCGACCGTGCGCGGAATCGGCGTGGCCGTCATGACCAGCAGGTGGGGCGTGGGTCCGTCGCCCTCGCGCAGCTTGTCGCGCTGTTCCACGCCGAAGCGATGCTGCTCGTCCACCACCACGAGGCCGAGCTCGGCGAACTGGACGTGGTCGCTCAAGAGCGCGTGGGTGCCGACCACGATGCCGGCCTCGCCCGAGGCCGCGGCGAGCAGGGCCGCGCGCTTCTCCTTGGCCGGGAGTGAACCGGTGAGGAGCTCCACCCGCGTGGCGTTCGCCGCGCCTCCCAGCATGCCGCCGTGGGCGAGGTCGCCGAGCAGGGTGCGGAGGGTCTGGGCGTGCTGGGCCGCGAGGACCTCGGTGGGGGCCAAGAGCGCGGCCTGCCCGCCGGCGTCGATCACCTGCAGCATGGCCAGCAGGGCCACGAGCGTCTTGCCCGAGCCCACCTCGCCCTGCAGGAGCCGGTTCATGGGATGAGACCGTGACAGGTCCGCGGAGAGCTGCTCCCCCACCTCCAGCTGCCCCTCGGTCAGGCGGAAGGGAAGCCGCTCGGTGAAGGCCTCGAGGAGGCCGCCGCCGGCCACGGGGCGCGGCGTCGCCTCGCGGGCCTGGTCGAGCATGCGGCGCTCGGCCAGGAGGGTCTGCAGGACGAGGGCCTCCTCGTAGGCGAAGCGGCGGCGGGCGGCGTAGGCCTCGCGCACTTCATGCGGGCGATGGATCGCCTCGAGGGCGTGGCTCAGTTCGGGGAGCCGGCGGCGCTCACGCACCTCGATGGGCAGGGGATCCGGGAAGGCCTCCGGTTCCACCCCGTCCAGGACGGTGCCGATGGTGCGGCGCAGCCGCAACTGGGTCAGCTTGCCGCTGAGCGGATACACCGGGAAGGGACGGGCCTCCGCCTCGTCTTCCTGGCCCAGCAGCGTGTACTCGGGGTGAGTGAGCTGGGGCGAACCCCGGTAGTCGTCCACGACGCCCGAAAACATGGCCCGAACCCCGGGGAGCAGCTCCTTGGCGGCCTGGTAGCCATTGAAGAAGGTCATCTTCAGAAGAGCGCGGGACGCAGGATCCTCGTCCTGCACCTCGACCTCCAGCAGAAAGCCGCGGCGGGAGTGCATGCGCCGCTGCGAGGCATGCGTGACCGTGGCCACCACCGTGACGTCCTCTCCGTACGGCAGTTCGGAGATCGGCTGGATCTCGCCCACCTCCACGTAGCGGCGGGGCAGGTGGGCCAGCAGTTCTCCCACGGTCGAGTAGCCGAAGGCACCGTGGAGGATCTTGGCACTCTGAGCCCCGATGACGCGGGACAGCTCCGTGCCGGGACCCAGCGCGCTCGGGTGGTGCTGCGGATCAGTCATGGGCCTGCGTGCACAAGCTCGTCACCGCGACCTCGTCGGCGGGTCCCACCCGGGCCACGGCATCGAGCGCCAGCTCGGCCTGGGCCACGTGGACGTGGACGCGCCAACGGAAGGCCTCGCCGACGGGGCTCACGGGGCTCATCAAGACGGACGTGCCGACGGCGTCCAGGCCGGCACGAAGAGTTGCCGCCTGCAGCGGCGTCGCCGTGACGGTGCACATGACCTCGACGCCTTCCTCCTGTGCCGCGCTGCGAGTCACATCGGGGGCGCCAATGCCGTAGCCCTGCAGCGGCTCGTAGTCGTCGTCGGTGAAGACCCGAGCCGTCACCGCGCAATCGAGCGCGTCGAGGACAAGGCACAGCCCCACGGCCCCCGCGTCGACCACGTGGGCGCGGCTGAGCGCATCCAGCTGCGTGCTGGTGTCGCGCACGGCCTGCAGGCAGGCTGCCCGCACGGCCTCGAGGCTGTGGGCCAAGAGGGCTCGGCCCTGTTCCTCGCCCGCGTGGAGCAGCACCGAGCGCGCCGTGAGCGCCGCCGCCTCCAGGACGGAGAGCATGGTCCCTGGCACCGGTTCGGACAGAGCCGACCAGGCGCGCACGCGGGCCGTTTCGAGCGCCTCGGCCAGGTTCGCGGCGGTGAGATTGCGTTCGCCGCGCAACGCCTCGCCCATGCCCACGAGCATGACGGCGAGCAGCGTTCCCGAGTTGCCGTGCGCACCCTCGAGCCCGGCGCGGCCAGCGACGCCGAGCAGCGCCCCGAGGTCTTCGGCATCGGGCCGGGCCTCCACCTCATCGAGCGCCGCGCGGGCCGTTCGGTAGAGGTTGCTCCCCGTGTCTCCGTCCGCCACCGGGAACACGTTGATCGCGTTGAGGCGATCGGAGTGATTGGCCAGCTCCTGCACCGCGGTGGAGAGCCACGAACGCACTGCGGCGTAGCCGGTGCGGTGGCGAGGCGTCATGGGAGGAATCCTTGCGTTGGGCTCGGGTGCTGAGGTGATCGCGGTCCGCTCGACACACCCGCAGGGTGCCGTCCGACCGTCCCACCAGTCTAGCCAGCGGGGACTGCCTCGGCCTTCTGCGCCTAAGCTGGAGGGGTGCGTGTTGTCAGTAGCGAGTCCCCCGTCCGCCCGAGAGCCCTGCGTCGCCTGGCGATCCCGGTGGTCGTGGTTGCCGTCCTGGCCACGACCGCGTGCTCCGTGCCCGTCTCGGTGCCGGCCCCGGAGTCGGCCGCCGATCCGGCCTGCTCCACGGTCATGCTCGCGTTGCCGCAAGAGATCGATTCCCTGGGCAAGCGTGTGACCACGAGTCAGTCCACCGGCGCCTGGGGTGACCCGGCCGCCGTCGTGCTCTCCTGCGGCACCCCGGAACGCGGCCCGAGCTCGGACCCGTGCACCACGGTGGACGGCGTGGATTGGACCGCCAAGGAGAACGAGGACGGCGGCAGCTGGACCCTCACGGCCTACGGGCGCGTGCCCCGCATCGAGGTCACCATCGACACCTCCAAGGTGAGCTCGGCCGCCGTGGCCGCCGCGCTCTCCCCCGCGGTCTCCCTCTCCCCCGCCTCGAAGCACTGCTCGGCCCCTGCGGCCGGGTAAGGCAAGCCCCCAAACACAGAGCAACGAGGAAGGCCCCCGGCGTGTGCCGGGGGCCTTCCTCGTTCGCGGGCGCCGGGCGTCAGCGCAAACCGGTGCTGCGCTGCAGCGCGAGCTGGATGAGCTCGTCGATCAGCTCGGGGTACTCCAGCCCGGTCGCCGCCCACATCTGCGGGTACATGCTGATGGGCGTGAAGCCCGGCATGGTGTTGATCTCGTTGATGATCCACTCGCCCTCGGGCGTCAGGAAGAAGTCAACGCGGGAGAGGCCCTCCGCCCCCAGCGAGTCGAACGCCGTCACCGCGAGCTCGCGAATCTGCGCGGTCTGCTCCTCGGTCAGGTCGGCGGGGCAGCTCGTGCGGGCGGCGGCACCGTCCACGTACTTTGCCTCGAAGTCGTAGAAGCCGTGGTCGCCAGGCGCCACCACGATCTCGCCCGGAAGGGAGGCGCGGGCCGGCAGGGCGCCGCGCCCCTCGAGCACGCCGCACTCGATCTCGCGACCCACGATGCCCTGCTCCACGACCACCTTGGGGTCGTGAACCCGGGCCGCCTCGATGGCGGCGCGCAGGTCATCGCCCACATCGACGCGGGTAATACCCACGGAAGAACCGGCGCGGGAGGGCTTCACGAAGAGCGGGCGCACGAGCGACTCGCACGAGGCCAGCGCGGCCTCGGGGTCTCGACGCCACTCCTTGTCGGTGATGACCGTGTACGGTCCCACGTTCAAGCCGGCGGCCTCGAACACGACCTTCATGAAGTGCTTGTCCATGCCCATCGCGCTCGCGGCAACGCCCGAACCCACGTAGGGGATCTGGCCCAGCTCGAGCATGCCCTGAAGGGTGCCGTCCTCCCCGTACGCCCCGTGCAGGAGCGGGAAGACCACATCGATGGCACCGAGTTCGCTCACGGCACCGGCCGGCGTGCTGGCGATGACGTCGCGGGCCGCCTCGGTGCCGCTGGGACCGAGGCGGACCTCGGCGCCGCCGCCCGTGACCTCGGGGACCTCGCCCGTGTCCAGGCGGAAGGAGTCGACGTTGCCGTCCACCAGCGTCCACGCGCCGGAGCGCGTGATGCCGACGGGCACGACGTCGTACTTCTCACGGTCGATCGCGCGCATGACGCCTGCGGCGGTCACACACGACACTGGATGCTCCGATGAGCGGCCTCCGAAGAGCAAAAGCACGCGGGGGCGGGTGGAACTCATCAGTGAATCTCCTCAGACTTCAGCTCGCGTTCGAGCAAGAGGCGGGCCATGTCCTTCACGCCCACGCGTCCATCGATGACCGCAACCACAGCCGCGGTGATGGGCATTTCCACGCCGTGCGTTGCGGCCAGGTCCTGGACGGCGGAACCCGACTTGATGCCCTCGGCCACCTGCGTCATCTTCTCGGCAACCTGATCAAGGGTGTTGCCCTCGCCGATCAGGCGGCCGGCGGTGCGGTTGCGCGAGAGCGGCGATGAACACGTCGCGACGAGGTCGCCCAGGCCGGCGAGGCCCGCCATGGTGTCGGCGCTGCCGCCGAGAGCCAAGGCAAGACGGGTGGTCTCGGCCAGGCCTCGCGTGATGATCGTGGCCTTGGTGTTATCCCCCATGCCCATGCCGTCGCAGATGCCCACGGCCAGGGCGATGACGTTCTTGACAATGCCGCCGATCTCCACGCCCACGAGGTCCGTGTTCGTGTAGGGGCGGAAGTACGCGGGTGTGCACGAGCGGGCGATCCAGTCCGCGGTCTCCTGGGAGGAGCACGCGACCACCGAAGCGGTGGGCTCCTCGCGGGCGATTTCCTTGGCGAGATTGGGGCCGGAAACGACGGCGAGGCGGTCGTCACTGACGCCGAGCACCTGCGCCACGACCTGCGTCATGCGCAGATCGGTGCCGCGCTCCAGGCCCTTCATGAGGCTCACCACCACCGCATCCGCGGCGATGGCCTGACCCCACTCCCCCAGCTGCTGGCGCAGCGATTGGGCGGGCACGGCAAGGATGACCAGCTCGGCACCCTGCAGGGCGGCGACCGGGTCGTCCGTGGCACTCACATTGCCTGGCAGGCGGATTTCGCCCAAGTAGTTGGCGTTGGTGTGCTGCTCGTTGATCTCGGCCGCGACCTCGGCGCGGCGAGCCCACAGCACCACCTCGGCGTTCGCATCTGCGTCAGCGAGCACCTTCGCGAAGGTGGTGCCCCAGCTGCCCGATCCCATCACCGCGATGCGGTGTGGTGCGCGCCTCATGTCTACTCCTCAGTGCCTGGGCGAGTCTCGCCGGTGGGCGACTCCTCGCGCGGGGCGGTGTTCTCTTCGATGTTGCGGCCCGTGGACGCCTGTCCGTGGGCCGCCGGGTCCCAGAGCTCGGCGGGCGGGGTGCCGCCGCGCAGGCTCTGGACTTCGTCGGTGACGGCGCGCATGATGCGCTCGGTCGTCTCGGCGAGCAGTCCCTTGGTGAGCGGCTTGCCGCGCAGATCGTCGAGGTCCACGGGCACTCCGGCCTTGACCGTGGCGCGTTTGCGGGGAAAAAGCTTGAGCGACTTGCCGTAGCGCGGCAGCAGTTCCTGATCGCCCCAATGCACCACGGGGATCACGGGGGCCCCGGTCTTGAGCGCGAGGCGGGCCGCACCGGTGTGCCCCTTCATTGGCCACAAATCGGGATCGCGCGTGAGCGTTCCCTCCGGATAGACCACGATGATGCCGCCGCGGTCCAGCAGCTTGCGCCCGGCCTCAAGCGAGGCGCCCGCGCCCGCGCCGCCGCGATCCACGGGCACCTGACCCGTGCCCGTCAGCACCTTGCCCACCACCGGAATCTTGAAGAGCGAGGCCTTGGCAAGGAAGCGTGGGTAATGCCCGTTCGAATAGATCGCGTGGGCCACCACGAGCGGATCGATCTCGCTCATGTGGTTCGAGACCACGACCGAGCCGCCTGGAATCTGCTTGAGACCCACCCAGCGGCGCGACATGATCGCGTTCATGATGGGGCGCACCAGGGCGCCGGCAAAGCCGAAGGCGGCGCGGGTACCGAGCGGCTCGGCCGGGGTTCGGCGCATCAGTGCGCGGCCTCGCGAAGCTCGACGTCGGCGCCGAGGCCCTGCAGCTTCTCGAGGAAGTGCTCATAGCCGCGGTTGATGAGCTCGATGCCGCTGGCGTTCGAGGTGCCCTTGGCCACGAGGGCCGCGATGACGTGCGAGAAGCCGCCGCGCAGGTCCGGGATGACGAAGTCGGCGCCGTGCAGCTCGGACTTGCCGGTGATCACCGCGGAGTGCAGGAAGTCGCGGTTGTCGAAGCGGCAGGGCAGCGAGCCGAGGCAATCGCGGTGCAGCTGCACCGTGGCGCCCATGCGCACGAGAGCGTCGGTGAAGCCGAAGCGGTTCTCGTAGACCGTCTCGTGGACGATCGAGACGCCCTGTGCCTGGGTCAGCGCCACGACGAGCGGCTGCTGCCAATCGGTCATGAAGCCGGGGTGCACATCGGTTTCCACGACGAGCGGGTTCAGGTCGCCGCCGGGGTGGAAGAAGCGGATGCCGTCGATGCGCACATCGAAGTCGCCACCGAGCTTGCGGTAGGTGTTCAGGAACGCGGCGAGGTCGCGCTGATCCGCGCCTTCCACAAAAATGTCGCCGCCCGTGGCGAGGGCCGCGGAGGCCCACGAGGCGCCCTCGTTGCGGTCAGGCAGGGCCACGTGGTCGTAGCCGCGCAGGCGGGCCACGCCCTCAATGACGATGGTGCGCTGATCGCGCACGTGAATGATGGCGCCCATCTTCTGCAGCACGTCGATGAGATCGAGGATCTCGGGCTCGATGGCGGCGTTCTTGAGCTCGGTGGTGCCCTTGGCGCGCACGGCGGTGAGCAACACCTGTTCCGTGGCACCGACGCTCGGGTAGGGCAGTTCCACCTTGGCGCCGCGCAGTCCCTCGCGCGCCGAGATGGTGATGCCGTTCGAGGCCTTGTCCACGATGGCGCCGAAGTTGCGCAGGACGGCCAGGTGGTAGTCGATGGGACGATCGCCAATGCGGCAACCGCCCAGATCGGGGATGAAGGCCTCGCCGATCGTGTGCATGAGCGGTCCGCAGAAGAGGATCGGGATGCGCGAGTCGCCGGCGAAGGCGTCGATCTCCTTGGAGTTGGCGCTCTTGGCACCGCTCGGATCCAGCGTAAGGTCGCCCGTCTCGGGGTCCTTCACCACGGTGACGCCGTGCAGCTCCAGGAGGCCGGTCACGACCTCGACGTCCTTGATCTCCGGGACGTTGCGGAGGACGGACGGGCCGTCGCCGAGCAGGGAGGCCACCATGGCCTTGGGCACGAGGTTTTTGGCCCCGCGGACCTTCACGGATCCGGACAGGGGGCGGCCGCCGTTGATGGTCAGCACCTTGTTCAACACGCTCGAAAACACCTCGCGTTCGTCTGCCGCCCGAGGGTCTTCCCAGGGGCTGGTTCATCATACCCAGCGCCGTGCCCCGGTCCCCTGACGGGCCGGGGCACGGCGCGGCGAAATCAGGACCGGGCGGGAAGGGTCTTCGGTTTGAAACCCGGGCGGGCCGCCTCGTATTCCGCGATCTCGTCCCGCTTGCGCAGCGTGAGGTCGATGTCATCCAAGCCCTCGGTCAGGCGCCACTTCGTATCCGGATCGATAGCAAAGGGCACCGTGAGGGCACCGACGGACACGGTCTGCGACGGCAGGTCCACCGTCACCTCCGCGCCGGCGTTGTTGTCCAGCTCCTTCCAGATGAGCTCGACATCACCCTGATCGACCTGCGCGGCAACGAGACCCTGCTTGCCGGAGTTGCCGCGGAAGATGTCGGCGAAGCGCGAGGAGATCACGGCCTTGAAGCCGTAGTCGCGCAGCGCCCACACCGCGTGCTCGCGGGACGAACCGGTGCCGAAGTCGGGGCCGGCCACAAGCACGGAGCCACGCTTGAAGGGCTCCTGATTCAGGATGAACTCGGGGTCCTGGCGCCAGTTGGCGAACAGGGCGTCGTCGAAGCCCGTCTTGGTGATGCGCTTCAGGTAGACCGCAGGGATGATCTGGTCGGTGTCGATGTTCGAGGCATGCAGGGGGACGCCGATGCCCGTGTGGGTGGTGAACTTCTCCATGATGTTTCTTCCTTGATCCTTTCCGCGCTCAGGCGACGGCGACGGGCAGGTCGGAGGGCGAGGACAGCGTGCCGCGCACCGCGGTGGCGGCGGCCACGACCGGCGAGACCAGGTGGGTGCGGCCCCCCTTGCCCTGGCGTCCCTCGAAGTTGCGGTTGGACGTGGAGGCGCAGCGCTCCCCCGGGGCCAGCTGGTCCGGGTTCATGCCCAGGCACATGGAACAGCCGGCGAAGCGCCACTCAGCGCCGAAGTCCTTGAAGACCTTGTCCAGCCCCTCGGCCTCGGCCTCGAGGCGCACGCGTGCCGAGCCCGGGACCACAATCATCCGGACCTCCGGGTCCTTCTCGCGCCCACGGATGATGTCGGCGGCGGCGCGCAGATCCTCCATGCGGGAGTTGGTGCAGGAACCGAGGAACACGGTGTCCACACGGATGTCCTTCATGGGCGTGCCGGCCGTGAGGCCCATGTAGTCGAGCGCCTTGCGGGCGTTGGCCGCCTCGTTTTCGTCCACGATCTCGTCCGGGTTCGGGACGGTCTGGGACAGCGAGACGCCCTGGCCGGGGTTCGTGCCCCACGTGACGAAGGGCTCGAGCTCGTCGGCGTCGAGGAAGACCTCGGCGTCGAAGGTGGCACCCTCATCGGTACCCAGGGAGCGCCAGTACTCGACGGCCGCTTCCCAGTCGGCACCCTCGGGGGCGTGCGCCCGGCCCTTGATGAACTCGAAGGTCGTGTCGTCGGGGGCCACCATGCCGGCGCGGGCGCCGGCCTCGATGGACATGTTGCAGATCGTCATGCGCGCCTCCATGGAGAGCGCACGGATCGCCGAGCCGCGGTATTCAAGGACGTAGCCCTGCCCGCCACCCGTGCCGATCTTGGCGATGACGGCCAGGATGATGTCCTTGGAGCTCACCCCGGGGCGCAGGGTGCCCTCGACATTGATCGCCATGGTCTTGAACGGCTTCAGCGGCAGCGTCTGGGTGGCCATGACGTGCTCGACCTCGGAGGTGCCGATGCCGAAGGCCAGGGCGCCGAACGCGCCGTGGGTGGAGGTGTGGGAGTCGCCGCACACGATGGTCATGCCGGGCTGGGTCAGGCCCAGCTGGGGACCCACGACGTGCACGATGCCCTGCTCGCGATCACCTAGGGAGTGCAGGCGGACGCCGAACTCTTCGCAGTTGTTGCGCAGGGTCTGGATCTGCTTGGCGCTGATGGGGTCGGCGATCGGCTTGTCGATCTCCAGCGTGGGGGTGTTGTGGTCCTCGGTGGCGATCGTCAGATCGCGGCGACGCAGCTGGCGCCCGGCGAGGCGGAGCCCCTCGAAGGCCTGCGGCGACGTCACCTCGTGGAGGAGGTGAAGGTCGATGTAGAGCAGATCGGGGCGACGCTGCGCGCCCTCGCCCTCACCGCGGGTGACCACATGGTCGTCCCAGACCTTCTCGGCCAGCGTGCGCGGCCGTGACGTCGTCGTCATCTCATCCTCCAGAGAATCTCGGGTGTTGATGCCCCAATTTTCACAGAGCGGGACGAGGGACGTCCAGAATGCGGTCTTGCATCTTACTATTTGAGATGGGAGGCTAGTCGGCATGGACAACCCCAGCGGAGTAGGCGTCATCGACAAGGCGGCCGAGGTGCTTGATGCGCTCGAGGCCGGCCCGGCTTCCTTGGCGCAGCTCGTGGAGACCACACACCTGGCCAGGCCCACCGTGCACCGCCTGGCCCAGGCCCTGGTGCATCACCGCCTGCTGGCCAAGGACGTGCACGGGCGCTTCATGCTGGGTCCGCGCCTTGTGGAGCTCTCCTCCGCCGCCGGCGAGGACCGGCTCGTGGCGGCCGCCGGCCCCCTCCTGCTTCACTTGCGCGACCTCACGGGCGAGAGCACGCAGGTGTTTCGCCGCCAGGGCGAGCACCGCGTGTGCGTCGCCTCGGCCGAACGCCCCGTCGGCCTGCGGGACACCATCCCGGTCGGCTCTCAGCTGTCGATGAAGGCCGGCTCCGCCGCCCAGGTGCTCCTGGCATGGGAGGACCACGGCCGGCTCGTGGACGGCCTTGAGGGCGCCCGCTTCACGGCCACGGTGCTGGCCGGTGTTCGACGCCGCGGCTGGGCGCAGTCGCTCGGCGAGCGTGAGCCGGGGGTCGCCTCGGTCTCCGCCCCGGTGCGCGGGCCTTCAGGACGCGTGATCGCCGCCCTGTCCATGTCGGGGCCAATCGAGCGCCTCTCCCGCCACCCCGGCAAGCTGCACGCCGAGGCGATCTGCCGCGTCGCCGCCCAGCTCTCCTCAGCGCTGCGCGGCTGACCCCCGGAACGCTTTCCGGCGGGCGCTGTGACAGTCCCGAGGGCCCGCCGGCCTGCGGATTCAGGCGAAGTGGTCGAAGCCACGACGCTCATCCAGGTGTTCGCCCGCCAGCGACACCCCAGCACCCTCGACGACGCGCCCGATGCTTCGCGCCCCCGTAGGCAGCGGCGTTCCCTCCGGGAGCGTCGCGAGCAGAAGGTGATCCTCCCCGCCGTAGAGCACGTGCTCGAGCCCGCGGCTCGCGTGCCGCCCGGCCCAGCCCTCCAGGGTGGCAAGCTCGGCCTGCAGGGCGACCGGATCCAACTCCAGACCCACGCCGGAGGCGCGGGCCAGCCGAGCTCCGTCGCGCACGAGCCCATCCGAAATGTCCATGGCGGCGCCGGCGATCGCCGCGAGGGCCGGCCCCGCGGACAGCGGGGGCAAGGGCTCGAAGAGGGCCCTGGACACGGCGCGAGCGCGCTGATCCCACGCTTCCACGCGATCCGCAGGGCGCCGAGACGCCAAGAGTCCCAGTGCCACATCGGCGCGGCCGAGGGTCTCCCCCACCACGATCAGGCTTTCGCCCGCGCTGGCGCCGGAGCGCAGGAGGGCCGGCCCGGGCAGCTCACCGCTCATGCTGACGCTCACCGTGAGGGTGCGCGTGCCGGAGAGGTCACCGCCCACCACGCGCAGGCGGGCTGCGCCTAGACGTTGCGCAGCCGCTGCAAAACCCTCGGCGTAGCCTCGAACCCAGTCCACGGGCGTGGCCGCCGGCAAGGCCAGCACCAGGAGCGCGCTCGTGGCCTCGGCCCCCATGGCGTTGACGTCCGAGAGGTTCTGGGCGCAGGACTTGAACCCGACGTCCCAACCCGTCGTCGCGTAGCCGCTGGGCCACACGCTCAGAAAGTCCTCGCCCTCGACCGCGGCGTCGACCGTGGCCACCGTCCTGACGGCGGAGGGGCTCAAGACGGCGGCGTCGTCGCCAATCCCCAGCACGACACCGGCGGAGGCGTGCACAGGCAGGACCGCGTGCAGCAGCTCGACGAGCTCCGCCTCGGAGGCCTCGGCGACCGTGCGTGGGGCTTCGCGGTTGCTTCCCACTGCCCCTCCTTCCCTTGGGAACATGAGAAAGGGACCGGTCCTAGTGGACCGGTCCCTTTGCTATTCGTGACCCCAGCGGGATTTGAACCCGCGTTACCGCCGTGAGAGGGCGACGTACTAGGCCGCTATACGATGGGGCCGCGCTGGTGCACCTGGATTCGCGACGCAGAGCTGTTGAAAGCAACGCAGCTAAAACAAGTGCATCCGTGACCCCAGCGGGATTTGAACCCGCGTTACCGCCGTGAGAGGGCGACGTACTAGGCCGCTATACGATGGGGCCGGACGCGATATGGCAGTCGAAACTGCATTTATCACAAGATCAAACTGATCTCGCTGGGATACCAGGACTCGAACCTAGAATGACGGTACCAGAAACCGTAGTGTTGCCAATTACACCATATCCCAATGGTGCCTTCCGGCTCGCGGGCGAGCCGTCCAACGAGAAACCATCCTACCCGATCGGCGCACAGGACGCGAACCGAGCGCGCGCCGCCCGGCGTCGCGCCGAGCGGCCGCCTGCGGGTGCGATCCAGCCCACAGTCACGCGGTGATGCCGGCCGAGCCCAGCTCGGCATCGGGGGGAAGAAAAAGCAATCGGCACCCCCTCGTGAGAGGGGGTGCCGATTTGATCGTGACCCCAGCGGGATTTGAACCCGCGTTACCGCCGTGAGAGGGCGACGTACTAGGCCGCTATACGATGGGGCCGCGCTGGTGCACCTGGATTCGCGACGCGGAGCTGTTGAAAGCAACGCAGCTAAAACAAGTGCATCCGTGACCCCAGCGGGATTTGAACCCGCGTTACCGCCGTGAGAGGGCGACGTACTAGGCCGCTATACGATGGGGCCGGACGCGATATGGCAGCCGAAACTGCATTTATCACAAGATCAAACTGATCTCGCTGGGATACCAGGACTCGAACCTAGAATGACGGTACCAGAAACCGTAGTGTTGCCAATTACACCATATCCCAATGG